>JAYVPT010000022.1:0-27198 GCA_043757165.1 Ferruginibacter sp.
GTGTACATGAGCTAAAACCGAATACAATCCATCTGCAACACCCTGGGTAAACGCATCGGTAATTCCATACCCTGCAATTGTGGTAGGCTTTGCTGTTAATGATGAAAAACTGTGTACATGCGATGCTGCTGCCGCATCGGTAATTCCATACCCTGCAATTGTGGTAGGTGATCCCGTTATTTGTTTAAATGGATACCAATATTTTACTTTTGGTATTAAGGCAAAAGAATAATTATTACCATTGTACCTGAATAAACTATCGGTACTGTTGCCAGCAACATCTAATTTTAAAAATAAAGTATCATTGGTGTTACCATTAACCGCTACCGTTCTCAAAACATAAGTTTGCGAATTTGCGGTTAATGAGCAAAAAATAAATATTGTTGTTATTATTTTTATCATAAAACCCTGTATAAAAAAGTAAAGTACCAGCTATTATTATTTATATCGCTGCCCATAAAACGCAGTATTGCAGCATCGTTAGTGGCATCTCCTAAAACACTTGCGCTATATCCGGCAATAGCGCCGGCTACTCCCGTTCCTGCTAATTCATTATCGTTTACCAACGCACTGGCTATTGGTAAACTAATGCGTAAATCTGTTAGTGTAGCAGTTAACATAGGGTCTATATCTACCTTACCCGAAACCGTTACCATATTACCAACCCTTGTGTATTGACAGCTATAGGCTGTACTGGCGGTAATGTTTGCCACGTTTGTTAATGTTGGGGTATAAGTTCCGCTACTGGATGAGGTTGTCCATGTTGGTGGTGCCGATGGTCCTGCGCTTGTCAATACCTGACCTGATGTTCCGGCATTATTGTTGAATAATACAGCCCCTGCTGGCCTAATTTCAAACAAACTTGTGCTGCCTGTTGCTCCGGCAAGGACCTGAAGTACAGGTATTGTTCCTCCTGTTGCAAAAGTGTTAATTCCAAGTCCAGCCCCCGTAGAACTATTATTGGTAATAAAGGCTGAAAAGATCCCTGCCGCATTTTCTTGTACATGAAGTTTGTAAAAAGGCGTACTCCCTATACCAAACTTACCAGACCCACTCCATATAGTATTAAATCCTGCATTATTTATTGTCCTTGTTCCGGCCAATGTTCCATCTGATGTATAAATATTGTTAACTACAGTTGTATCAGTTTTGGTAACATTACCGTCAGCATCAATTCTTAATGTTTTTGTTCCGGGGGCTGTTGAAAGGTTTGGCATCTTTATGCCATTACTATCAGCTTTAAACTGGTCGGTACGAACTACACCAACTCCGCTACTTGTGTAAAGACCTGGGTTGTATGTTGCAGGTGGTGTGTATGTTAATGAGCTGGCTCCAAAATTTGCTGTTGCTACACTAAGTGGTGCATTGTCTTGTCCGCCAAACACGGCGAAATAATTACCGGCTGTTAAGCCTGTAGCTGTCAATTGTAGTACATTATTTTTAAAAAACTTTACTGTACCAGCATCTACGTCTATTGCTATACCTATTCTGTCTCCATTTGTGTACGTTGCCGGTGTACCTCCTAAATCTGTACCATTACCATAAACAACACCGTTGTTCCAGTAACCATAAGACGCAGTATTAAGGCCAGGTATATCGTAAATGTTGGCCGTGCTTTTACATACACCCACTGCTGTAATTGTGGTTGCGGTGGAGACTAAAACCTCCCAATAGTATTTACCACTACTAACAGATACGGTAGAGCGAACTATGGAATTTCCTCCTACATCTTTTGCAGCCGTTAAATTACCTGCTGTTAATGTCATTAAATACTTGTCACCCGGATTCCAGGTGGCATAAGTATTTGTGGCAGGTGTTCCGGTTTTAGTTCGTACAGTTACCCCACCAAGACTGTCAATTCTGTAATAATTATAGTTTACCGGTTGTAATATCGGAGTTTGTCCGCCACCACTTCCGCCTGCTAAAAATGTTGCATAATCTTCTTTTTTTAAAATACCGTCTTTGGTTAAGTTTACTGTATCGCTGCCTAACCGCTGCTCACCGGTAGTGCCATTGTAAAAAACTTTTAACGGTGAGTTTACTTTTAGCGTATCGTATAAATTACCGCCATTGCCGGTAGTTACACCGTTTTGCAGTTGTATATTATCTACATAAAAACCGCTTGCGTTACCGGTAATTATAAAATAAAATACGCTGAAATTTGTTGATAATTTATTAAAATCTTCTATGGGCATAGTAACATTTTGCCATACATTTATTAATGCCGGGTTAAAGCCATGCGCCGCCGTTATGGGTGTTAAGGTTTCGTTACCATTGCCCAAACCAACCTGTAAATTTGCACCGCTGGTAAGTGCTGCTTTTAACCTTATATAAAAACGCAGGGTAGTAAAACTTTTATATCCAAAACTTTGGCCGTTAAAAAATTTAAACCCACCGCTGGCCGTGGTACCGGTTGTACCGGTTACATTAATGCTTACCGCACCGGTATATGGTTGCGTAGTACTGGTATAATTTATGCCGCCTGTAAAATCTGCATCTACATGGCTCCACTCTGTATTTTCGTTATAAATGGTTATGTTGCTTACACCGCCGGGGCTGGTAGCCGCCGCAGGTACTAAAATTAATGTTCTAAATATTTGGGTGGATCTATCGGTTACAGGTACTGAAGGTAATGCTGCAGGTGTGCCGGTAAGTTTTACAATTTGCCCTAAATTATTTAATGCAATTACATCAAAGCGTGGGTAAATAGAATCTGCAGCATTTAAAGTTATTTGCCCTCCGGCACTGCTGTATTCTTTGCCTTTAATGGTGTATTGTGCCGAGGTTACAGCAAAGGTAAAACCGCTTACCCATGTTACAATACCGCCCTTTATATCGCTGTTAATTAGCCATCGGTAACGCCATGCACCATCGAAGAAAATGCGATTAGTAACAGATAGATCTTTTGTGTCTACCAAACTTTGCATGGTTTGTGCGTTTGTAAAAAACTGAACAAACAACAATATTAATAACAGTAACTTTTTCATAGTTAAAACTTGTAAAATATTAAGTTTAAGTTTTGAGAGCAAAGCACATATAAAAGGGTGGCTACATTTACTTTCCATCCTTTTGCAGCTTCGTAGGGTTCGTTGGCCAGTACGGTGTCGTTAAAAAAGTCAACACCTGCAGCAACGGTGCCAATGGTTACATCGTTATTAACAACGCTGTTTAATTCTACCCAACTAATAAAAGAGTTTGCCGGTATTATAATATTGCTGCCCGGTGCCTGAATAATATAATTCAGCTTTGTTACACCGCCTGCTTTACTGCCTGTATTGTTACTAACTACACCTAAGCCCATTATTTAAATAATTTTTTAATTAACAAATAAGCAAAAAAAAACCTGCTATACCGGTACCCGCTGCAGCAGCTGTGCCCGAATTTTCTGATATCCATTTTGCTGCTGCGGTAACATACTTTTGTGCCCGGTTTATTATGCCTTTTCGGTCAGCCTCGTTTTTTAATTTTACATGTGTACTGTAATACAATCTTTTTTCGGCAATTTGTTGGTAATACAATTTAGGATTGCTGTTAAGCTTAGCGATAGTATCTGCACTATACACTGCAGGGCCGGTTAGCGGATTACCGCCGTACACGCCAGCAGCTACAATCTTTTTCCAACCGCCATGCTGTGTGCTGATATCGGCCAGCATTTGTGCCAGTTGCAGGCTGTTAAGCTGTTCCACCTGCAGCGGTTTCCAGTAATCAGCATAAAAATTTTTTGCAAGCTGCTCCAGCTCCGGGTGTATGTTATAAAAAGTTTGGCCACGTTTTTTATTGGGGATGGCGTTTATAATTTTCCAGCCGGGCCAACCCGGATGAGCAGCATACCAAATGCCATTATATGTTTGTGCGCCCTGATCGTCAGGATTGTATCCTAATTCATTTTTCATAACGCTGCTGTATAATTCATCAAACATGATAATAAATTTTAGTTGCCGAAATAATTTAAAAAACCGCTGTAAAAAAATGATTGCTTTGCAAGCTTTTCCGGGTAACTTTTAGCACGCCGCAACTGTGTAGCCTGCGTACCGTTTTTACCAGGCTTGTAATAAATTTTGTTTTTGCCGCTACCATTCATCCAGCTATTATTATAATGCGCCAGCCTTAAATTGTAAAATTTAGTATACGTTTCTTCAGGATTTGCATTAACGGTTGTTATAGCACTTTCTAAATCGTTTTTACCTGCAGCCGCTTTTATTGCCGCTACCGCAATGGCGGGTTTATGAAAATAAAAATCAAAATAATTTTCGGCAAAAGTTTGGTTATTTAATAAGCCTGCTTTACTTTTTGGCCAAAAGTTTTTTGTGTAAAAATCAATTACCTGATTATCTAACTGCACATTTTTCAGTATGCTGTATTTAGGGATGCTGAAACGCTTTTTTTTGTACTCATCAATAATTTTCCATCCCGGCCAACCGGGTTGCTGCCTTCGATCTATTCCTTTATATGTTTCGCCATTAACACCAAACGCAGGCGCATAACTGCCCTCGTGCACTATTGATTTTTTTATGGGCACTGCGGAGCTGGCCATTATGCTTCGGATAAATGTGTTTTTATTAAAATTACCCTGGTATCAAAAATTCCTAATGGATTGGTATCGCTGCCTACACTTGCGTTAAAACCAGCCTTTGGCGCTTCAAATGTTGGTGGCGGTATATCGGCGCCAACATTAAACTCTACACTAAATTCCTGCTCAATTTCAATGCTGATATCGTTTTGCAAATTGGGCCAGCTTTCTTTTGGCTGCAGTATCAACAACCTGTTAATGGTTGCGTTTACATTACCGGCGTTGTAAAAAGAAAAATTATTACAGCCGGTTACTTTTACAGTACCGGTATCAGTAATAGGCTCGAAAGAAAATTTACATTTATATTTTGCCATTACTTTATAACTTTTGATAATAAAAAAATGCCACCACCAATTAAAACGAGGTTGGTTATTTTATCAAATATTCCAGGAGAAGAAGCTTGTTTCTCTACGTTTTCTGTATGTTCCTGAATTTTGGTAATGCTTGAGTTTGCTTCATTTAATAATCGTTGTTTAGTAGCTTCAGATATGTCTGGGTCTTTCGCAATTCTTATTTTAGCTTCTGTTAAAAATTCCACCGAATCATTATCACTTCTTACTTTTTCAACTTCTGCCCATTTTTCGGCAATTTTATACGCAGTGTATCCTCCTACTATCAAAGCACTAATACCTGCAACAACTAACCAAGCAATTACAGGTAGTATCCCAATCTGCCCAACCACATTTTGTTTACCAAAAACAAAATCGACTCCTTTAACTTGACGTATCGCATCTTTGTATTCCTGAAGTCTCAATAATCCTTCATTATAAACCTGTTGTTCTGTTTTATTTAATTGCCTTTTACTTAAAGTGGTAAGGTATTTTGACAACGAATTAAAGTTTGCTTTCAATAAAACAATTTCCCTGAATAGCTTGTCTAGTTCCTCAGCCTTTTGGGGAGAAACATTTTTAACAACATCAGCTGTAATGCCAAAATCTCTGTTATTAATTGTAGCATAAAAAGGACCACTACCATCACTTTTATAAAACCTTATTGCAGCATACTTGAAAATATTTTTTTGATACATCCACTCTTTTGCAAAAGAATAAGGAGCAGGCATAAGTCCGAATGAAGGATGATAAAAGAAAAAATCTACATTTATGCCCATTGTTTGATTTCCCCCTTTTTCAAAAAAGAAAGAATGTTTAGGCTCAACTGCTTTAGCGCCCGGCATTTTATTTAAATATTTCCATTGATTTAATGCTTCTTGTAAAGTAGCATAGTATACCCACCGAGAACTGCCTCCAGTTTTATCATGATAAACAGTGGGGGCCACAAAAACTTTGCGTGGCATATTTGCTTCGCTATTTTTTGCAAGGCTCTTTAAATCGCTCTGTGTTAAAACTTCACCTATTGGCATGATGGTATTATTTTACTTTTGATTTTAAAACTGCCCAGGCAAAACCATTTTCCTGTTTTAATTTTGCAAGGGCTTCTAATTGTTTAGCCACATCCGGGTTGGCAGCACACAGCGTATTTACAGCCTGCATAATGCGGTACCTTTCAGTTTGTGGCAATGCGTTAAAATTATCCATAAGCGTTACAGCGATCCTGCCATTTCAACCGCCTGGTTGTACATTGCCGGATTATCTTTTTTTAGTTTGGCCAATATTTTTAAATGCTGCAGTACTTCCGGGTTATCTTTTCCTAAATCATCCAGCGTACCAAATAGTTCATCCTGGTTTACTTTAATGCCGCCAATTTCAGCGGTATCACCTTCTACATGATTATCTGGTAAATGGCTGGCCGTTTCAAGTGCATCGGTTGTGGTACCTAAATGTGTAGCTGCCTGCTGTGCACCGCCGGTTGCAGCGGCTTTTGTAACATCGGCAACAATGCCAATCATTTCTTTAAACTGCGGTGTTTTGCTTAGCTGCCCGTACAGCACTGTACCAACAGCCATAAGGCCACGGTTTACGGCGCCATCATTTTCTTTTGCCTCTGCTTCTAACTGTTTCACCCTATCCCGTAATGCTTTATCTTCTTTCTCTTTATCCATAGCAGCAATTTTCATGGATAATTTTTTATCAATAGCTTCTTCAAAATTTTCGCTGGTTACTTTTCCAATACCGTCTAAATAAAAAGAAGCCGCATCATTTACGCCGCTAATAGCGGTACTGTTACCGCTGCCTTCCAATTCAATTGAGGTATCGTAAGCTGCACCGCCTTTGGTGGAGTTTGTTCGGTAGGCGGTCATTATATAACGGCCACGGCTAAGCCTGTTTAATGCAGACTGCAAATCTGCATAACTATCTTTTTCCAAAAGGTCAGGGTTTTCAAAATCTGCGGTAGCTAAAAATGCGCCGGATCCTTTTTGTCCGGCACTTTCAAAAATTCGCCAGTATACTAATTTAGCAGCCCGTAAATTTTCTATAACCTGAAATTTTCCTTCCACAGCCATGTAGTATAGTTTTAGTAATTATTCAATAATGCATCCATCTTCATCTACCCTGTCTTTTAAAGGATCAAAGGGGCGGTAAAACAATGTTACCATTATAGCCAATCCGGCGGGCGGGCCTGCAGGTATTGCTATAGCTGCTATGCCTGGAATCGTTATGTAACTTTTTGCAACATCCAACATAAATGGTTTTACCCAGGTAATGGCATTGTCGTTTTTTATAAACGTTTCTAAAGGCAATTCTTTATTTAACAGCTTTTGCCGGTTGGTGGCAAGTGTGATTAAAGATTTTTTAAGGTCCACATCTGCCAGCATAGTGCGGTTATTTTTACTCATGCCTAAAGCTGCACTGTGTATAATGATGCCTTCCAGCACTACTTTTTGTAAAGTGCTTTCGTTATCAGAGAATTTAAATTCCCTTACTGCATTATTTAATATAGCTACTTCGATAGTTTCGCTGCGGCCAATTCTTTGTATTATATGTGTCATTATAAAATTTTTAAAAACTATCCATACCGTTTAACCGGTACAGATAGTTTAATTATAACCAAGCGATTTTTTAATTAAGAAGAACTTTTACTGTTGCCTTCGGCAATATAAAAACCATGCAGGTACAATACTGCCCTGTGTTCGGTACCGGCTACAGCACTTGCACCGGCAAACCCGGCGTAAGTATCGTATTCTACTTTAATTTCGTTACTACCGTTGCCGTTAATAACAAACTGCGGTGTAAGAGGCATTAAAGCTTTCTTAAGGCTCCACTCATCAAAGTTGCCAGCGGCGGATTGCTGTACCTGTGGAAATTTTAGAAATCGGGTACAATCAACGTCGGGTAACCAACGCTCTTTATCAATTTCCATATTTAATTTGCCGCTCATAAAAATGGCCATCAAATCATCTGTGGCAGCGCCAAAAATGGTACGGTTGGGATAGGAGTATAACAGGCCGTTTGTTTTTTTATTAGCAATGTCCTGCTTTAATAAAAACAAACCATATTCCGACGCAATAAATGCGTCGTTTCGGTTTAGCCTTTTTTCGGTTAAATATACCAGGTTGCTATCGCCTGTAAAAGTGGGAAAGGAGAGCTTACCGTTATTATTAATAATAGTAGCTTCTAACCTTAAATAACCAGGTACCAGTTTTTTACCGGTATACTCTGTCTTTAACGAGTTGTTTAAATGTATCGCCCTGTCTCTTTCTGTGCTGACTACCTGTATTCCTACACCCTCGCTACCACTAACGCCTGGCACGCCCATAAACACCCCTAAAACGTCTTTTGGAAAAGGGATGATGCCAAAATAAGTGAAGCAATAAAATGAAGCTACAAACAGACTAACTGCAGCAGCAGTTTCTATAGGTGGGGTCTCTAACCCAAACGCCAACGCTGAGGCTAACAACAACGTAATGGCGAATAATGATAAAATTGATTTTAAACTTTTCATTTGTTTAATGTAAAAATGTGATGTAATAATCTTAATAATTCGGTATTGGATTAAAAACTTTAACCTTACACTGTAAGATTAATTTGTGCTGCCACTTATTGGAGAATCCACAGGATTAGTGCCGCTTAATGATCCTGCGGGTAACCAATCGCTTATTGGAGAATCCATATCATCTGTGCCGCTGATGCCGGGGATGTTTAAAGCTTTAGCTACTGCATAACCGGCCTGGGCCATCATACCATTACTAAAATCTTCTACCATACCTTTTGTTTTTCCGCCGCCAAATAACGAAGGCAATGCAGCTGCCAGAATAACGCGGCCTCCCGCATTTATTAAGGGAGAGACCTTGCCTTTCCCCAACTTGTCGATAGTGGTGCCCAAATAATTGCTGGCCACACTACCGCCTACCAGGCCTACCACACTCATCGTGCGGTCCTGAATTTTTTTAAAATTGATCTTTGCCATTTTTTTTGATTGAACTTGATGTAATTTTTTTTGTTGTAGATGCCAAACAAACAATTAACCGCTTACCTTTTTTTACGGCGGGTAGTTGTTTTTAGTTTGTTTTTAAGAGATTCTACTTCTCTTTTTAATTTAGCGGCACGCTTAGCATCATTTACTTTCTTTTTTTGAGCCGAAATTTTTGCCCGTAAACTTGCTTTTTGCTTTTGCAAACCTGCTACAGAAGCGCCGCCAGATCTTTTCTTTGCCATGACTGGTATTTTTTTGTGATGTAATAAAAATATTTAACAGCTGCATACACCTGCTCCGGTGCCGCCGCCTGAATTTTCAAATTTATTTATGTCTCCCTCTGTACTATCCACTACATTCATTTTTACATTACGGCCAAGCTCATGCGCTTCATCTGCGTCGATGGCTTCGGCACCTTCTTTAACTTCGTACTTAATTTCCTGCCGCTGTGGCGGTGTTAAAAATGGCAGTACCGCTGTTAATACTTTTTCTATAGTACTGTCGCCGGCATTTTTTTGTATCAACTCCGCAGCAGTATCTTTCAATACCTCTTTTTGCGTTTGATTTAAATTGCTGTAATCCTGATCCAGGTCTTTGTATTCAAAAGCATTTGCGGCATCGGCTTCCACATCCGGAAAATCGTTAGCTGTAATGGCATCAGGTTTATTTTTACCACCAATTTTACTTATCAGCCACATCAATGCGTTAACACCAAAACTTATTAAATTGCCATCAAATGTTGGAAAGCTTTTTTTAGGTTTTACGGGATTAATAATTTTAGTATCATCCATATCCACATTAGGGGCTGTACGCTGTTGTATTTGCCCGTTTGGCGCTTTAGCAGTAACTCGTTTAATTTTAGGCAGCTTGCCGCCGTTGGTTTTACGCAGGCCAGCCTTATTTGGTTTACCTATGCTACCTATGCCGCTAACACGGGTTGTAAGTTTACCGGCCAAATAATTTTCGGGGCTCATTTTAAAAAGCTGTGTAAGTTTATTGCGGATGATGGCCATAAAATGTTTGTCCTTCATGCCCAGGCCTTCTGTTACAAACTTTTTAAACTTTTCTGCTTTTCTTCGTTTTGCCTTCATCAAATCGGGCAATCCTTTTTCTTCGGCAAAAAGATATAAAAAGAACGCTGCTGCTTTTGGTAAATAAATTTCCATAGCACCTTTAGCAATCAGCCTTACGGGTGCAGTGGCTACTTTTACCAGGGCTTTGGTACCTTTTTTAATACCGGTACCCGCTTTTTTTAATAAGCGGCCAGCGGCGGTTTTGCCACCTTTCTTTTTACCAATGGCTTCAATATGATCGCCAATTGCACAAATATGATCGGGGTTGTTAATGCTGGCAATGCAGCGGTTTACCACCTGCAGGGCTTTATCGTAATTAGGCTGCTGAAAATTAAACGGGCCACCAACGAGGGCGCTGTTTTGTTTATCAATTTCCAGCCGCTGGCGGGCCAGCAATAAATCCAGTTCACCTTCGGTTAACTGATCAACAGGTGTATCAATACGCAATTGCCCTGGCAGGTGTGTTTGATTTTGTGTTGCGCCTAAATAATGTATTTCGCTCATTTTTTAATATTGTAAAAAGCCGGATGGCTTTGTATTATTATTAATATTTACACTCCCTATTGCTGCGCCCTGTATTCTTATCCTGTCATCTTTAAAACTGAAATACTTTTGTGTGTTAAACCCTCCATCCCATACCGCATCTACAATAATTTCTTTATCGTTTTTTAGCGGTACAAACACATACACATGCGTAGGTATTGTACTGCTATTGTAACTTACAAACCGGTAACCATAGGGAATATTAAGGTTACGCAAACAGCTGGCAATAAAAACGCTAAAACTTTTACAATCGCCACCATGGTATTTTAACAGGCCCCGTTTATTCATATCCCACAAGCGGCCCGGGCTTTTTACCAATTGTTTGCCTTCGGGATCCAGATCGTACTGAATTTCTGATTTTAAGAACTGCCAAATATTTCTACAGCTTTGGTATACCGTTGCACCTTTTAAAGTAGGTGCAAAATTTTTGGTGTACCTGGCTGCTTTACTATCTGCATACAAAACCGTTTCAATAATATCTTTAGTGTTGCCGTTTGGGTAACGGATATCATCCGTGCCATTTGGCTGCGCTATTAATGCGGTTTGGTACTTCATGTTAAAGAACTAATTTTAGTTTACAGTTTCAACAGGTGGTATTGCCGGTTCTTCCTGCACTGCATCTTTTTTTACATTTTTTATTACCGGATATTTTTCGCCTTTTGCAGGGCGTTCGCTATCCTCGTAAAAAGCATGCTGATGGTTACAGCCTTTTTGCCGCTCAAAGCAGGCGGCTAAAGCTTCGTCGCCTTCGGCATCATCGGCATAGTGTTTACTTTTAAAACCATTTTGCGGCTTGTACACGTACAGGCCGTTGGCATCTTTACAAATAAAAACTACACGGCCCTTACCATCGTGTGCTTCGTGTACTGTATCAAACAATTTATTGCTCATAGTTAAAAATTGTATTTTTAAATATTTACCAGCTGGCAGCATTATTACTTACGCCGGCAATGCTTACATTTTTTGTTACCGGCATATCAAAAAATCCGGTTTTTATAATGCCATCAATTTGCACCGCTTTATAATTTTTACCGGCAACAATTTGTGCCAGCAGGCTTAATGCACTTACCCTGGCTGCCACCTCTACCACTTTGGTTTCGTTACCACTTAAATTTATTTGCCCAACATTTTTAAAATTTGCTAAAATGGCGTTACCGTATTTTATGGTACCAAAAAACTCGTTAACGGGTACGCCGGTTTTGTTAGGGTTGTAAATTTGTATGCCGAAAATTATTTGTGGCTGCAGTATATTTTTTAAAGAAACTTTTACACTGCTTATACTGTATTGGAAAAAACCGATGCTGCGTTTTACATTCCAGGCTTTATACCCGAGGTAAACTAAAGCTGCTACACCGCTGCCCACTAAAATTTTTTTATTGTTCATGCCTGTTTTTTTTTTATCAGTTTAACCAATTCTTTTACACCTTCGCCAACAGCGGCGCCTATAAAGGCAAAGAAGGCAATTTCAAACACGTGAGATAAACTGATGTTAAGGATGTAAGCGAACACAGCTCCAACACTTCCGCCCAGCTGTGTAATTTTATTTTGCCAATCCATCCAACAAACTTTTATTTTAAAGCACAATTTGATAACATAACCGTAGTGCTGTGGTTAATTTGAAGGAATTACAGGGAAATGAAGGAATTGGTTATTAAAAAGCGGCGGGTAGTATTTTCATTTTTAGAATTTTACTTTTTTACCTTTTTTATTAATCAGGTACATTTGGCCGGTACTTTCGTCTTTTACAATTACACCTCTGCTATCAAACTGCAGGGCAATGGCGGCAATATTTTTAAATGCATTGTGCTTTGCGGTTAACAGTTCGCTGGTGGCCAGTATTTCGCCATCGGTGGCGGTAATGCTTACATAATAGCCTTTACCTTTTGCTTTTTTTATGTGTAACATATTTAAAATAGTTTTTTTAAAATAACTGTGCCGGTAACTTTATTTTTATAGCCAAACAGTTTTTCGTTGTTGCCACGCATGCCCTGGTACCAAAACAACAATTTATATTTTACAGCCTGCGGCCAGGTTAGCAGCATGTAAGTAAACAACTGATGAGTGGTTTTAAATTTGCCATCTTTTAAATGCATTACCTGATCAACTGAAATGTTTTTATTACCTGCAAACTTTCGCAACAAAAAATAATATCTTGGCGTAAACAATTTCATTTCAGGAGTTTTAAAAATTGGCAAATTTCCATATAATCCAGGCTGTAGTAAGCGCAGTATTCCTTTATCGTTACTTCCTGGTATTCTTTTTTTGCCAACACATCTTTTACCTGATGCAGTTTACGCATGGCGGTGCTATCGCTGCAGCCGGCAATTTGCACCACATCTTTTGTATAGATAATTAAACGGGAAGGAGTAGATTGATTTACCTGCATAGAATTTATTTTTGGGTTAGTTGGGAATGGCAAAAGCGTGGCAAAGAAAAATATGAGGCTAAAAACAAACGCAAACACCGCACTAAAGCGGATTACAACCCTTTTTGGTTTACCCGCCCAATACATCGCTAACAGAAAGAAAATACAACACAGTAATGCAACACCGAGGGAAACAATAAAAGAAGGGATAATAATGCCTGCAATAGCTGCTATGGCAGTGTGTGGATATAAAAAAAACAGGCATGTTTGCATAATGCAATACAGTAACGCCTGTTTTGTGTAGTGCTAAGATAATAATTTTTTGCAAAACGAATAAATAATATTCCGCATTTTAAAATAAAATTATTCCGGCTTTTCGGTTTCGTCTATAATTTCTACGGATGCATTGCCGAAAAGCATTTTTAAAAAAGTACCAACAATAAAATTTTTTGCATGGTTGTTAATAGTTGCCGCCGCATCTTTACGAAATGCTTTGCTAATTGCATTATCTACGACTGGTAATTTTTTTAAAAAAAATTCGCCAATGTCCATTGTACGCTTATCCTCTATTACCATTTTAATAATATCCTGTTTTTGTTTTTTGGTGAATTTTCTTTTCATACCTTAAATTTAAGTAAAAATCTGTTTATCTAAAATTGTGATCCACTCCTGGCGAATAAGGTGCAGGTAATAATTATTTTCGTCTATAGGGATAATTAAAAATGTTTTGTACAATGCAATGGCTGCAGCATCAGTTAATTTTATTTTTACAGTTCGGCTGCTGGTATTAACTAATTTTTTTTGCAGCAGTATTTTTATTTCATCTAAAAGGCTGTTAATTAATTTTACAGTTAACCACTCACCGCTTACCCTGCTGTGCTGGCTTACATTGTTTGCATGGCTTTGCTGCAGCAATTTTATGTAAGGAAAAATACTGTCGTGTGCTACCTGTGCGTATTGGCGGTGAGTGTGTAGAATTATCATTGCAGTTAATGTTGCAGCCACGCAATTTCTGCGGCGGCAAATGTTTTAAATTCGTTGTACTCGTAAAATTTCCACCAATCGTTAAAAACCCAATCGGCTTTAGTACCCGGCTCAAAATAATTATCTTTTAATTTATCAATACCAATCTTCTTTCTTTTACTATCATCAAAAATAATTATGTGCAGGTAGCCATGGCCATCATCCTGCACACGGTAAGGCTTGTTACCGTAGCTTACCGTAACACCCTTTTTTATTTGGTTAAAGTATTGTGGTTGTGGAAATTGTATCATGGTGCATAAATTAGGACGTTGCAAGCAAGCCACTACCAGTCTGCTCTTTCGGGCAGTGACTTGCTTTAATAAAATTGTGGGAGAATTTATTTGGAGTTTATCTTATCAACCAATGGTTGAATTTTCGCTTTGGCAGCTTCTACATGTTTCTTTTTTATGTAAAAAGAAACAGTCACCTTTTTTTCATTTTCATCAATTGGTTTGGGACCAGTACCAGCCCTTGCACCGCCTCTTTGTTTAGTAGTTTTCATTTTCGTCAATATTTTTATCTTCAAAAATCAAATACGATTTGTACCAATGCCAGGTATCGTCAATCATTTTTAACGCTAAAATTTCAGCCTCTTTATCGTCGCAAAAAAGAGTTGAAAAATAGTGATGCAGCCGCAACTGCCAATGCTCTACAATACCATCACTATTTTGATATTGAAATTCTTTAACAAAAGCAGCTTTTTTAGAATGGATTTTTTCACCACTTAAAACCGCTTCAATAATTGAATTTGGATTTGGTAAGTGAATAATCCAAAGCCCACCGGTTTCGGGGGCTTGTGGATTTTCGCCTAAGATAAATTTGTGCATTATTTTATATTTAAAAATTGATGATACTTTTCTTCACTTTCAAATTCCCAACCGCTAAAATATTCACTCATGTTGTAGCTTTTGTAACGACTATCAAACCAGCCATATTTACCGTTCATTTCTTGTGCAGTTTGATAAAAAAACATTGGCTTATTTGCAACTCTTTCAATCTTTTTTGCATTAGCTTTCAAAAACTCCAGCTTCTTGTTTTCAAAATTATTTTTTTCATCAGCTGCATTTTTTGCAGCAATTTTTGAAAGTTCCAATTTTTCTGAATAAGAAACCCAATTTGTTGCAACATCGCAAATTTCATCAGCGTTTAAAAAATAAGTTTTTTTCATCCCGCCACCGTAAGCCTTCGGTAACTTACCTGCATGATGCCACTCCATATTAGGCACTGCATACTCAATAACTTCTTTTACCAAATCGGTTTCTAAACCTGTGGCTTTTTTAAATAATTGAGTTGCTTCACCAAGTGTCAATTTTCCTTCGTCATTACGGGCATCTTCGTGCCGGCGGCTTGCGAATTTAGAACCATCTAAACCGCCACCAATTAAGTAATTGTCTTCGTTGTGATTAACTGAGCAGAACTTTGTGCAAATTGTTGCAAGTGTTGTTTTTGTAGCCATTTTATTTTTCCACTTTTTATAGAGTTTGGTATCTCTTTTCGTTGTTAATTATGATGCAATATACAACCATTTTTTGAATAAACAAATATTTATTCAATTATTTTTAAAGTTTTTTTTCTCCCACAATTTCAAAGAACTATCCCCTAAACTACCCGTGGCCAGACTTGCAACATGGGTATTGCCGCTATTTTGGCAAGACCAGCAACCATCGGCTGACACCTATCACGGGAACATTTGTATTTCAATTTGGCAGATTGCCGCCAATTCCAAAACAGACAAGGCAATACCTACCGTTGGCTGCAAGGCTTACCGACCTGCATAATCAACGGCAAAAGAGTTAGCAGCTTCTTTTTTAGACACACCTTCAAAATAATGTTTTGATCCATCAGGCATTGAAACTTCTATTTTTACCCAACTATTTGGGCTTAAAGAAATAACTTCAACAACATTATATGAAGGACTTGACTTAAATTTTCTTTGACAATAAGCCACAAGTGAGTTAAAGTCGGTTATTTCTAATTTAGCCGTTTCGTTTTTGTTGTTAATTTTATGTGTTGTATTTTGCTTTGAAATTTTTAAAGCATCAATATTTATAACACCACATTTTACTTCTGATTTACCTTTGTAGCTATCGCAAGTAAAAAAAGAATTTTTTATTTTACCCCACCAGTTTGAGTAAATAAAAAATTGCTGAATAATATCATCTTCTTCTATTTTTAGGTAGCTGAAAACTATCTCAATATTTTTATCTTTATAAATTACCCTGCTAACGAAACCGCTATTATCCTTACCGCCTTTGTCGGGGTTTAATTCTAAGCAATCACCACTTTTGTTGTTTAAAAGAAATTCACAGATTTCTTCATTTGATTTGTTGATTAAATTTTGCATCGTTTTTTGTTTTTAAATTTAAGAATAATTATGAATAGCCCAGCCCTGACAGCCAACAGGTGGTTTTGCAAAAGCAAGGCTTTGGTAATAAATTTTAGCTTCATTTTTTCAATTTAGCAGTATTACAATCTTTGTGTTCTGGATTTTGTTCGCTGTTACTTGCTAAATTGTAATAATTACCACCGTCTGAATATTTTACTCCCATTGCTATTCTGTTACGACCTATGTGTTCGTTTAACAATTCAGCGTTTGTTTTTTCGCAAGTGTGTCGTACTGGTCGCCGAGACTTGACACCATTTTTTGCGTTGCTGCAACCCTGACAAAAATGTTTCCTGCTCATAGTCTAATTTTTTTACCCGGCACTAACCGCCAACAGGTGTATTGGCAATAGTGGGCGGGACAGTTAATAATATTTTGAAGTACCTGCGATGCCCACCATCGCCAATACTTTTACGTCGGCGTCGTAAAGCATGTGCCACACCCTGCTAATGCAAGGTGGACAAATGCCCAATAATAAATTGTGGGGGAGAAAGTGTAAAGTAGAAGTGAAGTATTTTATTTAATGGTGTACTTAACCATTTGCCATATTGTATCCTGCGACTTACCATTAATATATTCGTAATGTGCTTTTGCCTTTCCTACTTTCTTTTCTGTAATTTCAAAATTCCAATTATCAGCAGAAAGGATTTCATTTACTATCGGTGCTTTTATTACCGTTCCATCTTTTAAAGTTTTTGTATTGGCTGTAAATGTTAATGCTTTATCTCCAACAACAAGTTGTGTTGGTAGCCCTATTAATAATTTTGTGATTTCTGTAAAATCTTTTGAACTTTTCATTTTATAAATTTTATTGATTAGTAAATATACTAAACACTTTCTTCCCCACAATTTCAAAGAACTTTTTAACTCGCCGTGGCCTGACTTGACAATCAGCGGTGAGCAATTCTATATCCGGGCATTGGAATTGCCCGGCGTAAAGCACCACAGTTATAAGCCATTTTACGGGATACCTGTAACGCCGTTACAGGCATCCCGCTACAGACCATTTATTTATTCAACACAATCCGTCAGGACTTCCCAGGCTCCTGCGTTGGCAGGAGTGTGTTTATTTCTTCTGTTGGCTCTAAATCTGCAATAAACTGAATCCCGTTTACAGGTGATCCGTCTTTATTCTTTTCATAAAAAATTATGATAACCTCACCATTTTTTTTTGACATCTGACACATCATTGGAAGTTCCAATGTGCAATCATAAACCTCATTAAAATAAACCTCTTTTATCATCGCAAATAATTTCATGGTCTCTAATTTTAACAGCTTACAACAACCGTATTTATGCTGCTTTCTTTTTTGCCGTTTTTGCTTTGGATTTTTTTGCAACTTTCTTTGCACCGGGTGCAATTTTCTTTACACCTGCTGCAATTTTCTTTACACCTGCTGCAACTGGTTTTGCGGTGGCCTGCAGGGCTTCAATGCGTTTAGCGGCATTGGTTTCTCTTTTAGTTGCAATAACATCCTGTTGGGTTATTATACCAGCTACATCAACACCAAACCAGGCAGCTAAATCACGCATAAAATAAGTTTTGGCACTTTTTTGTTTACAACCGCTGTACCGGTGCAGCATAGCTTTTTTTAATAAATTAGTTAGCTGCACATGATTCAGTTTAGCAAGCCTTTCTTTAAAATATACTGGGTCCTCGTCGTGGTCAAAATTTATATCTTCCATTATGCCCAACTGGTTATTAAAATCATCATCGGTATAACCGCATGCATCGTATAATACAAATGCCATAAGCGATTTTAACAAATCCTCTTCATGCTGCACTATTACTAATTTATCATCCGGCGCAATGGCCCGTAATTGTTTTACAATAATTTCCTGTACTTTTTCGTGGTCTAATTCTTTGCTGCGTTCTACCCGCTGCTGTATGGCTGCAGCCTGTTCTTTTATTGCAGCTGCACCGGTACCACCTTTAACAACTTTTGCAGCAGCTTTACCTTTAGGCTCTAAATACATAGTTTTGTATTTGCCTTTATCGTACCCGGCTACAACAAAACATTTTACTTCTTTAAACCCGGCACTTTTCCAGCTTCTTACGCCGCCGTTATATTCGCCAATAACAGTAATGTTATTATCATCAGCAATTTTCTTTACCTCTTTAGGTAAGTCGTTTCCACTGTGTAAAAAAATTATTTCGGGTTTTGTGGTGGCAATTTTTTCTACCTCTGCCATAAAATGTGCGGCAGCTTTGTTTTTAAAACAAACAGTATCTAAACAACGATCATCTTTTACCAATCCTTCAAATAATAATCCCTGGCAGCTGCTGCGTTTTTTACAATCTTTACAACTACCTGCGGCGGGTACCAGTGCTGCATCATCCAGCTTCCACGGTGCGGATGAAAGTTTTGATAAAAATAATTTTTCAATAGTTTCTTTTAAATCAACCGGGCTGCTGTACTTTTTTTGCCAGGTATTGTAACATTGCTTTTTTAATTCTTTTTGCTGCAGATCGGGCAGCTTTGCAAACAACTCGGCTTGTGCTACAGATAAAATACCTTTTAAAAATTCTTTCTGCAGATCTGCTGTTAAATTATTTAGTGCCAGGCGGTGCGTAACATACCGCTCTTGCTTTGCAAATACTGCAGCCAGTTCTTTTACATCGCATTTTTTTACAGCCTGGTAAGCTTTAAAAGCAGCAGCTTCGTCCATAGGGTGTACATCTTTTCGCTGCAGGTTTTCTTTTGTTTGATATACAATTACATCATCGTCGCTTACTTCTTTTATGCTGGCAGGTATATTAGGTATTAAGGCCAGCTTTGCAGCAGCAAAGCGCCGGTTACCAAAAATTAGTTGGTAATGGCCAGGTTTACCAGGGTTAGGCCGCAATAAAACAGATTGCAGTACACCATCATCTTTTACAGACTGTACCAGATCGGCAAATTCGCCGTTATCAGTATCTATAGTGCGGTAGTTAGGCAGGGCCGTTATGTTGGCCACAGGAACATTTTTTAACATTGTACTTAGTTTATAATTTAAAAAATTGTTTATATTAATTTACCGGTGAAGAGTGGCCAAAGGACCTGTTTGCCGTTTTTTACAGCTTCGGGAGCTACCTGCAGGTGGCCGCTGATGTTTATGCATTTTACACTATCCATTATTTTGCGTGCTAAGGGTATGCTTTGAAATATTAAGCCACCGGGGGTAATGTTTGGTTTTTGGCGTAAAATAAAACCACCAACTTTTACAACTTCTAAATACCATTCACTGATTTCATCTGCATTTTGATGTACCACAATGCAATCGTCTGATTTTAATTTTATTTTCTCTACTGCAGTGCGATTTATACGAAAAGTGCCTGCCTTAGCACTAAAACCAATTAATGGTCTTTTTGAAGATCCTTTTACGGAAGGCAGATTTTCGGGATTAAAAGTTTGTAAGTTCATTGTTAATTTTTTTTATTGGTTTGATAAACGTTGTTGAATTTCTTTTTTAAAATCGATATCGGGTAAAGCCGGTAGCAGTTTATAAACGCCGTCAATTTTTTTAACGGCATAGCAGGTTTGTTTGCTAAGGGTGGTAAACTCTACTTCTACAGCGCCTGGGCAAAGCACACCTTTTACATATTTGCGGATGGGCATGTTGGGAAACAACCGATCGTAAATTATTGCGGTGGTGTATTTATCCTGGTAATAAGTTTCGGCCAGGTACACACATGCGGCAAATCCTTTTTCGTGATTAAAAACTACACTTTGCACTTTACCAAAGAGTATTTGCCGTATGGTGGCATCTTTTTCTTTAGCGTAAAAAGTTTTGTTTCTTCCATCATTAAAACTAAACCAGATTTTAAAACGGCTGTATAGGGCATTCAGCTCCTCGTCTGTCGAAATATTTTTTTGGCTCACCAGTTACTTGATTTTACTTGAAAAGAACTTGAAATAACTCATACTACCTGAGATTACTGGTACTACCTGAATTAACTGGTACTACTTGAAAATTATATGTGATTATCCACTTACTGTAGATAACAATTTTTGCTTTTGGGCGGGGGGCGGCCAGCCGCCGGGCAAAAAAAATTAAGCTGCTTTGGCATGGGCTTTTGTTTTTTTCTTTGTATCATGTATCTGAATTTTAGCTTGTATGGCATCGCAGCAGAACAATACGGTACGTTTGGTTTTTAGGCAGTACCGGTTGGCCTCTACTTTTACGCCGCCGCTACCGGCCACGTAAAGCCGCTCCCGTACATCGCTCTCTACCTTTGTTTTTTCTATTGCTGCAATGCCTAATTTTTTAAGTCGTTTTTTTAAGTAGCTTACCGACTGTGCAGCTTTGTAGCCGTACTGCCTTTGTATGCCTTGTACACTGCGGTTAATTTGTGCACGTAGCTGGCTGATTACTGAGTAAATGTCTGACCCTGCTTTAAAGAAGTATAACTGTACTTTTAATAAATATTCCTGAAAATATTTATGCTCCTGCAACTGCGCTTTATCGGCACCGTGCTGCATCATTACAGATAGTAAGATTTCTTTTAACTGTGGATTTTTGTTTGCTTTGTAATTCAGTGCTTCCAGCTGCGCCTGTTGGTTGCAGCGTACCTCATCCATAACTAAGTAGTATTGGAATACTTGTTGGCCTTCAACTTTTTCATTGTATTCTATTTTAATGGTTCCGGTATAATCTATGCCGAGTATTTCGGCGGCTGTGGTAAAAGAGGTAAGCGTTATGCTGCGGTTTTTCTTATTTACAGTAATTAGTTGTAGCTGCTGCAGTTCCCTTAACCTGGCACGAAAACAATTTTCGGTTATTTTGCAGTAGCTAAGCAGTTCTTCTTTTTGCTTTGTCCAATCGTTTATATAACTGCTGGTAGTAAGCGATTTTAATAAAAAATAAGTGGCCCATGTTTTTATGCTACGATTGGTTTTGTACCCTTCGGTGGTGCGGCTTGCCTGGTATGTATCGTTAAACTTTTTTCGTTTTTTATTAGGGGTCTTGCTTACGGTGTGGCCACGCAGCTCCCGGTGGGTAACTAATACTGCTGCTGCACCGTTTAGCACCGCTACATATTTTTTGTTTATATCGTAAATGGGGGCGCTCACTATTGCCCTAACCATTTATTTTTAAAATTATTTGTTGATGGCCTTACGCTGCGGATGGGTGGCGTTTTTTCGGTAGTAACTAATTTGTTCATATTGATCCAGATTTTTAAATCGGTACGCTGCTTTTTTGCGGCATGTTTAAAAAGCGATGCGTTGTTTGTCTCTTCCTGTTTATCCAGGGCTTTTAATAACTCATCAACTTTACTGATGAGTAATAATAGTTTTTGATCGTTGGTCATAATTTATATTTTAATACCGGTTCTTATTTATTTAAGGACATTAAGTACCGGAAACAATTAAGTCGCCATTTTAACTACCTGGTAGTTGTTGTTGTAGCGCCGGGTAGATTCGAACTACCGACCTGTGGATTATGAGACCACCGAGCTACCCCTGCTCTACGGCGCAATTATTTTATTTATGCTGGTGCAACACCTGTATGGTATCGCCTATTTTAAAAAGGTTTACCGGTATTGGTGTTGGTGTATTAATGCGGCGTACTTTTATTTGTACACCTTTTTTTGTTTGCACTACGCTGGTAACTACTACGCTGCTACGCATGGTAGTTACTTTTCTGCTGCAAGCCGACAGCAGCATGATGGCAAAAAGGAATGTTACTGTTTTCAATTTATTTTGTTTTTAAGCTGTTGAGAAAAGTTTTTTATTAATATCTTCCAGGGCTTTATGGCGTTTGGCATAATATTCAAATACCAGGTTACTGCTATCGTCGTTGGTTTGCATATCGGCCAGTTTTACTTTTTGTGCGGCCACATCTTTTATTGCCATATTTATGCTTTGGTGCAGTAATACAATTTCGTGCTGGCTAACAGCAATGTTTTTAATTTGCGGTGTATTCATAATTGTTAGTTTAGTTGTGCTGGTGTAAATTTTAACTGGCATTCTATTGCGGCGGCAAAGCGCTGGTATTTTTTGTACCTCATAAAATAATATGCGGCTCTGGTAAAGTGCCAGCTTTTACAATGCCTTTTGTACAACTGAAGATAATGGGTTGCCATGGTGGCGTTAAATACATAACTGGATTTAAGCTCCTCGTATTTTATGGAGTGAACCATTTGGCCGATAACACAGTAGTAGATTGTCATTATAAAAAAGTTTTTAGGTTTAAGTTTATTTACCGGTATATCCTATGGCTCTCATTAAGGGAACCCAATCGCTATTTTTTGCAACTACTTTTCTTTTCCATCGTGCTATCCATACATCCTTTTTTTTTGCACAGTGTTATTGTATGGCCTGCAATGCGAATTACTCTGCTCATATTGCTTTACGTTTTTTATAGCGTTTATCAATTCGTATAACCACAGTAAAATAAGGTAAGTGTTGCCTGGCTTGCTGGCAGGTAGTTTGCCTGTAGCAATCCAATCCCTTACGGTGCCAGGCTCTACACTTAATAACTCTGCAGCTTTTTCGGTACTTACACATTGCACCCCATAGTACAGGCAGTTTTTTACCTCTGCCTGTACCATGGCAGCAATTTCCGTTTGCTGTTGTGGAGTGAATGCATCCCGTGCCTGAACCGGTGTATTATTGTTGATTGTTGCTGCTGCTGGTTGCTTGTTTAACATTTTGTTAGATTTTATTACCTATTTAGGGTATTGCATAAAAGATATTTTTTGATGTATCTTTCGGGGCAAAAACAAAAAGGGTTCACTATTATAAATAGCAAACCCTTTAGGTTTAAACATTTCGACAGTTTAGCACTACCAGCAAGTAGTGACCAGGCTTTAGCTTTATACAGGCGTTACTGTGTGGGCTGTGGCCGTAGTATTTTGTTATGTCAAATTGCTGCTGTGCTTACCTGCCGATTGGTTTGCTGATGTAAAAATATAAAGAAAACTCTTATTAACAAGAAAACTCTTATTAAAATATAAAATTTAGAAAATGTTTAACAATGTAGCTTATTTAATGAAATATTTAAAAGAAAACAACATTTCTGTTTATAGTTTTTCTAAAATAACAGGCATACCAAAGCAAAGAATATACGATTGGATTTCAAAAAAAGGGAATCCAAAAGTTAAAGACGATAAGATTATAGAAGATTTTTTAACCAAAAACAACGAAATGAAAAAAAACAATCCCAAGTTAATTTTAGCTAAAAATTTACAGAGAATACGAATTATGTATGGCCTCCCTGATTTTATTAACAGAGTAGGGTATGAACCAGATTCCCAAATGTGGGAGGTAGAGGCCGGAAAAATTGATGCCCCTTCTCATGTTGTTATGAATGCAAGAGACCTATTGGGTGAAATGGGATTTGAAAAAGTATCGGATTCAGAGTACGATATTTCCAAAGAATATATTTCCGAAAACGACAACACCGAATTATTCTATTCCATGAAAAACGAAATAAAAAAACTAAAACAAGAAATTGCTAAAAAAACAGATGCTACAATTATTGCTATTAATACAGATAAACCACAACTAGAAGTAGCGGAAGAACAAGCAGAATACAAAGCAAACAAAAAAAATTAATTAAACCAAAAATATAAAACATGAAATCAAAAACACTATTAGCAGCATTTTTATTTTTTACATCAGCAGCATTTGCACAAACCGACAGTACTAAAATTTTGTATGAAGGCACTGTAGTAACTGTACAACTCATGCAAGATATTAGCAGTGGTACCAACAACGAAGGCGATATAATTGCATTTGAAATTACAGAGCCAGTTATTAATGGTGATAAAATTATTATACCAAAAGGAACAAAAGTTACGGGTACTATTACAGAAAGCACTAAACGAAAAGGTATGGGTAAAGGCGGTAAATTAAACTTTACCATAGATTATATCAATATGCCTTCTGGCAAGAATATAAAATTAACCTCGGAAATTAAACAGTCGGGTAAAAATAAAGCAGGGGCTGCGGTAGCCCAGGCTGTTTTATTAACACCATTATTTTTATTAAAGAAAGGTAAAAACATAAAGTTTGATAAGGGAAATATTTTTAAAGCCTTCATTGAAAAAGACACTCAACTGTAAAGCCGCCATTCGAGCCGCAACAAACAATATTCAATAACAACGGGTGTTTTGGGGGAACGCTAGGGACCTCAAAAAATCGCCCCGATAAAATGTCGGGGCGATTTTAATAAGTAGTAATATGAATGCAAAAATTATTCAATGGGCTGGTATTTTAGCCTCTGTTATTTTAATTTTTTCCTGCTTTGTGCCATGGACTTATCATGCAGATGTGGGTAAAAACTTTACCGGGTTCTTTTCTCAACAGAACCAGTATGGTAAGCCGGGTAAGTTTTTAATTATTTTTAGTGTGGTTAGTTTAATATTTATAATCCTGCCAAAAGTATGGGCTAAAAGAGCCAATCTTTTTTTATCAGCATTTACAGTAGCTTATGCTATTAAAACTTATATTTTATACACTTCCTGCTATAATGCGTATTGCCCCGAAAAAAAAGCAGGCATTTACATTATGCTTTTTTCAACAGTGGTAATTCTTATTGCTGCTGTTTTTCCAAATATGAAGATAATGGCAAATAAAGAGGAGGCTGTTAAATAGATTATTGCTTCTTTACTTCTTTACCCCAGGCATCTTTTAATGTAACGGTTCGGTTGAATACCAATTTTTCTTTGGTGGCATCCTTATCCAAACAAAAATATCCTTTGCGTAAAAATTGATACCTGTCCTGCAAAGTGGCATTTACCAATGACGGTTCAATAAGAGCATTTGTAATAACCTGTAAAGAATCCGGGTTAATATTGTCTTTAAAATCGCCTTTTTCCGCAGCAGGGTTTTCTGCTTTAAACAAGGGGTCGTACAAACGAACTTCGGCAGTGGCTGCATGCACAGCACTTACCCAATGTATAGTTCCTTTTACGGCAATTCCACTGCTATCGCCGCCGCTTTTAGTTTCCGGAAAATACGTGCAATGGATTTCGGTTACAATGCCGTTGCTGTCTTTTACAAAACTTTGGCATTTTACAATGTAAGCACTTTTTAACCTGCACATTGTGCCGGGTGCAAGACGAAACCATTTTTTTGCAGGCTCTTCCATAAAATCTTCCCTTTCAATCCACAACTCTTTGCTAAAAGGAATGGCTCTTGTTCCCATCGCTTCATCCGGGCCGTTCTCACTTATGAGTTCTTCTGTTTTGCCATCTTCGTAATTTGTAATAATTAATTTTACAGGATCCAAAACTGCCATTACCCTTACAGAAGTTTTATTTAATTCTTCACGTAAACAAAATTCCAATAAACTGATGTCGATGAGGTTTTCTCTCTTGGCCACGCCAATCCTGTCGCAGAAATTGCGTATGCTTTCGGGTGTATATCCTTTTCTTCTAAAGCCGCTTAATGTGGGCATACGGGGATCATCCCAGCCACTTACATATCCTTCATTAACCAGTTGCAATAATTTTCTTTTGCTCATCACCGTGTAGGTCATGTTCAATCTTGCAAATTCGTATTGATGAGATGGAAATATTTCCAGCTTTTCTATAAACCAATCGTACAGTTCCCGGTGAGGAATAAATTCCAGTGTACAAATGCTGTGGGTAATATTTTCAATACTATCGCTTTGCCCATGTGCAAAATCATACATCGGGTAAATGCACCATTTATCTCCGGTGCGGTGGTGGTGTGCATGTTTAATACGGTAAATAATGGGATCCCTCATGTGCATATTATCGGCAGCCATATCCACTTTAGCTCTCAATACTTTTTCACCGTCCTTATATTTACCATCTTTCATTTCGGTAAACAATAAAATATTTTCTTTAATGCTTCTGGTTCTGTAAGGACTGTCTTTACCGGTTTGGGTTGGGGTCCCTTTTAAAGCCGCAATTTCTTCTGCAGGGGAATCATCTACATAAGCCAGCCCTTTATTAATTAAGGCGACAGCAAATTCATATAATTTATCAAAATAATCGGAAGCGTAAAATTCATTGGCCCAGTTAAAACCTAACCAGCGGATATCATCTTTAATACTATCCACGTATTCGGTTTCTTCTGTAACAGGATTTGTATCATCAAAACGAAGATTGGTTTTACCACCATATTTTAAACCCAAACCAAAATTGAGGCAAATACTTTTGGCATGGCCAATATGCAGGTAACCATTAGGCTCGGGAGGAAAGCGGGTTAAAATACTTTTATATTTACCACTGCTTAAATCTTCTTCAATAATTTCTTCAATAAAATTCAGGCTCTTTTCTTCACTCATTTTTTTAGATTGGGAAACAAATTTACGGAAAGATGTTTTACTGCCGGCAGTGATTATTTTGCCTGTAGCTTCATCTCGTTTAACATTGTAATAATTTTATCTAATTTTTCAGTTTCCAGTTTATTCAAATAACGCTGTAAAGCTTCTATTTCTTTTTTTGCATCAATATTGGTTTGATAATCTTCCTGCGCCTGTATCCTGTCTCTTGCACTCTGTCGGTTTTGGCTCATCATGATAATTGGAGCGGCGTAAGCGGCCTGTGTGGAAAAAATAAGATTTAATAAAATAAAAGGGTAGGGATCCCAATGTTGGATAAAGCCAATAATATTCAGCATCATCCAGATCAAAACAAATATGGTTTGAATAATTATAAATTTCCAGGAGCCCATACCTGTAGCAACAACGTCAGCTACACGATCTCCTACTGTAAATGTTTCCTTATGTTTTTGGTGCCAGGTATGTTGTTCCATTTTTATATTTTAAAAAATATTATGAAAAAGCCTTTTTATTATCACAGTTATAAAAGTAATAATAAAAAGGCCGTGATGAAAAGCAATAGTTTATTTAAGCCCTGCCCATTCTTTTTAAATGCATGGTATGAGAAACCAATGCATGACGCATTTTACGGTACTCAATATATTTTATGCCATACTCTGCACAGGTTGCTTTTATTATTTTGCTGATG
>JAYVPT010000023.1:0-26850 GCA_043757165.1 Ferruginibacter sp.
CCATTGAGGATATTTGAGTAATAATTTTTTTACTCTTTAAACTAAATTTTAAACTTTAAAACAAGTTCCCTTTAGGGGTCAGGGGCTGGCAGTATGAAATTCTCACACCTACATGTTCACACGCAGTATTCACTATTAGATGGAGCAGCATCTATAAAAAACCTGTACAAAAAAGCGATTGCCAATAATATGCCTGCACTTGCCATAAGCGATCATGGCAATATGTTTGGCGCTTTTGAATTTGTAAAAGAAGCTTACAATCATAAAAATGATGATGGCACTTTAAAAGTAAAACCGATTGTAGGTTGCGAGTTTTATATCACTACAGACCGTACCCGTAAAACTTTCAGCAAAGAAGAAAAAGATCCCCGCCATCATCAGATATTGCTGGCAAAAAATAATACCGGTTATAAAAATTTAGTAAAGCTTACATCGCTTGGATACATTGAAGGCATGTACAGCAAATATCCACGAATAGATAAACAGCTTATTCATAAACATCACGAAGGGTTGATTGCCACCACCTGTTGCCTGGGTGCATTGGTACCGCAAACTATTTTAAAAAAAGGCGAAGCCGAAGGTGAAAATGAATTTAAGTGGTGGTTAAATATTTTCCAGGAAGATTACTATGTAGAGTTGCAGCGCCATGGCATTCCCGACCAGGAAAAAGTAAACGAAGTATTATTAAAGTTTGCAAAAAAATATACTGTAAAAGTAATTGCCAGCAACGATAGCCATTATGTAGATCAAAAAGATTTTAATGCACACGATATTTTACTATGCATTAATACCGGCGAAAAACAAAGTACCCCTGCCCTGCGGGAGTTTACAGATGATGATGTAACCGCAAAGAACAAACGTTTTGCTTTTCCTAACGACCAGTTTTTTTTAAAGACAGGTGCAGAGATGAGTAAGGTATTTGAAGACCTGCCCGAAGCCATTGATAATACAAATGAAATTGTAGATAAAGTAGATCTGCTTGATTTAAAAAGAGACATTCTTCTGCCGCATTTTGTGGTACCGCCAAATTTTAAAACACAGGATGAATACCTGGCCTTCCTTACGTGGACGGGAGCAAAAAACCGCTACCAGATTCTTACACCAGCCGCAGAAGAAAGAATACAGTTTGAATTAGGTGTAATAGAAAAAATGGGATTTGCCGGCTATTTTTTAATAGTTGGTGATTTTATAAAAGCCGGGCGTGACATGGGCGTGTTCATCGGCCCTGGTCGTGGTTCTGCTGCTGGCAGTGCGGTAGCTTACTGCATCGGCATTACTAATATTGATCCTATAAAATATAATTTACTGTTTGAAAGGTTCCTAAATCCAGAACGTAAATCTATGCCTGATATAGATACGGATTTTGATGATGAAGGAAGGCAGAAAGTATTGGATTATGTTGTACAGAAATATGGTAAAAACCAGGTAGCACAAATTATTACTTACGGTACAATGGCTGCTAAATCCAGCATTGCAGATGTTTCCCGTGTCATGGATCTTCCATTGGCAGAAAGCAGGGCATTATCCAAACTGGTTCCTGAGCGGCCAGGAATAGTTTTAAAAAGATTACTGCATGCACCTTTTACTACAAAAGAAGCATTAAAGGGTGGCGAAAAATCTTTAGAAGAAAAAGAACAATTGCAGGGTGATGATTTAGAGAATGTAAAAAAATTAAGAGAGATTTATAAAGGCGATGATCTGCTCAGTAAAATATTGCATGAGGCAGAAATATTAGAAGGTTCTGTTCGTAACACCGGCATCCATGCTTCGGCCATCATCATTGCACCAAAAGATTTAACTGAATTAATTCCGGTTGCTACTTCCAAAGAATCTGAATTATGGCTTACCCAGATTGAAGGTGGTACTATTGAAGAAGCAGGAGTAATTAAAATGGATTTCCTGGGTTTAAAAACACTGAGTATTTTAAAAACGGCTTTATCGCTTATCAAGCAACATCACGGTATAATAATAGAAATTGATGCTATACCGCTTGATGATGAAAAAACCTACAGGCTATACCAGCAAGGCGATACAAACGCCACCTTCCAGTTTGAAAGTGCCGGCATGCAAAAATACCTGCGGGAACTAAAGCCGGATAAATTTGATGATCTTATTGCGATGAATGCCTTATATCGCCCCGGCCCCATGAGTTATATTCCTGAATACATTGACCGTAAGCATGGGAAAAAACAAGTGCAGTATGATCTGCCGGATATGGAAGAGCACCTGAAAGAAACCTATGGTATTACAGTGTACCAGGAACAGGTGATGTTGCTCAGCCAAAAGCTTGCAGGCTTTAGTAAAGGTGATGCGGATGTGCTGCGTAAAGCAATGGGTAAAAAACAAATTGCGGTGCTGAATAAAATGAAAGCACAGTTCATTGAAGGAGCCACTGCAAAAAATCATCCGCAGGAAAAATTAGAAAAGATATGGACCGATTGGGAAGCATTTGCACAATACGCTTTCAATAAATCGCATAGTACCTGTTACGCTTTTGTGGCTTATCAAACAGCATATTTAAAAGCACATTATCCCAGTGAATACATGGCTGCAGTATTAAACCATGCAGGCAGTATTGATAAGATCACTTTTTTTATGGAAGAGTGTAAGCGTATGGGATTAAAAGTGCTTGGCCCGGATATTAATGAAAGCCAAAATGGTTTTGCAGTTAATAAAAAAGGTGAGATACGTTTTGGTTTTAGTGGATTAAAAGGTGTTGGTGAAAAAGCCATTGAAGATATTATTATAGAAAGAACCAAACACGGGCATTTTAAAACCATTTTCGATCTGGTAAAACGGTGCAGCCAAAAATCGGTCAATAAAAAATCTTTAGAAAGTTTGGCTTACAGCGGTGCCTTTGATTGTTTTACAGACATCATCCGTGCACAATATTTTTATACTGCTCCCGGCGATGTGCAGGGACTGGAAAAGATCATAAAATTTGGCAGTGTTTTTCAAACACAGGCAGCCTCCAGTACCAATACTTTATTTGGCGATATGGCCATGCCGGAAATTACAACACCTAAATTATCCATTTGTGAACCATGGCCATTAGTGCAACAATTAGATTATGAAAAAGAAGTAACCGGCATGTACATCAGCGGCCACCCGCTGGATAATTATAAGTTTGAAATGAAACATTATAATATTATTCCTTTGGCAGATTATGTAGAATATAAAAACAGTATTGCCAATAATTCCAATCCCGGCAGGTCGTTCAGAGTGGCAGGTTTGGTAACCGATGGGCAACACCGCTTAACAAAGACCGGTAAAAATTTTGGTATCATTACCATTGAGGATTTTAGTGGTAAATCTGAATTTTTTTTATGGGGCGAAGATTATGTACGTTACAATAATTATTTAGAAAAAGGAATGATCGTTTTAATTGAAGGCGCTTTTAAACCAAGATACAACAGCGATCAATACGAATTCCGCTTATCTAAAATACATTTACTGGATACTGTAAAAAAATTATTAACCAAACAAGTGGTTATAGAAGTGCAACCCCAGTTTATTAATGCTGATTTTGTAAACTTTATAGAGAGCAATGTAAAAGATAATCCCGGAGCCACTTCAATAAAATTTAATGTGGTAGATACAAGGCATAATTTTAAAGTAGGTATGTACAGCCTTGAAAAAGGCTTTACCATGAACGATGAAATGGCAGTGTTTTTAAATAATAATGTAGATGTTGAAGTGAGTGTTGTTACTGGATAAAAATAAGACATCCGAAGTTTTAAAAACTTCGGATGTCTGCAAATATGTAAATCTCTATGCCTGTGCTGAACAACCAGCCAGATTAAAGTAATGTTGCAAAAAATATTATGATTTGTCCTTACTCAATCATAAAAATTTCCCTGCGGCCACCTTCAACACAATCCATATAACCTTTCATTATTTCTTTTAACTCATCACTCATGGTGGCAGAACGGAGATTGGTAAAAAAGCCCCCAATATCATCGGTTTCCGACTCAACAACAACTGTCCAGTAATTGCTTACGATGTCTGTCATTACTTTCATCCCTTTGATACCCTCTGTTTTTTCAAAATGAGGGGCAGCCAGTTTGAACATTTTCACTAAATCTTTGGCCTTGCCGGGCCTTGCCTGAAATACTTCTCTTATCAGATACATGGTATATAAATTTTAGCTAATAAAGATAACCTGTAAATATTGTAAATGCAAGCGGTATAAAGCTTGCGGATGATTTGGGCGACACAATGGCTTTCTTGTATGACAATATTTTTCATCACATACTGTGGATATGTCATAACAACATATTAACAGGATTGGCTGTAAATTTGCCCTCTACTATAAAAATTTAAACAAAAAAATATTATGGCACACGAATTCACAGATGCAAACTTTAAGACGGAGGTTTTAGACAGCGATAAATTAACAGTAATTGATTTTTGGGCAGAATGGTGTGGACCATGCCGTGCAATTGGCCCTGTAATAGAAGAACTGGCTAAAGAGTATGATGGAAAGGTTAACATTGGTAAGGTAAATGTGGATCATAACCCACAGGTTTCCATGAACTACGGTATCACCAGTATCCCCGCTATTCTTTTTGTAAAAGGCGGACAGGTGGTTGATAAATTAGTGGGCGCACAACCTAAAGCAAATTTTGTAAAAAAGATTGAATTGTTGAAGTAAGTTCAATTTAAATTCATAAAAAAATCCTCCGTTTATAGCGGAGGATTTTTTATACAGTTAATAGTTGAGTTGAATATTAATGCTGTACATTCTTTATTTCGTTGGGATCATGTTTGTGTTTAAAAAATATAAAGAACAAAACAGCGATAACCAATGCATAAACAGCAAAGCTGAGCCAAATGCCATGCCAGTCTTTTGTACCTCCTTGTAAAATGAAATATTTATCGATAATCATACCGCTTATCTTACTTCCAAAAAATGCACCCACTCCATTTGTCATCGTCATAAATAATCCCTGTGCGCTCGCCCTTATGGTAGAATCGGTATTGGTTTCAACAAATAAAGAACCAGAGATATTAAAGAAATCGAATGCCATTCCATAAACAATACAAGACAGGATTATCATCCACAACCCATCGGATGGATTACCATAACCGAACAATCCAAATCTTAATACCCATGCCAGCATGGAGATCAGCATAACGTACTTAATCCCAAATCTTTTCAGGAAGAAAGGAATGGCCAGGATGAATAAGGTTTCAGACATCTGCGAAATGGATAAAATAATAGTGGAATATTTTACCACGAATGAATCTACATATTGCGGAATATTTTTAAAATCATCCAGGTAAGAATCGCCATACATATTGGTTAATTGCAGGGCTGCTCCCAAAAACATGGAAAAAATAAAGAACAAAGCCATTTTATAATTGGCAAATAATTTAAACGCATTTAAACCCAATTGTTCCAGTAATGATGCATCTCTTGATATAGATTTTTGCGGAGGGCATTTAGGTAAGGTAAAAGAGTAGATACCCAAAATGATAGCTGCAATTCCTGCTATGATGAACTGGTTAGCATTGGCTTTACTTCCGGTAAGGTTTGTCGTCCACATGGCAACAATAAAACCAACAGTACCCCAAACACGGATGGGTGGAAATACTTTTACCACATCATATTTTCTCTCTTTTAAAATAGTATAAGCGATAGAATTGGATAATGAGATGGTGGGCATATAGCAGATCATGGCAGCAAATATTACATAATACAAAGTGTCAGGATCGTTTACTTTGGGCACATAAAATAATATCAGTCCATATAACACATGTAATATCCCATAAAGCTTTTCTGCATTCAACCATTTATCTGCAATGATGCCTGTTAAGGCGGGCATAAAAAGAGAAGACAATGCAAGCGTGGAAAAAATAGCGCCGAACTGAGCTCCTGTCCAGCCCTTGGCATTAAAACAATAAGTACCAATTGTAATTAACCATGCACCCCAAACAAAGAATTGTAAGAAACTCATCAAAGTAAGACGAAGCTTAATATTCATATCGCTTTTAGTTTAGATTTTGAAGATATACATTTATTCACTAAGCTCAACAACCCACTACCCTTTTTTATACCAACTTATCCAACAAAAAATCGTCACACATGTTATATCATCGTAAATTTGTAAAAAAATAAAGTGATGAGTGCAACCATAGATATTTTAATAGGTAATACCCCAGATACCGGTTTAAAAAACATTGCCCAAAAAGTAAAAGATAACCAACGCATTACTGATGCAGAATGCCTTGCTCTTTTTGAAAAAGGCAGCCTGGCATTTACAGGTGCATTGGCCAATTTTATAAGAGAACAATTGCATGGCAATAAAACTTATTTCAACCGCAACTTTCATATTGAACCAACCAATGTTTGTGTATTCAGTTGTAAGTTCTGTGCATATTCCCGTTTATATGCACATAAAGAAGAAGGCTGGGAATTAAGCATTGACCAGATGCTGGACATTGTAAAAAAATACGATGGCAAACCTATTACCGAAGTGCATATTGTGGGTGGCGTTCATCCTAAAATGAATATGGCGTATTTTATTGAATTAATGCAAAAGATAAAAGCTCATCGCCCCGATCTGCATGTAAAAGCATTTACAGCAGTAGAACTGGATTATATGTTTAGAAAAGCAAAGTTGACCACTGCAGAAGGCATGAAACAATTACACGATGCAGGATTGGATAGTTTACCAGGTGGCGGTGCAGAAATTTTTCATCCTGAAATAAGAAAACAAATTTGTGAAGATAAAGTGGATGCTGATGGCTGGCTTTCCATACACGAAGAAGCACATAAATTAGGTATGCACAGTAATGCCACCATGTTGTACGGCCATATTGAAAAATACGAACATCGAATTGACCACATGAGAAGATTGCGGGAGCTACAGGATAAAACAAAAGGCTTTAATACTTTTATCCCTTTAAAATTCCGCAATAAAGATAATGACATGAGCTATGTGCCGGAAAGCACCACCACAGAAGATATGCGCCTGTATGCCATTGCAAGAATTTATTTAGATAACTTTCCTCATCTTAAGGCTTACTGGCCAATGCTGGGCCGCCAAAATGCCCAACTGAGTTTAAGCTTTGGTGTAAATGATATTGATGGCACTATAGACGACAGTACAAAAATTTACAGCATGTGCAGCGAAGAACAAACACCTGCCATGAGTACACAGGAATTAGTGACACTAATTAAACAGGTAAAACGCCAGCCAATTGAAAGAGATACTTTGTACAAAGAAATAAAAGATTACAGTAATGTTGATTTTAGTATTGCAGAAGATCTGGTGCAATTGAATTGATTTTGCCGAATGATCTTTTTAATATTAGCTGTCATTAATTTGCCTGAAGATTTATTTATTTGTTGCAGCAATTACTTCTTTTAAAAATTTATTTTCATCAATTACCTGCAGTCCTAACCTGACCACCACTAATTTTTTCGAAGGAATAATATAAATGTCCTGCCCGCCATAACCATCACAAAAAAACATATCGGTGGGTACATCAGCATACCATCTTGCAGCAGGCTCACTTTTATTTAAGCCGTTTAACCAAAACTGGTAACCATAATGTTTTCTTTTATCGGCAGCAGCTGGTGCAATGGTTTGTTCCACCCAGTTATCGGGTAAAATCTGTTCGCCTTTCCATTTACCGTTATTATAGTATAGTAAACCAAAACGTGCAAAATCTCTAGCTGTTGCATAACTGTACGATGACCCAATATAGGTGCCGGAGGCATCGGGTTCCAGCAAAAAACTATAGGCATTTATTTTATGAAACAAGGATTGATAGGGAAAACCTGAATACGCTTCCTCCCCCACTGTTTTACGAATGATGCGGCTGAGGATATTGCTGTTGCCGCTGGAATAATTGAACACCGTACCCGGGATATATTTTAAAGGCAGGCCTGCGGTATAAGCAGCCATATCTCCTTTATTAAAAAGCATATTGGTTACTTCGCAGTAGCTGTTATAATCTTCTGTAAAATCAAGCCCGGTAGTTTGCTGCAATATATTTTTAAGGCTGATCTGCTGCTTTTTGGTATTATTCCATTCAGGCACGGGTGCAGGCGCATCTACATTTAATTTACCTTGTTTAACCAATACCCCAACCATTGCTGCAGTTAAACTTTTCGACATTGACCAACCCAGCATCACTGTATTCTTATCAAACCCCCGTGCATATTTTTCTGCCACAATTTTACCATCATACAATACCAGCACAGCGCTGGTATAAGTGGGTTTACCGTCTTTTGTTTTTTCATTCATCACATAGTCCACTGTTTTATTTAATGCTTCTTTATTGATATTTGAAGCGGTAGTATCATTTAATTTATTACCATAAGGCCATGCCATGGTATCGGCATTAACTGATGGCGCTGCCGGAATAGAAAAATGTTGTGCCTTAATTTCAGTTTCGGTAAAATCGTTTACCAAAGTGCAACCTGCGCCTTTTCGGTAAATGGTTTTTCTTTTGGCAAACCCGAATACCGATCCTGTAACAGAAGAATCTTTTTCATTAACTGTAAAACTGCCTAATGATAAAGGGAAAGTGCCAAGATCTTCCCTAAGTAGATCTTTTGGGCTACGGTGCTGCAGAAAAACAGCTGAGCACATATTTTTAGAACCATATCCGCTGATAACCGGAAAAGCCCTCCATGCATACCAAACGCAACCAATAAGTAAAAGAGGAATTAATAATAAAATAGTCCGTACAATTACCTTACGAATTTTCATAAATAAGTGTTAAAGGTTTGAATGGGTATTTAAAAATAAGTTTTATTTGTTGTTTTAAGAAGCAGTTTCAGAAACAATTAGCACTATATAAAACTTCATAACTTTATCAACAAAAAATAATATTATCCTGATGACGGAGAGAGTAAAAATTGTAAATACCGAAATACTTTCTGATAACTGGTACTTTCTTAGAAAGATAACTTATGAATATTTAAAAAACAATGGCACCTGGGAAACACAAAACCGGGAAGCTTACGACAGAGGAAACGCAGCCGTAATATTGTTGTATAATACAACACAAAAAACGGTGATCTTAACCAGGCAATTCCGGCTACCCACTTTTTTAAACGGTAATAGTTCCGGTATGCTGATTGAAGCCTGTGCAGGTTTATTGGATAATGATAATCCTGAAGATTGTATTAAACGGGAAACAGAAGAAGAAACAGGATATAAGATAACAGAAATGCAAAAAATATTTGAAGTGTACATGTCACCGGGTTCGGTAACAGAAAAGTTACACTTCTTTATTGCTGAATATTCAAAAGACATGAAAGTACATGATGGCGGCGGGCTCGATGAAGAACAGGAAGATATTGAAGTACTGGAATTAGCTTTTGATGAAGCTCTGAAGATGATTGACACAGGGGAGATACAGGATGCTAAAACAATTATACTGCTGCAACATATCAGGTTAAAGAATATTTTGTAAATTTTTATCCCTGTCATTAAGAAGCTGGTTGAGTTAATTATTTTTGATACCAGCTTTAGTTCTTTGTGGCATCATCGTTGTGAACTTGTTCTATTATTTTTTCTTTTTAGTAAAAAGAAAGAATAATCTCCCTTGTACGGCATACCTTTTTTGAACTTTAATTATGCAATAGGATAAATATTTTAAAATTTAAAAATGGGCAGAGTTTAGCTTTATGAATCAATAGATGCATAATATTATCTGCCGTAATTACCGGCAGATAATATTGTTAGCAATAACCATTTAGCTGTAGGTTACTGTTTTATTTTTTCGCCCTTTATGTTTCGACAGCCTTTTTAATTTCCCTTTGCTTCTCCACTCCGATTTAGGTTTACCTGCTAATGCTGCAGGTACATCAATATATCTTGGTGTTAATGTTTTATTGTTTTTTGTAACGGCATCAATAATATGGCCTACAATAGGTGCAATAATTACATTCCCCCAAAAAATAGCACTTTGATTTTTAGGTTTAAGATCTAAAGTGCCTGACTTTCCCATAGCCGCAGAACTTAATTGTATTGTTGCTGGATGCTTGTAAGGCATTTGAATCGCAGGAGCATAATAGGTATTAGTTACGTTGCCTACCCCGCCTGATGCAAAAGCTTCTAATTCAATATCCAGCTCCTTGCCATTTACTTTTACCACAAGATCTTTAGGAACGTCTATTAAAAATACAGGTCGTTTACCCTTTGAGAGAGCACCTGCAATGGTGCCACAACTTGCAAAGAAGATAACAATTGCAAGAATACAGATTGAGCCTACTAATTTTTTCATGTTGTTGTTTTTTTATTTTAGGAAATTAAATGCTGTTACTCATATTTTTTACAACAGCAAGATGTATTAATTAGTGATTAAAAAAAGTGTGAAAGAAGTAGTAGGGTAATTACTGTAGCTTCATTACCCGAAGTGGTTCTATTTAAAAATTAAAGTCTTCGGGTGAAGACCTTAATTTTATAAATCATTTTTTATGGTACATTTAAAATAAAGTAAAAAAAAACTACGGTGTAAAACTTACCAGCTCTAAAGAAAAATTCACATACAATGCACCCGTAGCAGTTTGGTCATACTCTTCCTGCTTTACCATCATATTAGCATCGTTATACCAGGCTTTATCTTCCAGGCTATTGCTGTCATATCCTTCAGCATAATAACAGGCAATAGTTCCCTTTGGCACTGTTACATTTTGGTTAATACTAACTACTTTAAAATCGCTGTAATCTCCGGCTGTTGAACTATATGTTTTGCGCCAGGTATCATTTACTGCTGCAGGTACTTTAAAATCGAGTTGGGAAACGCCATTTCTTATGGTATAATAACCGGTAGTTGTTTTACGCATGTAAGAAGGTGTGCCTGCACCTGTAGCTACCCACCATGTTTCACCCAGCAGCGTTTGTTGAGAAGTGATGGTAAGGGTAATATTAGCTGTGGAAACAACTGCTCCGGCAGCATTATAGCTGGTGTATTTGTAAACCCAGGCTGTGCCAATTTTAAAATCTGTTCCGGTTGTTGTGGAAGCGCTATCTGTTTTTTTGCAAGACATGAAAGTAACAACGATCATCAATAATGCTACACTTTTTTTCATAATTATTTTTTTAATGAAGTATAAGATTACAATGAATGTATCCGCAAAAAAATATGATTTAAGTAGTAGTAAGTTTAAATAGCTATTTTGTTTTCACTATTCCAAAATTCTGTATCCACCAATCCTGGTAGCCTTTGTATTTTTCTGTGCGGCATGCAATATGTGTCCACAATGGATCAAGCATATTATACCGGTGCCCATAGCCAGGAATACCAGCATCAATTAATAATTGCAAAACAATATCTCTTGGTGTGGCTGTGGCGTATCCCCAGCGGCCTGCAATATTTTCGTTGCCATTAAGCATTGTGGGAGAAAAGAATTTTATCCTGTCCCAAGGTAAAGATCCATCACTGCCGGTATGCAATAATTTCCAGTCGTGTTCATTTTGATCAGCTGCATGTTTTTTCGCTGCATTGTAAATACCGCTGTCGGCCTGCAGTACGGATAGTTTTTTTAATTTCTTTAAATCACTGATCAATGTTGTCAACGCTTTTATGGCTTCTATATTTTCATAGTTCCAGGTGGTATCAATCGTACCTAAATTTTTTCCATCTGCAGATGTGCTGGTGATGGTTAAGCTATAATTTCTTTGTCCTTTACCATTTTTTTTCAATTGCTTTTTTGCTTCAGCCAATAGGGGCAACAGGTATTGAACATAGGCTTTGGGATTATGTCTTACCAGATTTATTTCATAGATCATTTCTTTTTCAGCAGGTGTCATATACAGGCAATGCTGTGCAGTGTTTAAAGAATCGATTGTTTGGGCATTAGAAAAATGCGACACACAAAAGAGTATTACCAGAAAATACAATTTCATAATGAAAAATACTTTTAAGAGATTGAGATTATACTTTAAATACTAGTAGCAAAAAAAAGCTGTAAACAATTAATGCAGCCCGGCTTTACGCAATGCCTCCATTTTATTTCCGGCATGTAATTTTTCGTAAATATTGCGGATATGAGTACGTACCGTTTCTACAGAGATAAATAATTTAGCTGCAATTTCTTTATAGCTAAACCCTTTGGAGAGCCATTGCAGTACTTCCTTTTCCCGGGTTGATAAATTCTCTTTGGCATCTTTATAATCAATCTCCTTCTGAAAAGCATTGACTACTTTACGGGCTATTTCGTTACTCATTGGGCTGCCCCCTTTTCGCAGGTCACGAAGGGCTTCTATTAATTTTGCAGCTTCGGTATTTTTTAAAATGTAACCCGTGGCACCTGCCTTTAATGCCTTAAAAACTTTATCTGCATCATCATAAGCACTTAGTACCATCAATTGAATATCAGGCCGCAGGGGTTTTAACCAGGCAATAAATTCAATCCCTGTTTTACCGGGTAATTGAATATCTGTAAGCACCAGTTCAATAACATCTCCCATACCTTTTTCAAAATATTGTATGGCCTCTTCTGCAGATGCAAAACTCGCCTGCAGGTCAAACTCACCCGAACCTGCTATTAATGCAGCCAGGTAATTGCGTATCTTTTCATCATCTTCTATAATAACAATGGACGTCATAAAATTAAAGGTAAACTATAACGGGTTTTAACGCGTGTGAAAAAAGTAGTAGTTTTATTTAAACAGGCATGCAATATTTTACAGCAGTGCCTTTTTCGGCCGGCAACCACTCAATAGTACCGCTGATATCCTTCATTCTTTTTTTCATATTTACAAGTCCATTGCCGCCATGTTTATTATTTTTTTCTTTCATCCCCTTTCCATTGTCGGTAACGCTAAAACAAAACATACTTTTTGTAATTTCCAGTTTTAAATGAATATTTTGGGCGTTGGAGTGTTTCATAGCATTATTCAACGCTTCTCTTGTTACTAAATATAAATTTCTGCGTTGCTCATTACTGAGTTTAATATCCGGAATATTATCAGGAAATTCGATTACAAATTGCACATCCATCGATTCGAAATATTGTTGCGATTGTTCCCTTGTATAGGCAAGCAGATTTTCCAGCGTATCGTTTTGAGGATTTAATGCCCAGATAATTTCACTCATTGTTTGTACCAGGCGCCTGGCAGATGTAGCAATGATATTAATGTCTTTCTTTAAATCTTTTTCATCTTTATGTTGTGATTGAATTAACTCACTTAATAAAGCAATATGTGTAATGCCGCTGCCAATCTCATCATGCATGTCGGCGCTGATACGGTTGCGTTCATCATCCACGGCAATCTGTTTTTCCAATAACTGTAGTTTTCTTTTTGCCTTCACTTGCGAAACCCGGTAAGTAATAAAAATAATTATGCCCAACAAAAGCAAAGTAATGGCAGCTAAAAACCATGTCATTTTCCAAAAAGGTGATTCTATTATTATGTTGATTTTTTCTTCATCGCTCCACACCCCATCGGCATTCGATACTTTGAGTTTTAAGGTATAATTGCCCGGAGGAAGATTGGCATACCTGGCCGACCTGTTATCAGCCACTACCCAGCCTGCATCCCATCCCTTCAAGGTATATTGTATGTTATTGGCTTCGGGTCTTGTATAATCCAATGCGGCAAACTGAAAATTAAAATCATTTTTATCGTAAGAAACCGTAATGGTTTGATGTAAAAGATACCCTGAATCTTTTTTAAAAATGGAATCGCTTATTTCAATACGGGTAATGGCTGCAACAGGTTTTATTTTTTCTTTACTTACATAACCTGGCTTAAACCAGTTAAACCCCCTGATGCCGCCAAAATAAAAAGTGCCGGTGTTACTTTTATAAAAGGATTGTGTATTAAACTCATTGCTTTGTAATCCATCAAGAAAGGAAAAGTTTTCAAATTTGTTTTCTTTTTGGTTAAAAGAACTTAATCCTTTGTTGGTACTTATCCATAAATTACCTGTTGTGTCTTCCAGCGAACCATAAACATAATTGTTTGCCAAACCATCTTTTTCATTCCATACTTTATAAGCATGAGTGATGGTATTAAAGTGGATCAATCCGATACCGGTGCCAATCCATAAGTAATCCTGGTTCCTTTCATCTTTTCTTACACTGCGTAAATCTATCCCGTTTAAAAAAGTATTAACTAAGCTATATCCTTTCCCTTCTGGTTTTATTTGATAAAGGCCCAACCCTGGCAACGTAGCCCAAATTATTTTATCAGGCATTTCTGCCACATCAGTAGTAACAGAACAAAGGTGGCCTGTATTAGCATAGTAATATCCTTTGTAATTGCCTTTGGCATCCTTTGCTACTTTAATTATACCCAGTAAGGTTGCAGCCAGAAAATCTCCATTGGCAAGCTGCAGCATTTTATAAACAAAATTATTTCGTAAAGGGTATAGTTTGGGAAGATCCTGTATAGTAATCGTTTCAAATGATTTTTCTCTTTCTTTAAATAGTGAAATACCACCGCTGCTGCCAATCCACATTTTCCCATCCCGGTCTTTTAATATGCTGCCAACAATATTTCCCGGCAAACTGTTTGGCTTGTTGTTTTCATGATGATAGTTTAGCAAATTTTGTTTCGTGTGATCAAAAATATTTAAGCCGGCTGTATGTGAGCCAAACCAGATTCTGCCTGCAGAATCTTCAAAAAAACATTTGGTGAAATAATCGTTCAGTATCGGAAAATCTCCCTCGGATAAAGGAAATAAATTAAACTTTGGTTGTTTCAGATCAAGCTTTACCACACCGGCACCATCCATGCCAATCCATAAATTTTCATTACGATCAATAAAGAGACAGGTAGTTAAATCAAAGGGTAATGACTTTATTTTTGAATTATCATGATGATACTCATGCAGGCGATTATTTTTTTCATCGTAGTAAAATAAACCGTTGCCCCTTGCTGTCATCCACAGCCGGCCGTAGTTATCGTTAATCCCATCAAAAGAGTAAAATGGCGTTTTTTTTCCATCTATAATTTTTGGAATTGTAACGGATGGTATGCTTCCGCTATATTCATAAACCAGTTTATCATCGTAAGCTAATACCCGTTTATTATTTTCAAAAAAAACAGCATGAGGGGCATCTTTTGAAAATCGCATTGAATATTTACCCGAAAGCATATTGAAAACAAAAAATGGATCTGCTTTACTTCCAAATTTTACCCAGATATTTTCATCTTCATCAACATTTGTGTAGTTCAAATTAATTTTTGATAGATCTGTTTTATAAGGCAACGGATATTCAGTAAGGCTTCCGGCAGTAATATTGTAAGCCACAACACTTTCTACAATGTTGAACATCCAAATATTATTTTTACTATCTAAAAAAACTGATTCAAAAGCAACATTGTTAAATTCCTTTTTATCAAAAACCCTTACCTTTATTACCTGTTCTTTTACAACATCCCATTTGTATATACCACTCTCGTTACAATACCAGATATTTCCGGTTTTGTCTTCAAGCATTTTACCTCTTACAAAATTATTCACCACATCCTTTTCGTACTGGGCCGTATACTTACATGTTTTTAATACATTGCCGTCATACCTGCATAAACCATCAGCAGTACCAAACCACATAAAACCCTTTTTGTCCTGCAGAATACTATATACCGAACTGTGTGGAAGCCCTTCATTAACGCCCAGGTTTTCAAAGCGTGGAATAATTGTTTGTGCTTCGGAAAAATAAGTGATGCAGATTGTAAAAAGTACAAGGGCGAATTTTATCAAAATATAAGGTTAGTGTATAAATATAGACTATTGCCTTATAACAGATTGGATTATTATTGATTGTAAAAAAAGACTGAGATAAAAATTACCGTAAAAGTATACTGGTTCCTCTCTTTGTATAAATATTACCATCCACTCCCACAGCTTCTATCATCCACACCAAGGTCTGCATTTCCTGTTTTACGTTTTTAAATAATCCATCCCAGCCCTGTTTGGCATTTTGGGTTTGGTAAAACTGCTGGCCCCAGCGATTAAAAATTTTAAAATAGCGAAGCTGTTTTATGCCATACATTACCGGGCGTAATACATCGTTGTTACCATCTCCATTGGGGCTAAATGCGTTGGGCACATAAATTTCAATACTCTTTACCAGTTTAACCAGTTGCGAATCGGTGGTTACACAACCGGTTTTGGTTTTTATATCAATGGCAAATAATTGTTCGCTGGGTCCTTTAAAAACCGGGTTAAAATTTTTTGCGTTATCTAAATTTAATGCCGGGCTCCACAATACTGTTTCTCCAATTTTCCTGGCGTGTAAATCCAATGGCAGATTAATAACAGCATATTCTATCGGATACAGAATGCCTGGTACCGGCCTGTCAATAACAACAGTATGTTTTGCATTATGTATAGGGAAAGGGCATTGGGCTGTATTTACCGATAGATTTATATCATAGTTTCCTGCTCTTGTATATACCTGTGCAGGAGGGTTTCGCAGGGTGGAAACCTGGCCATTGCCAAATGTCCATAGATAATTTATTGGTGAGCCTAAAGTATCCTTTGTATTATTAATGGGTATTACGGGAAGATCAATACATGTTGGCTCAATAGAAAATTCAGATATTGCGTTTTGATGAACAACAACAGTAAACATTGTACTATCGGCACAAATGGCAATACTGCTTACCACTAATTTTACATTATATATACCTGCCTTCTTAAAACTATAGGTCACATCTCTGGTATTGCTTTCCGTACCATCTCCAAAAGTCCATTTATAAATCATACTTCCCACTTCGTTGGTACTGGTGTTTTTGAAAATAAACTGGTTACCATACAAGCATTGGTCGGGCTTATTAACCGAAAACCCTGGTACAGGAACTGTTCCAATATCTACCTGCTTTACAACAGTGGTTAAGGAACATCCAGATCCGCCAAAAAGAACAGCATGGTAAGCTCCGCCCTGCATTACACGGTATATTGTTCGATTGGCACCCGGTATTGCAACATTGTCCCTGTACCACTGAATACTGTCGGCAGATTGTACAATTAAAACCGTGCTGTCACCATTGCCGATACAATACGAAGTTGTACCTAATACCTGTATGGTATTGTCTACCAACGATGCTTTTACAGTTACCGAATCGGTATGTAAACATCCCCCGCCATTACTTCTTGCTGTAACTACATAAGTGGTTGTTACATTTGGCAACGCAACGGGGTTAGCAATATCAGGATTAGATAATCCGAGGACCGGAGACCATTGATATCTGACACCCAATTTTGGTGCTGCGCCAATTTGCACCGGCGAATGATTGCATGAAACAGTGTCTTTACCTGCATCAGCTGTTACTACTAAATTGTCAATTACATTGGTGTATAAAGTATCTAAACAACCATATCCATTATATGGAACCAATATTACTGCCAGCTCTGTACTTAAAGGTGGCGGTGGTACAAAGGAAAGTATTTGCTGAGTACCTAATACCTGTGTAAAAGTATTGTTATACCAGGTATAACCCTGATAACCATAAGGGGCTACTACATTTACAGCAGTATCATCAGGACAAAATGATGCTCCTTCAAACCTTCCGCTACATTCAGAATTAACATCAATATATGCATAACCAAAATGCCGTCTGAAAGTACAGTCAGATGTTTTAAACATCAAACGTATAGTTTTACCGGCTTTACCATCTAAATTAATAGAAACAGCAGACCAGTCTTTATACCAAACCGGTGTGGTACCACCCGGGTTATTGGAAAGTTTAAAACCCGGAAGCGGTGTGCCATATGGAAAGAATGCAAAAGAAGAACAATTAATGATTGTATTATCAGTAACGTTGGTGATCTCTATTTCCATCCGGGGCTGTTCATTTTGCTGGTGATTGGGATCCTGAAAAACTACAGCATAATGATAAATTAAATTATATTCATTTTCATTAGCCGGAATAGTAAATTCATAAGATACGCCTTCCGCCTCGGCTCCACCGGAGGTATTGCCCAGTTTAATAGAATGGCCGCTTCCATTGGGGCAATTAACCGGAAAATTACCATAAGGGTCAAGGCCATCACCTGGAAAAGATGACATCATTGTATGTCTGCCGGACATAGGACCGGATGGTATAAGGGTAATTATGTTTGCGCCGCCAGATGCCACAACACCACCGGTGTAACAAGTCCATCCATTAAATGTTCCATCTTCAAAATCAATATTTGGTGGACAGTTTTGCGCAACAGAAAAAAGTGAAAAGCATACCAATGACAATGCAGGCAGGATTAACTTTGCACAATTGGAGAAATATTTATTGCAAAAGGTTTTAAAATTCACCACCGTATTTTAACTCATACTAAAGATAAAGTAAGTTACAAAATTTACAGGTACTTATCTAACCGATTTATTAACGTAATATTATAGCGTTTAGATGACTGGTTGAACAGGAATTATTATATACTTCCACTAGCCTTGTATTACCACCAATGTTTAAAATATTAAAGCTGTACACCTTTAATATACAAAAAATCCCAACTACCTTTTTAAAGAAGATAGTTGGGTAACCCTTGTTTATTTAATTTACTGTTTAATAAGCTGGCCCCTGATTTCTCCTGCGGCAAAAGCTGCAGAATGGATATTTACATAATATAAATTGGCATTTAAATCCGCTTCCTGGGTAGCATCTAATGCAGCAGAAGTATAGCTTATAGGAGATGCAAATGGTGAAAAAGGAAAAATCACTCCACCTGAAACACCTACTGCACCTTTGTGAATATGACCAGCGGTTGCAGTTATGCCACTATAAGTTACTGATACAGTAAATATTTTTGTAGTGGTATTAAATATTAATGTGGCTGTACCTGTGGCAGCAGAAGCATTTGGCGTGCTTTCGCTGGCGCCGCTAAGTGTTGCCTTAAAAGTAACATTAGGGTCAACAGGAACCGGATCACTGCTTTTTTTGCAGGAGTTTCCAATTAAAAGAACACTGACTAAAACGATAAGCTGAATTTTTTTAAACATAAAATTAGTTTTAATGGTAAAATAAAGTAATAATAAATTGAGGGTAGTATTTATTTGTTATTGTAATAACGTAAAGCAAAGCAGTTGGGATGCCTGCATTAAAAATAAATATTTTACTTATGAGAAAGATTGGGAAATACTATTAATAAAACGGGAATTAAACCCCTTCTTTCAATAAATTAAAGGGTGCAGGCCGGTTCCGGTATTTCAATAATTATAGCGGTAAAAGTCCGCAACTGCTTCGTCAGATAATATTTTCCGCAATTGCCTGTCTTGCAGTATATCGGTATACTCATAATTTTTACCATCGATGATGACAGTATGGTAAATTAATCTTATGCCATGGCTGTAATCAACATACCAGTTTACGTGGCCGGTATATAATGGTTGAATGGGTTTGCCATTTAATTGATGCCAGCCATAAATAGCTACCCTGTTGGGCTTGGCATCGTTATTTATTTTAGAAGAGATAACCACATCTTTTTTAATGCCTGCAATTAATCCCCGTCTTTTTTTCCGCTGCTGTTCTATTAATAAATGATGCTGGTAAAAAGTAACAGCACTATCCCTGTATACTGTTAATGGCTGTGGCACCAGTTTTATTTTAGCTGAAGCATAAATGTCATCCACCATTTTTTTGGTTGGTAAAAAACAATACAGGCTGTTTGCAATCTGTTGTGCCGCCATTGGTGTCATCGGCACTCTTGCAAAATTTTTATTACTGCCAATACTTAAATAGTCGGCTGTAACAAAGTAAGTGGCAGTAATAATTTTTCCATTTGCAGTGTCAGTTAGGGTAACATTAACCGGGATTAATTTTCTTAAAAATTTGGGGATATTACCTGATGTAATTTCTTTTATCATCAGAGGCTCCCTTTCTTCCCGGCTCATAGCCGAAATTTGTTTGTAAAAATCTGCTCCGTTAATTGCAGTTGACTTTATTTTAGGTAAGGAAAGTTTTTGTGGTGCTTTGCAACATAACAGCGAAACTGAAAATAAAATAAAGTAATAACGCAGCATTATTGAAATTACAACATTATAATTACGGGCATTATATTAAATGTATAAGGCTCAGTTTTTAATTAATGACGAATAAGCCCGTTGCCCATAATACTGATAGCCTTTTGAATCTTTTTTAGTGCCACATAAAACACTGTGTATAAAACCATTTAACTCCACCTGCTGTGTATGAAATATTTTACGGCCGGGATTGAGCTTAAAGAAAAACTGTATTCTTTTATTACTGCTTTTTATTATTACCAGGCTGTCATTAACTTCAGTTTGCATAGTATATTTTTCTGACAAATATTTTAATAACAAATGACTTTTATACCAGGTACCACCTGTTGCAGATACTACAGGTTTATCATTATACAGCGCAACACTATCGTTGTAAGCAAATACATTTAAATTATGACGTTTGTTTTTTAACCAGGCGATTAACTGATTGCTGTAAGAAGAATCGTATTCATAATCGCTGTCGATAAAACTAATGCGGTGTATAGCAGGAGGAATTGCTGTTACACTTTTTAAGTATCCAAAAATAAAACTCCCTCCCCCGCTATGCCCGTTAAGATAAATAACCGGTTTGGCAAATATGGAAGCCAGTGTATCTACAATACTTTTTATTTCGGTTGTAAACGCCGGGTGTTTTTGTTTCCATGCAGGCCAGCTTTTTAAATCATTTTCAAGGTATGCTACCACAATATTTTTATTGGGCAGTACCTTACGTAAAAAAGCGGTTTGGGCATGTATGTGCTGAATATCGAAATGCCAGTCATCGCCTCCGGCCATTTGTTTACCCATTGTTTGTGCAGTGCTATTACCATTAGGCAATGCATACAATATAAGCAGCACCGGCTTTTTTGAAGTAAATGATTTTACAGTTCTGTCAATGGTAATTTTTACATCTTTAAAAAAAGTAAAAGAATACAGGGTATCATTTTGCCGGGCAAAAAATGATAGGGTATTAAATAAAAGAAGGCAAAAAATAAAACATGGTTTACACACCTGCAGATATTTAGTTAAGCAAGTAACAAAAAAAATTATAGACTGCAGAAAACTTATTTCCAGATAGCTGGAGAATGTTTTAAACAATTTCAATAACCTGCCCTGCTTAAAAAATAAAACGTATTACTCGTTCAGGGTTTTTGTATCTTCTTTATCGCCGCAAATAAGCATCACCATATATTCATCATCAGTATTTTTTTTAATTACTACCGATGCAGCAAAATAATTATACCCTTTTACAGCAGCTGATAATACAAACTGGCTTATATTAAAATCCTCATCTTCATCCGCCTGCTTAATTTCTCCACTTAACTTTATAGGGGCTGCACCTTTTTTTAAAGTAAGGCCTGCACTTTTTACCTGCGTACATAAGTAGTCATACTTTTTTTTTGCCTCTGCAAAATCTGCTGTTTTTGCAAAAGTTGAAATATATAAATCATAATCGTTTTTATCAAATCCTACCAAATCGTAAGAACTTGTACCGGGAAAATTTACGAAACTTTGATAGTAGCTATCTAAAAATTCATAGCCGTCACTATAATCTTCATTGCCCGATAAGCCATAATAAGCCAATGGATAAGCCCTGGCAATAATTGACAATGCTTCCGAAAATGTTTTTGGTTTTGTATTAACCTGCTCTCCGCTTTCGTTATACACAGCAGATACTGTTGCCATATCACCTTTGCTCCAGATACCTTTAACACAATAGCCTGTTTTATCAATGCGCCAACCCTCTGTAAAATTATTATTAACGTATTTGCCCTTATAAATTTCATTTGAATTATTGGCATACCATGCCGGACCGTTCCAATTACCATTAGCAACAGTTTGCCCGGTAAAAACAGTTTTATTTTCAATGTTAATACTCATACTCTTATCGCCACTCATATAATCTTTTACATAATTACCTGTATTATAAAATTTACCGAGCTTTAAAAAAGAACATGTTCCGTAAGCCCCATCGGTATTTAGTGCTCCTAAAAATCTTGTGGAATCATCCCGGATTATTATACCATTGTCAAAATTCCCGTTACGATAAAGCCCAAAATATCTTTTTTTAAGATCAAGGTTGTAATAGAATGTTGTATCCACAGGTCTTTTTTCACTCAGTATACCCATCAATATCTGCTTGTCTGTTTTTTCGGCATAAAAACCACTGTTCTTTAAAAATGAATTGTAATTACTGGTAGCTGCTCCTGTCCATTTATCATCTTTCCATGTTCCCTCAAACAATTTTTTACTATCCACTTCGTATTGATAACCCTGGCCGTTCATTTTTCCACCTGCATAAATATTATCGTTAATTATTGTACCGGTCGATCCTACTGATACAACCCTTCCCTCATATTTATCATTTATAAAACTGCCCTGGTAAAAACTATTGTTACTATATATCAGTGTGCCTTTTCCACTTTTTTCGCCATTAACAAAATTGCCCTGATAAAAAGTTTTATCTTTTGTAAGATTTGCTCCTTGTCCGTTTAATTTCCCTGCCTTCCATTCACCGCTTAAAAAAGCACCGTCATTAAAAAGTAATACACCGGTACCTTCATATTTGCCATTAACAAAATTTCCAACATACCGGATTGCAGTTCCGGACTTGTAAGTTGCAACACCCAGGCCGTTTGGTTTGCCATTTTTAATTTCACCAATGTAACTTACTGTAATATCCCATGCGTCTCTTAAGGAATCAATTTTTCCTGTAGTTGGGTTTTGAGAAAATGATTTTGTAAAAAAAAGGGTTGTAATTGCCAGTAAAAGAAAGGGTTTCATATCTGTAGATTTGTTTTAGAAAATTACTGTACCTGAATATGAGAAATCAAAATTTTAAATGCCATCATCCTAAATGTGATGTTGCTTTGTCTCACAATTCCGGCTATTCAACATTGTAACGTAAAAATGCAGATAAAAAATTAATTGTGCAATACCCAATAACACTGATATGATCCCGGGGCAAATACAATATTGTATCGCATTACAGCTGCAAAACACTACAAGGATTTTACCGGAGAGCTGCTTTTACCCCGCATATTCTAAGCAACTTTTGTATCTTTACCAACTTACATTATAATTAATAAGAATGAGTTTAAGCATATCGGTAGATTTAAAGCATACCAGGTTGGAAGTAATGCGTTTTCTGGAACAAAAAATGGATACCATTATTGATACTTTCTTAAAGAAAATAGATGATAACTGGCAACCCGCCGATTTGTTGCCGAACAGCAGCAGTAATACCTTTCTTGCTGATATAAAAGAATTGCGACTGGAGTGTAAAGAACTGCCTTATGATTATCTTGCCGTTTTGGTAGGAGATATCATTACGGAAGAAGCGCTGCCCAGTTACGAAACCTGGTTAATGGATGTTGAAGGAATTGGCAAAAACAACGAAGGCTGGAGCAAATGGGTACGCATGTGGACGGCTGAAGAAAACCGCCATGGCGACCTGCTGAATAAATATGTTTACCTGTCAGGGCGTATCAATATGCGGCAGATGGAAATAAGCACTCAATACCTGTTAGCAGATGGAGTTGATAATGGCGCAGCAAGCGACCCTTACAGGAACTTTGTTTATACCTCTTTTCAGGAACTGGCCACCAATATTTCTCATCGCCGCACGGCCACTCTTGCCAAACAATATGGTAATAATCAATTGTCAAAAATTTGTGGTGTTATTGCTGCTGATGAGTTACGGCACGCCAAGGCATATAAAAGTTTTATCAGCAGTATATTTGAAATAGATGCCAGTGAAATGATGATTGCTTTTGAAGACATGATGCGGAAAAAAATTGTGATGCCTGCACATTTCCTGCGCCAGCAGGGAGAAAAAATTGGTGCTGCCTTTACTCATTTTAGTGATGCTGCCCAGCGGCTGGGAGTTTATACAACTTCAGATTATACCGATATTTTAGAAAGCCTGATTCAGGAATGGAACATTGCCAATATAACCGGCATAAATTCCGCCGCAGAAAAAGCAAGGGACTACCTGATGGCCTTACCACAACGGTTTAGAAGAATTACCGAACGCTCAACAATAAAAGCACCGCTTGAGTATGAGTTTAACTGGATAACACGGTAAAAATTTTGTCTCAAAAAAAATAGTGAATTTGATTTTAGTGCTATATTAAATGTAAGGTTTATATTTGCAGTGAAGTTTGCCTTGAATAAGTAATGCAAGCCCTTTACTAACCCCGAAAAAAACACAGCTGACAGTATGTTCAAACATCCTTTTTTAAATGGTGTATTAAAAACAATATTTATAATAACTGCTGTTTTCTTTCTATTACAAAATTCATTTGCACAAAGTAAATATGGAATAATGGCAGGTACCGGAAAAACTGCATTGTACAAATTTCCGTTTTCCCCGGTGGATTATAACAGGTATTCATCAGCAACATCTTTTTGGGGTGGTATTAGTGCAGACTTTCCTTTAAACGAAAAAGGGATATCCCTATTTACCTCAGCAATATACAAGAGCAGGGGATATAAATATTCCATGCAAAATCAAACGGGGGCAAATAACACTATAAAAGATTCAGGCTATACACAAAAAGTAAAGTACGCTGATGTTAATATTACCCTGCTTAAAAAATTTGCAATGAGTGAAACAAGCAGTTTTTTTGCAGGAACCGGCCCTTCGGCCAGTATTTTTACTGCTGGCAAAGAGGATATACAGGTAAATTATTTTGGCAATGCTGTACCGCCGGTAAGTTATACAAAAAGCAACCTTTCAGCCGGCAGCACACCCGGTGCTTATAAACCTTTATTTGTAAGTTGGAATTTTGCAATCGGGTTTAATATCAATAAATTCAATATATGGCTGAACGGAGGAATTCCGTTAAGTGATTATTACCAGGATGCAGCAAAAGGTGTAAAACATAAACTTAAAACATTTGGCATTAATGCCGGCTATACCATTTTTACCTATAACAAAACTGAAAGAAAAGAGAAGAAAGCACAAAGAAAAAAAGATAGAAAGGATAGAAAATTACCTGTACCTGTTGTAGTAATTGATAGTTTAGGAGATAGTGATGGAGATGGTATATTGAATAAAGATGACAAATGCCCGGGACATAAAGGTGTGGCAAAATACTTTGGCTGCCCGGTACCGGATACGGATGGTGACGGTGTAACTGATGAAGCTGATAAATGCCCGTTTGTCAGTGGTCCTGTTACCAATAATGGCTGCCCATTATTTGCAGATACGGTTAAAACTGCCGCCTCAGGCGACACCCTTTATTACACAATATATTTTGAACCAGCTAAATCTATACTACATTCAGAAGCTTATAACATATTAACTGAAGTGGTGAATAAACTAAAAGCCAACAGCAAACTGATGGTAATTTTTAGCGGTCACACAGATAATGCCGGCAGTGTTGAAGCCAATGAGAAAAGATCGCTGGAAAGAGCAAAAGTATGTGCTGATTATGTGTCAAGTTTTTACATAGACAGAGGCCGGTTGTTAATAAACAGTTTCGGTAATAAACGGCCGGCAGCAGATTTAAATGATCCTTTGTTACAATGGAAAAACAGAAGGGTTGAAATACGTGTATTTGAAAAGAAAGAGTAACACTTTACATTAGCCTTCCGAAGTTTTTGAAACTTTGGAAGACCAACAAACATAAACCTTTTAGGCTTTAAAAACCTCACAGGTATTGGAAACTGAAATAAAAAATCCTGTTGCACTTGCAACAGGATTTTTTATTTGATTAAAGTTCTATTCCAACTTAAACAAAACATCCGAAGTTTTAAAAACTTCGGATGTTTGTCAATGCATAATATCCAATAAACATATTTAAACTAATTTGCCATTTCGATCCCGAAAACGTTCGGAAAGAAATCTATTGAGAGTCTTTCAAATCTCTGTTAATTGCTGCTTTCAGATGTCTCCTTCGTCCATATGACAAAAACGAGGTCTTATGCATTATTGCAGCAAAAAAATATTTTTACTCCCCCTTAATTTTAAATTCTTTTGGTGGCTCGGCATCCAATAAATTTTTCACAAAATAATCCCAGCGGCGGCGCATCATATAATAACTGTCAGCACCATAGCCGTGGTGTGCATTCGGAAAAATTACAAGGTCAAAATCCTTATTCGCTTTTTCCAATGCCTCCACCACCAAATAAGTATTATACGGTGGTACATTATCATCCATACCACCATGTACCAGCATCAGTTTACCTTTTAAATTAGCCGCAAAATTCTGGTTGGCCTGGTTATCGTAATTAGATTTTCCTTTGGCATCTTTTACTAACAGGCCGATATAACGTTCGCCCCAGTCATCTTCATAATTTCTGTTCTCGTGATTGCCCGATTCGGAGATACCCACTTTATAAAAATTGGGATAGCGGAACATGGCTGCCGCTGTTGCGTAGCCGCCACCGGAATGGCCCCATACGCCCACTCGTTTTAGATCCATATAAGCACGTGTTGATGCTAATTGTTTTATTCCTGCTATCTGGTCTTCCAGTGTATTGTCTGCCATATTTCCATAACAAACATCATGAAAGGATTTTGACCTGCCCGGGTTACAGGTACCATCAATGATCACCACAATAAAACCAAGTTCTGCCAATGCCTGATGATCGCCACGTGCAGTTGTAAACGAACGGCTACCTACACCACCGCCTTGCGGACCGGGATAAATATAATTTATTACAGGATACTTTCTTCTTTTATCTAATTTGGTTGGAGAAAAAATCAGCCCATACAAATCCCATTTACCGTCACGTGATTTTACAGTAATTGGTTCAGGTGCTTTCCAGCCGGTGGCTGTTAATTTAGCAATATCAGCTTTTTCCAATGTGGTAATTAATTTACCTTTTATATCCCGTAAAACTGTGGTTGGCGGTACATCAGGTTTTGACCAGCTATCAGTAAAATATTTATTATCGGGAGAGAATGAAATATTATGATTGCCATC
>JAYVPT010000024.1:0-26730 GCA_043757165.1 Ferruginibacter sp.
AAAAGGGCTATCATTTCTGACAGCCCTTTATACTTACTAACCCATTAAATTCTATTGCTAAATTACAATTTACGGCCACATAAAAAAATATATTTTGGGGCATGTTGATAAGTTTTGAAAACCTTACAGGTAAAAAAGGGGGTATCAAAAATCCTTTTAACTATATGGCAATCATTGCTTTAATTTAATAATAAATCTCAGAAAGATTGAGAAAATCCTGTGTTAAGAAAAAATTATTTCTTAAAAATATTTGATTTATAAAATAAACTACTTTACGTTTGTAAAAAATTATAATAGATGAAAGCGTTGTTTACTTTATGCCTTTTACTACTTGTTACGGCAGGAAATGCGCAGGTAAAAATTACCGGAAAGGTACTTGACAATAAAAATAAACCTCTTGCAGGCATTAGCATTGTTTTAAAAAATACTTACGATGGTGCTACAACCGACTCTGCCGGAAATTTTTCGTTTACTACCACTGAAAAGGGTGACCAGGTTCTTGATGCCAGTTCATCGGGCTACAGGCCATATGAACAAAAAATAAATATCAACTCAACAAATATTACAGTTAATGTAATATTAAAAGAATTAGTAACAGAGTTAAAAGCGGTGGTAATTAGTACAGGTTCGTTTGAAGCCAGCGATAAAAAGAAAGGTGCTGTATTAACTGATATAGATATTGTAACCACCCCAAGCGCTAACGGAGATGTTACCAGTGCCTTTAAAAGTTTGCCCGGGGCACAGCAGGTCGGTGAAAGCGAAGGTTTATTTGTAAGAGGTGGTACTGCAACCGAAAGTAAGATTTTCATTGATGGCACACAAGTAAATAATTTTTTCTATAGTGGCACACCGGGAGTTGCACAACGTGGACGGTTTAATCCATTTTTATTTAAGGGAACTGTATTTAGTACCGGAGGTTATTCTGCCTTATACGGCCAGGCATTATCGTCTGCTTTAATTTTAGAAAGTAAAGACCTGCCCGAAAAAAGCGAAGCCGATTTGGGAGTAAGTGTGGTTGGTGTTGGTGGAGGCCTGCAGCATTTGGCAAAAGATAAAAAAAGCAGCTGGGGATTTTCTGCTAACTATACCAATTTGATTTTAGCCTTTAATGTAATAAAACAAAAACAGGATTATTTTAAAATACCCGTAATAACAGACGGGGATGTTAACTTCCGTTTTAAAACAAAAGGCGGCGGTATGATAAAATTGTATTCCTATTTTAGTAAAACCAATGTGGGCAACCGCACCAACGATATTGATTCTGTTGGAATGAAAAATGCATTTACGTTACAAAATATAAACCAGTATCATAATATCAGCTGGAAACAACCCCTGCAAAACAAATGGAAAATAAATGCCGGCATTTCTTACAGCACTAATAAAGATGATATTGCAAATGAATTACAAAATGTAAATAATGTAAAACAAATTATTACAACCCCGGTATTTTATGCTTATAAGAATTTCTCGTTAAACACCAATGGCAACTTTTTACAAAACAGAATTGTATTGGAGAAAAAATTAAATGGGTTAAGTGCCATACGATTTGGAACTGAGTTAAGTCACAGTAATGAAAAATCTGCTTATACACTTTACGATGGAACAAAATTCAGCGAAACAGTAAAAGAAACTATGGTGGCAGGTTTTAGCGAATCTGATATTTATATTACTAATAGTCTTGCTGCCAAAGTAGGCGTACGTGCAGAGCACTCTGAATTGTTAAATAAGTGGAATGCAGCGCCAAGGGCATCGTTGGCATATCAAATCAGTAAATACAGTTCTGCAGGTTTTGCTTACGGTATCTTTTATCAAAACCCCGAAAAAAAATATTTACCAACAGGAACCTTATTGAATTTTTCGCAGGCAGCACATTATATTTTACAATACCAGATGTTAACCGGAGTGCAAACATTGCGTATGGAATTGTTTTACAAAAAATATGATGACCTGTATAAAACCGGCTATAACAATAATGGAAGAGAAGTGGCAGCCAATAATAATGGCTCCGGTTATGCAAAAGGGTTTGAAGTTTTTTGGCGGGATAAAAAAAGCATTAAAAGTGTGGATTACTGGATATCCTATTCTTACTTACATACAAAAAGAGATTTTTTAAATTTCCCATCATTAATACAGCCATCATTTGCTGCAAAGCATACAGCTGCGTTAGTTTTCAAAAAATTTATTTTACCCTGGAAAACACAATTTAATTTGAGTTACAATTTTGCAACCGGCAGGCCATACTACAGGATAGCTTATGATAATACCCAAAATAAAAATGTATTTACTGATATGGGTACAACCATCAACTACAACAGTTGCAGTTTTAGTGTAAACTATTTGCCAACAATTGGAAGAAAAGATACAAAGAACTTTGCTGTATGGGTGTTGGGTATAAACAATGTGTTTGGGCAAAACCAGGTGTACACTTATAACTACTCCAGTAATGGAAGCCGTAAAGAAGCTGTAACTCCGCCAAGCAAACGTTTTGTATTTATAGGATGTTTTTTAAGTTTTGGAACCGACAGAACACAGGATGCGATTAATAATAATTTATAACCCCCTCCGCCCCCTCAAGGGAAACTGTGGAGAATCTATATATTTTTTTATAAATAAAATTGAAAAAATAAACATTAATCATCGCTAATATCTTCCAGTTCCCTCTCCTTTTGGAGAGGGGTTGGGGTGAAGTAAAAACTAAAAACTATGTCAAATTATCAACCAGCGCCCGAAGGCAAAGACCCTGAACTTTGGGAAATTGCACAAAAAAGGGCAAGCTTTAAAAATCATGCTATTTCTTACATTATTGTAAATGCGTTTTTATGGGCACTATGGTTTTTTACGGGCAATCAACACCGGGTTTTCGAAATGTCGGATTGGAATATGCATCATTACCCCTGGCCAATCTGGACCACATTGGGATGGGGTATTGGCCTGGCATTTCATTTTGCCGGGGCTTATATCTTCCCTAAGACAAATTCAGTAGAAAATGAATATCAAAAATTAAAAAATCAAAAAAAATAAATTTAAAAAAATCAAAAATGAATACAATGAAAAAATTAATTATCGCTTCGGTCCTGGTTTTATTTGCTGTTACATCTTTTAGTCAAAGTGAAAAATATGTTGGTGCTATGCAAAAAAATCTTGCAGCTATAGATACCGCTTTTAAAAATCCTGCAAATCTTTTAGTATTGGCCAATAATTTTGAACGCATTGCCGCCGCAGAAAAAGGCCAGTGGCTGGCTTATTATTATGCAGCGTTTTGCCAGGTAAATTATGGGTTTATGGAACAGGATAAAGATAAAGTAGATGCCATTGCAGACAGGGCAACTGATTTGATTAACAAAGCAGATTCGCTAATGCCAAACAATAGCGAGATAAGCTGTATAAAAAGTATGATAGCAAGTTGCCACATGATGGTTAACCCTATGCAGCGGTATATGGAATATGGACCAGAAAGCAGTAGCAATATGGAAAAAGCTATGCAACAGGATCCAACAAATCCAAGGCCGCACTACTTAAAAGCACAGGGTTTAAAATATACACCCGAAAAATTTGGCGGTGGCTGCAAAACAGCAAAACCAGAATTACAAACTGCATTGGATAAATATGTGGTATTTAAACCTGCAAGCGAACTGCATCCTAACTGGGGAAAACAACAGGTGGAAATGTTATTAGTGAGTTGTAAGTAAATAAGTGGGGTTATGAAATCATTTTGATTTCATAACCCATTAGTTTTAATTAAAAATTATGCAAGAAGAAAATTTTTCTCCGCAAGACAGCCTTAAACTGATACAAACAATGATTGCAAAAACCCGTAGAGACATGGGTGATAATAGCAATCAGTTTTTGTTATGGGGTTGGGTAACTTTTACAGCCTTTATAGCACAGTTTATTTTAAAAAATGTATTTGCCTATGAAAAACATTATTTGGTTTGGCTGGTTACATTTCCCACAGTTTTTATAAGCATTTATCTTGGGAATAAAAATAGAAGGTTGCAAAAAGCCAATACCTATCTTGGCGATAGTATGAAATATTTATGGATGGGTATGGGTATAAGTTTTTTTGTATTAAATATAATCCTCAGCCGCATGGGATGGGGTAACAGTGTTTATCCTTTTTTCATCATCTTTTACGGACTGGGAACATTTATATCGGGTAAGTTTTTACAGTTTACCCCTTTGGTAATTGGAGGAATAACAGCCTGGGTACTGGCAGTTGCTGCTACTTATTTTAAATATGATTATCAAATGCTGTTTGCTGCTGCTTCAATTTTATTCAGCTATATAATACCTGCATATCTGATGCGTCAAAAAAAATAATACTTTATCAACATTTAATAAAATGGCAATGGAAGAAAATAAAATGACAGAAAAAGAAAGCCTTGAACTAATCAGCCAGATGATTAATAAGGCAAAGAACAATTACCATGACAGTGGTATTGGCCCCATACTTTGGGGCAGCGTAATTACTTTGTGCAGTTTGGTAACCTATTTTCAAATTCGTTTTCAATTTAGTTTGCCCTTTAATATCTGGCTGCTTACATTGATCGCTATTGTGCCACAAATATTTATTGTTGCAAAGGAGAAAAAAAATAATAAAGTAAGAAGTTATGATGATCATATAATGGATTATGTGTGGATATGTTTTGGTATAAGCATCTTTTTGTTGATTTTTATAAATGCCAATATTGTTAAACAGCTTAACCCCATTTTTCAAACTTATATTGATGTAAAAGGCACAAAGCCTGATTTTAATTACAGCAGCTTTACTTCTTCTTTCTTTTTATTGTTGTACGGTATTCCCACAATAATTACCGGCAGTTGCCGGGGAATGAAACCAATGCTTTACGGGGGCATAATTTGCTGGATATGCTGTATTATTTCTGTGTATACAAAAGTTGAAAGAGATATGCTGCTTACAGCGTTTGCTGCCATTTGCGCCTGGCTGATACCAGGAATTATTTTATGGAACCGGTATAAAAAAATAAGGGCAACTAATGTTTAAAGAGCTGGACCCTATATTACACTCACAACTGCGGCTGGCAGTTATTTCGCTGTTAATTAGTGTTAAGGGAGCAGAGTTTACATTTTTAAAGGAAAAAACAAACTCTACTGCCGGTAATTTAAGTGTGCAGATAAACAAGCTTAAAGATGCAGGTTATATTGATGTGACAAAGCAATTCAGTAATAACTATCCACAAACTATTTGTAAGATAACCACTAAAGGCATTGATGCTTTTGAAGACTATGTAAAAGCATTACAGTCTTACATGAATCCTGGTGGGCAATAAAAAGCTCTTCCAATTGAGGAAGAGCCTTTGATTTGTGCCTGTTTATCAAAAAATATTATTTCCAGATAAATAATTTTGAACTGAATGTTTCATCATTTGCAATTAAACGAACGCTGTAATAACCTCCGCTTATTTTTGTAATGTTATTAATGGCAATTGCATTGTTGCCTGCCAATAATGTAGCCTGTTGTTTTAAAACTACTTTTCCGGCGGCATCAAAAACAGTAATATCTGCTATAGCAACTTTTTTCATTTTCATTTTTATCTGGGCATCTGTACTGGAAGGATTGGTAGAAATAATCATTTCATTATTTGCCCAGTCTGAAATTTTTACCGATACTATATTGGTAAGCTTCATGCTGTGATCTGTATCAACTACACTAATCCTGTAAAAAATATATTTAGATGTAAATGAAGCAATATTATCGGTAAACTTATATTGTTGTACCGATGTCATGTTATTTGCTTTTACAGAAGATAGTGTACATTAATTGTCCTCAGACAAAAAATAAATTAAAGAATGATGGGGTTGTTTTGTGGTTGAATCTGGAATAGCGGTACGTAAGGGCGATAAGCGGATAAAAACATAGGTAGTTTTTTTGCTATGCAAGTTTTTTAAACATTTTTTTTAAAAACTGTTATTTTACATTTGCGAACAAATTGTTGTTATATCCGTTTTACCTTTAACCATATTATTTCTTATGCCCCCAATAATCAGCGTTAGCCATCTTTCCAAAAAATTTAAGGATTTAACAGCTGTTGATGACCTTTCATTTACTGTAAATGAAGGAGATGTGTATGGATTTTTAGGCCAAAACGGGGCAGGAAAATCAACTACGATACGTATGTTATTGTCGCTTATAAAACCTACAAGTGGGGATATAACTATTTTTGATAAAAATCTTTTTACCCATCGTAATGAAATACTAAAACAAACAGGCGCTGTTATTGAAAAGCCCGATTTGTATAAATATCTTTCGGCTTATCAAAATCTTTCCATTTTTGCAAAAATGAGTGGCATAAAAGTTACCGGGAATTTATTGATGAAACAACTGGAAATGGTTGGGCTTGCAGAAAGGGTACACAGTAAAGTGAAAACTTTTAGTCAGGGGATGAAGCAACGTTTGGGTATTGCTGTGGCTTTAGTACATAACCCACGATTAATTATTTTAGACGAACCAACTAATGGGCTGGATCCACAAGGTATTGCAGATATGCGTAACCTTATTTTACATTTAAGTAAAGAAATGGGTAAAACAATTGTTGTATCATCTCATTTACTAAGCGAAATAGAATTAATTGCAAACAGGATTATTATCATCAATAAAGGGAAAAAAATTGTAGAAGGAAATGCGGCACAATTGCTTGACCCTGCTAAAACAATTGTGCAGATAGAAACTGTAGATGCCGCAGATGCTAAAAATAAATTATCCCAATCTAACTGGAGTTCATTTATGTTACCGGCAGAAAATCTGATACGGTTGCAAATGAATAAAACAGATATACCCCTGCTTACAAAAGATCTGGTAAATATGAATATTGGTATATTATCTATTCAGCCCCGCCATTCTTTAGAAGATTATTTTCTTTCACTTACAACTCAACATCATCATGTGGACATTAATGCAAATTGAGTTGTTTAAAATTTTCAATAAACCAAGGACCTATATTGCATTTGCAGTAATCGCAGCTTTTATTTTTTTAATTCAGCTGGGTTTATATGTAAATGGGAAAGATTTAATGAAGTTTATGTTAGGTTCCCTTGAAGAAAGTATGGAGATTGATTATGATAAAATGATAAATGGTTATTGGGTTTGTTTTTTTGTTTTAAATCTTTTGCTGGTTCATGTGCCAATATTAGTGGCGCTGGTTGCAGGTGATGTGGTATCTGGCGAAGCAAGTATGGGAACTTTGCGGTTGCTGGTTACAAAGCCGATAAGCCGTACCCAGATTATATTGGCAAAATATTTTGCAACTGCAATTTATGTTTTTGCTTTACTGGCATGGATTGCTGTTATTTCGCTGGTAATAAGCCTGGCTGTGTTTAGTACAAATGATTTAATAGTGGCCAAACAAACCGGTCTGATGCAGTTAGAGTCAGATGATATTTTATGGAGATATTTTTGTGCATTTGGGTTTGCATATATTGCCATGCTGGTGGTGGCTGCAATCTCATTATTACTTTCCACTTTATCTGAAAATTCTATTGGCCCAATTGTATCAACCGTAGGAATTATAATTATCTGCACACTTATAAGCGAAATGGAAATACCTGTTTATCAAAAATATATTAAGCCTTATCTTTTCACTACTTATATGCTTGGCTGGAAGGGTTTCTTTTATATTGGATCGGATACTGAAGGGCAAACTGTTAAAGGCTCCATAGAATACCTTCCGGGTATTTTAAAAAGTATAGCAGCTTTGTTGGCCTATATTGTAATATTGATGTCTGCATCTGTTTATATTTTTCGTAAAAAAGATATTCTTTCTTAATTATTATACCATGAAAACAAAAAGAATTTTATTTTTAAAATGCCTTCTTTTTTTATCTGGGTTTAGCTATGCACAGGATGTAAATACACTGGTGCAAAAAGTAAAGGCCAAATTAGACAAGGTAAACGATTATGAAGCCGGGGGAAAAATGAAAACAAATATTGTTTTTTTAAAAGTTCCGGTTGCATCTGTAAAAATATATTATAAAAAACCCAACAGGCTTAAAATTAAAAACGAAAAAGGGTTTTCATTTATTCCCAAAGGTGCTGTAAATATTAATATGAATAATATTTTAAGCAATGGTAAATATGCTGTTTTAGATGCCGGTACCGATAAAATTGGAAGTACAGTTGTAAAAGTTGTAAAGCTGTTGCCGCAAGATGATAATGCAGATGTGGTATTATCTACCTTATATATTGATGAAACTAATCTGGTAATTCGAAAAGCAAAAACTACCACAAGGGAAAATGGTAGCTACGAACTGGAAATGAGCTATGGGAAGTATATGGAGTACGGCCTGCCTGATAAAATTATTTTTTCCTTTAACACCAAAGATTACAAAATGCCAAAAGGGGTAACTTTTGATTTTGAAGATGGTAGTAAAAAGAAAACAGCCGATGACAAAATAAAAAATCAAAAAGGTAAAATGGAGATTTCTATTAACAACTACATTATTAATAAGGGCTTGCCTGCCGATACATTTAAATGAGCAAGGGTAACTCATTCAGGTTAAAATCTATCTTTTTTTTATGATCATTAATCAATTAGTCGTACTTTAATAAAAAATACAACTATGGCAATTCTTAAAGTACTTGAAATTTTGTCTAATTCTAAAAAGAGTTGGGAAGATGCAACTCAAAATGCAGTAAAGCATGCTGCCAAATCGTTACGAAATATAAAAGGAGTGAATGTAAGCAACATGAGTGCTCATGTTGATAAGAAAGGGAACATTACAGAGTTCAGGGTTAATGTAAAGATCAGCTTTGAAGTAGAAGACTAAAAATTAAAGATGAGTTAGTCTTCAGTAATTTTTTCGTCAACTGCCTTAGCAATCATGCCGGCACTTATTTTATTAAGTGGGTTTTTGTATTGCTCATCATACTCATGCCGGCCATTAATTATATCAATGCATTTATAAATGGCTTCTCTAAAGGATGATTCATCCGCTTTTCCCTGTCCTGCAATATCAAATGCCACGCCATGGTCGGGTGATGTACGTACACCGGGCAGTCCGGCTGTATAATTTACACCTTCGCCAATGGCTAATGATTTAAAAGGTATTAATCCCTGGTCGTGGTACATGGCTAATACCGCATCAAACTTTTCATACTGCCCACGTGCAAAAAATGCATCGGCAGGGTATGGGCCAAAGCAAAAAATATCACGATGTTTGGCTTCTTTAACAGCTGGTTTAATAATCTCTTCTTCTTCTTTACCAATCAAACCTTCATCGCCGGCATGTGGGTTTAAACCTAGCACAGCTATTCTTGGTTTACTTATATTAAAATCTCTTTTTAGTGAGTTGTTTATTATTTGCAGTTTGCTGATAATATTTTCTCTGGTGATATTTTTTGCAACATCAGTTATGGCAACATGTTCAGTAAGCAGGGCTATCCTCATATTTTCTGCAATCATAAACATGGCAACATCTGATACTCCATATAAATTTTTTAAATACGGAGTATGTCCTGTAAATTTAAAATTTTCAGTTTGTGTATTGCTTTTGTGTAAAGGGGCAGTAACCAAACCATTAATAAAATTATCTTTTAATGCCTGCCCTGCTGTAGTTAAACTCTTAATAGCATACTTTCCTCCAATATCATTTAAAATTCCCGGGTTAACATTTACTTCTTCCTCCCAGCAGTTGTATAAATTGATCTGCTTTTGATTAATACGGTTCAACTCTTTGGCACTGGTAAAATTGATATTGATATCAGCCAGGCTTTTTCTGTAAAAATTCAGCACTTTATTGTTTGCAAAAACAACGGGTGTACAAAAATCGAGGATGCGGTTATCGGCCATTGTTTTTATGATGATTTCCAGGCCTATTCCATTTATATCTCCACAACTGATTCCTATAATTGGTTTTTTATCAGAAACTATACTCATACTAAATAATGTTTTATCAACTGCGAAAGTACAATATCTTGCTATTAAACATACATAACCGGAGTAACACCACGTTAGGCAGTTCATTAGCTAACAAAAAATACAGGCCTGAGCGGTAATAGTATTTAATACCGGCCAACAGTATCGGTAAGTGAACGCATGAAAGCAATAATATCTTTTTTTTCTTTTACGCTGAGGTTTAATTTATCAAAAGGGAGCGATTGATTTGACGGGGCAATCCCAATGCCTTTTCCACCTCCATTGTTGTAAAAATCCACTACCTCTTCCAATGTTTTAAAAACACCATTATGCATATAGGGGGCAGTTAACGCTACATTACGTAAGGTTGGGGTTTTAAAAGAAAATAAATGAATTTTTGATCCGGTTATTAAATACCTGCCCGAGTCATTATCTAATGTTGATTTTTTTTTATCGATAGTAGCCGGCACGCCTATTACCTCACTTTCAATAAAATAATACCGGGGAGGCTTTGCCCCGCTAAATAATGGCATAAAATGGCAGGTACCGCATTTTGCCTTACCCATAAATAAATTAAACCCGTTTATTTCACTTTTATTTAAAACTGGGTTTCCGTTCATCTGTTTATCAAACCGGCTGTTTGTAAATAATGAAGTAGTAACCCAGAACCTGGTTTTGTCAAATTAATTTTAGTTCATTTTTATTCAACTCCATTTTCCGGCTAGGAAGGGGAGTTTTGTGTACCGATAATAGATTACAGAACTATTATTTAAAACCATCCTGCTTTAACAGTAAATAGTTTTGAAAACTTAATAAGCTTTAATTTAGTTTTAAAAAAACTGCCTTGTCCATTCTTCAAATTCCTTCCCTTTTATAATTTATGTTAATGATAACTGTTTGAATAGTTAATGGCATCTATCTGCATCGGGATAAAAAAATATGCAGGTAACAAATTTTGCTTTTACCTGCTCAAAACAAATCCGGAAGATTTTTTCTTCCGGAAATATTTCTCAACAACCACACTCAAATACAAAACAGGTGTTGCTTATAATTTTTGAAATTTACTTTTTAAATCAATACATGCTCCTTTAATTTTAAGGTAATAGGAACCTGATGCAAGTTGACTCATATTTATGATCAACTCATTTTTTCCTTTTTTGAAGCTGGTAGAATTTTGTAATAAAACCCTTCCGGTAACATCAATTACCTGCCAATCTGCGGCACAATCTTCTGCAGAGGTTATGCTTGCTTTAACTTCTGTGATTGCCGGATTTGGTGATATTGTTAAATCACTCTCTATTGCCGGCAAGGTTACCCGGATAACATTTGAATATCTATAGGTACCACCTATATCATATATCTTCAACCTGTAAAAAACATTCAATGATGAAAGATTAGCAACCTCAAAATCCTTGTACGAATAATTGGTTTCAGATGATGTATTACCTATTGCAGCAACTGATCCAATCTGATCAAAATTCTGACCGTCAACACTTCTTTGAATTACAAAACGTGAGGTATTGATTTCAGTTGCCGTTTTCCATTTGAGCAATGTAGTAGAATTATTCAGTAAAGAACCGGTGAATGTTAGCAGGTTCACAGGTAAGGTTACATTATTGGCACCAAAATAAAATGAAGAAAATCCTGAAACATTTACCTGTAAAACATATCCATTAGCGCCATGTTGTAAATCGGCAAGAAGGGTATTAGTAGGAGTTAGCATAGCAGTAGATGATGAAATTGATGCTACACAAGGATCATTATTTTTCAAAACCTTTAGCTGAATAATTGATCCCACGCCACTTAATGGATCTGCTGCCAGTGCATCAAATTCTGCTTTGGAAATATAAAGCCTTACTTTAACCGGTGTTGCAAAACTAGTAATTGCCGGCGTAATAGTCATATTTCTATTAAGGTAATGGACAGTTCCCTTAACCCGGATGGCACCGGAGTTCTGGTAAAAAGAAGTGGTAATCAATCCAAGGTCTTGCCCCATTGCATTTATTTCAGCCATAATATTTCCATCAGGACCTGTAATGGGCACCCAAAGAAAATTGTTACTGCCATCAATGGTAACCTGGGTTCCTGTATTACACGTATTTGGAGTACCGCTAGTAACTGGAACAGTTTTGGGTATTGAACTAAAACCTGCTACATCTGCATAACCTAAAAATGTATACTTCAGCACACAACCAGGGCAGGCCGGCACTGTAGGATTACCTACACCAGGACCTGAAGTAGCGGAGCTATTATCCATAACTAAAAAAACATCTTTTCCATTTGGTGCAAAAGCTAAGTCCCTGTAACGGTTAGTACTTTGAAAATAGGTGATTGTATCTGCGGTATTGGCCGAATCAAGATTACTGGGAAGTGTTGTGGTACCTGTTGCACCAAGTCTTAACCTGAGCAATCGCCCCCACTTTAAACCGGCAGCTATCAAAGATTTATTCCAGTCCGGTATTATTTTATTTTGATAAAGGTCTAATCCTGACCATGCTTCTGAATACCAGCCTGCATTACCGGGGTTGGTTTGCCATGTATTAGTAATTGTGGCAGCCGGAGTTGCATAAGCAGAAAAAAGCGGGCCTTTATAAGCACCTGTAGTAGCTGCTGCTGCGTTAATAGCATTCATCCGGGTGGTTTCGCTTCCAATAGGCGGGCAGCTTGAAGCACCACTATTATCAGTCCAGGGTGCACCTGCAGATATACTGGTATTTGTGCCCGTAGTTAGATTGCCATTATAATTACCATCAGCATAGCCAATCACCAAAGGATGGCCGTAATTTTTGAATGGCTGTATTATATTTATTTCATCATCGCTGTATGGCCCGTGAGAAGCACCATATAAAATATTCAATGTACTGTCGTAAGCAAAGCCCTGGTTGTTCCGTATACCGATGCTCCATACAGGACTGGTAGAGGAGTAAGGATTGGTAGTGGGTATCCAGGGAACTCCACCAACAGTATCAAGATTAAATCTCAAAATTTTTCCTTCATAAGATGAAGCAACTTGTGCATTATTTGGCCTGGTCCTGTTACTAAACTGGCCGGCTCCCATATCACCCGATGCATAAAAAAGGTAATTAGGACCTCCAACAGTAACCGGGGCAATAGCGATACGTTGTGAATTATGATCATTACTGCCTGGTAAAGAGGATACCAATACCGGTGAGCCTAAAACACCCCCGCTAAAAGTAAATCTCACCAAACGGTTTGTATAGAAAAGTCCTGTAGGCGAAGAGCCTCCGTCAGAACTAAAAATATAAGATATATACACATAATTTTTTTCTGACGGAGTGCCATCTAAAAAGTTAGGATGTAAAGCCAGGCCGGCAAGTCCTCCCTGGGCACCGGCCCCATTAGCAAACTGGCAATTAAAAGTACGGTCGGCTACAGGTAAAAAAGTACTGCCTTGCGAAATATCCAGCACTGTGGTTTTAACTCCCGTGCCGGGGTCCATTCTATACACCTTGTATCCTTTTGATTCTGTGATCCATAAATTATTATCCCTGCCATAAGTAATTTCCCATGGATAATTAAGTATAGTTGCCGGCGAAAGGATAGTACGTGAAAAAATTTCATTCATACGGCTGCCTCTTGACAAAGGATCAGTAACGCAAATATCAAAACCCCAGTTTGTTGCACCTGGAACTCCTGTAACATTTTTATAAATTCTTATATAATATGTAGTTCCTGGTATTAAAGGATTAATAAGTGCAGGCGTAAGTGGAGCATTATTAGCACAAGCTACTTCCGTAAAACCACCACATGATCCTGTCAACAACTGTATTTTTAAACGGGTACCCCAATTACTTCCCAGGTTACTTACAGTAATAGTAGGGAACTGAGTTTTTGCTACAAATTTATACCAAACGTCCTCTGCGTTAATAGCCGTGCATGTAGATGCTATCGCTCCTCCATCTGCAGTAGCTCCACTGAGTGTTTGCCCGGTAAGCCGGCTCGTTCCTGTTACACAAGTGGAATCTGTTGTAATAAGCGTTGCACTTGCACAATTATTATTGACTTGAGCTAATAGTGCGGCAGTAAAAAAAATGGAAATTAAAAAAAAGACCAGGCTTTTAATGGCGGGTTTCATAACAAAGTTGGTTTTAATAAAGGATATTGGGCACTTGAGATAGATATTTACAATATGTAGTAAAAATCCTACTCAATTGCAAGTATGATAAACATCAAAAACGGGAAAATATTGTAGTGGCAAAAAAAAATGAAGCTGACAAATGCCAATTTTTAGAATTTTAGCTCAGACAACAATAGAAAGCTGCCGATTTACAATAAATAAGAATAATTGTCGTTATGTAGAAATTAAATTATGTTTTATCGAATTTTAGCTATAGAGGCTGTAGTAATAAAATGAATTTAAATTCTATTATTTCCAATATATCCTATAAATCAATTAAAGTCCTTTATGAAAGCAATTTTATTCAACCAGTTAATCTGTAAGAAAAACGTATTGTTGTTTTCTGTTTCGCTATTTTTTTCAACACTTGTTTTAGCACAACCATCAAATGATAATTGCAGTAATGCAATATCACTCACATCAAGTACTTCCTGTAACAATACCCAATATCGTTTAAAAAATGCTACTGCCAGTACCGGTTTCCCTGTAGGGTGTGCATCTGCTGGAACGCATTATGATGTATGGTTTCAATTTACAGCGGTAAGTGCAACGCACACAGTAACAATAAGCAATCTTCAAAGTAATTTTACAAATCCTGAAATACAATTATACAGCGGTACCTGCGGATCATTAACTTCTGTAGTATGCGGAACCACAACTATGACCGGTACCGGTTTAACTATTGGTAATCCTTATTATATACGGGTTTCAAATGTTGGTATGGCAATTTCTTCAAGCGACCGCTTTGATATTTGTTTAACGCATCCATCGGTACCTACAAATGATGACTGCAGCGGGGCTATCACATTAACTTCAACACCTACACCAACCTGCACCAGTGTTGCTGGCACACTTTATAATGCAACCAATAGCGGTACAGCGGGAACCTGTACAGCGGCAAACCCAACTTATGAAGTTTGGTACAAGTTTACGGCAACTTCCACTACACATGCGGTAACAGTTAGCGGTTTGGGCAGCAGCCTTACTGCTGCTACAACTTATATGCAATTGCTTAGTGGCGCTTGTGGCGCACAGGCAAATATTACCTGCCAAACAGTAGCTACAACCGGTGGTAGAATAACAAGCACAACATTAACTGTTGGATTTACGTATTATGTTAGGGTATATACAATAACAAGCCCTAATAACGGCACTTCTGCTAACTGGAATTTCAGTATCTGCCTTCAAAACCCACCCGGAAATGATTTATGTGCAAATGCCACTGTACTTACACCGGGAGCAACCTGCGTTACTATCGCCGGTACACTCGATTTAGCTATACCAACAGTTTTAGCTGCAGCCTCCGGATGTTCTGTAGCCGGAACATATTATGATGTATGGTACAGGTTTACAGCAGCAGCTCTTACACAAACAATAACAATCAGCGGTATAGGCTCAGGTATTACCGCACCAACAATAAGAATTTACAACGCCTGCGGCGGGGCTCCCTTCGGATGTGCTAGTGCAACAACATTAACGCAGCCTGGACTTGTAATTGGTACCCAATATTGGGTAAGTATATCAAATTTTACTACAAACCCCTCCGGAACAGGTAGTGTAGCCAATTTTAATATTTGCATTACAAACGTAGCATCTCCGCCGGGAAATGATAATTGCAGCGGCGCTATTTTATTAACAAGCGGTACAACCTGCTCAAACATCTCTGGTACTTTAATAAATGCTACCGCAAGCAGCCCGGTAGTACCTGGTTCATGTGGTAATGCACTGGCGCCGGATATTTGGTACAGTTTTGTTGCTCAATCAGCTTATCCGTTAATCAACTTAAGTTCAATTGGTTTAAATATGCAAACAAATGGGCGGGTACAATTATTAACAGGCTCATGTGGTGCTTTGGTTCCTGTAGGTACATGCCACAGTATTCCTGCGGCTTCTTCAACAACATTAAACACAGTTAATAATCCGGGCGGTCTTGGCCTTACTATAGGTCAGACTTACTATATAAGAATTACACACAACACGCTTGTAGCACCGGTTGGAGCCGGAACTTATACCTTTAATATTTGTGTTACAGACCCTGTTCCCGTAGCAAAAACTATTATAGATTATTCCAAAACCTATGTAAATATTACAGCTGGCACAGTAGGAGGTACCGTTAACCCGGGAGATGAGCTGGAAATAAGAGCAACTCTCGTAGTAGTAGGAGCTGCCAAATCTATTGACAGTGTTGCATTTTATGATACGCTTAAAGCCGGCATTGGCATAACTCTGAAATCGGGTACTATTGCTACCCGAACCAATGAAGGAAAGATTTATCAATTATTCACAGACACAGGTGCTGATGCTGATGCAGGTTGGACGACACCCGTTGGTGCAGATTTAGCTTTACAAATTAATATTGGAACTGGCGCAACCAAAACAAGCAGAGGAGGATTAACGGGTGCCTCCAAGCCCTCTTTTTATTCCAGTACATGCATTATCATGGCAACTTACCGGGTAATTGTTGGGGCAGTATATGGCACAAAAATAAATTTTGGTGGTGGCGCCTTTACGTACCGGGATGTTGCCGGAGGTTTTGGTGTAAAAATAGATTTCCCGACAGACAGTCTGATGGTCTTCCAAAGTGTTGGTATCTGCCCAAACACAGTTACCCAATCAAATATCCTGGGGGACGAATTTAATGGAACATTTGGTGCTCCTGCTGTCAGCGCCGGTTCGCAAAACAGGGGAACATCGCCTAATACCAATTATACCTACCAGGCATTTAACCCAGGTGGCCCCGGAGATTATTATTATGGCGTTCCAAATAATACAAGTGCTAATAACACTGTTGTGCAAACAGTAGCCAAACCGGGTGGTGCTCCACGTGTATTTGGCCTCTGGGATATAACAGGCGACCATACAGGAGCTTCCAATACTGCTAAAGGGAATAAGCCCTGTGACGCAACCTTGCCCATCAGTGCTTCCAATCCGTGTGGATACATGCTGGTAGTAAATGCTGCTTACCGCACTGACGTGGCATTCAATTTTACAGTTTCTGGTGCTTGTCCAAACACTTATTATGAAATATCTGCCTGGATAAAAAATATATGTTATAAATGTGGTTGTGATGTAAATGGAAGTGGCGCATCTGGTGCCGGCTATATTCCTACTGCAGCAGGTGATTCATCTGGTGTAAGGCCAAATCTTGCCTATAAAATAAATGGGGTTGATTATTATACAACCGGCGATATAGTTTATCAAGGACTTGGTGGTACTCAAACCGCTTCCGATACACTGAATAACTGGGTACGAAGATCATTTGTTTACCTGACCGGCCCAACTGAAACAAGCTTCCTCCTTACTTTAAGAAATAATGCACCCGGTGGTGGTGGTAATGACTGGGCTTTGGATGATATTACTTTAAGAACCTGTTATCCTAATATGTCTTACTCACCTTCTGTTACTCCTAATGTATGTGCAAACAGCACTATAACAATAACAGATACAGTAAGGTCTTATTATAATACCTATGTTCAATACAAATGGCAAAGAAGTACAAACGGTGGCAATACATGGACTGATATAGCAGGTACTACAGCTACCGCTACACCTGTAGTTGTGAATGGCATGTACCAATTTGTTACAACCTACATTGTTCCGCGGACTTTTACAACTTTAGCAAACAATGGCAACCAATACAGGGTTGTAGTGGCTACTACCGTTGCAAATTTGGCAAGTACCTGTAATTTTTCCGATGTGATACCGATTACCGTAACTATAGTTAATTGTATAGATATTGATGATGATAATGACGGCATACCTGATTATGTTGAATTTAATAACCCGGTTGCTTTGCAGGATGCCAACAGTAATGGCATCCCTAACTGGAATGACCCTACTTATCCTGGCTTTGTTGATTTTAATAGTGATGGCGTAAATGATAATTTTGATTGGGGAGCCGACTCTAATAATGACGGAATTCCTAATTATATGGATCCTACTTTTACTCCCTGGGTTGATACGAATAGCGATGGGGTAAATGATTTATCAGATAAAGATCTTGATGGTATTCCAAATCAGTTTGATTTAGATAGTGACAATGATGGCATACCTGATGTAGTGGAGTCCTATGGTGTGGATGCAAATGGGGATGGCATAATTGACAATTATACCGATACTGATAATGATGGTTTTTCGCAAAATGTTGATGCCAATGCTACCGGGGTGGCAGGTTCATCGACAGGTTTGGGTGCACAGGATTTTGATGGCGATGGTATCCCTAATTATTTAGATACTGACAGTGATAATGATGGTATTCCTGATGTTGTGGAAGTTGGAGGTTCTTATGTAAGTAATACTGGTAAATTGTCAAATTTTACAGATGCCAATTATGATGGTATATCAGATAATAATGTAAGCGCAACAGCACTGTTAAAAACAGGGCCTGATGTTAGCCCGGTTGATGGCAGGGCAGATAATTTTCCTTTTAAAAACTTAGACATGGACTTCAGGCCAAACCCTTATGATGTGGATAGTGATGGCGATGGAATAGTTGACGTAATAGAAGCCGGCTTACCAGATGCTAATCTTAATGGAATAGTAGATGGGGTAATAGCAATCGATGGCTGGTCAACCTCTGTATCTTCTTTACCTACATTGACTTTATTAAATACGGATGGTACAGGCAACCCTGATTATTTAGATATAGATTCTGATGACGATGGTATTCCTGATAATATAGAAGGGCAATCAACATTAGGTTATAAATTACCTACAACTACAGATGCAGATGGTGATGGTTTAATGGCTCCTTACGATAACGTGGTTGGTTTTAGTGGTGCAGGAATATTTTTGTACGACCATGATGGCGATGGCATACCAGATTACCGTGATCTGGATACAGATGCTGACGGACAGCCGGATATAATAGAAGGAAATGATTTTAACCTGAATGGTTATACAGATGATAATGTAACATTAACCGGACTTGATACCGATGGTGACGGCCTGGATAACCGCTTCGATTCCTTAAATTCTGTAACTAATATAAAAGGCACTTCATACAGAATGGGAACCGGTGGAACATTTACCGGAGATGCAACACCAGGAACAAGGGCTACCGTTCAAAAGAAAACACCTTCGCAAACAGACAGGGACTGGAGATATACAAGTGTTGTATTACCGGTACAATTCATTCAGTTTTCAGGCACACCGCAAAGTAATACGGTTTTATTAAACTGGACCATTATAACACCAAAAGAGATAGACCATTTTGAAATAGAACGAAGTCTTGATAATGCCACATATATTAAAACGGGTATTGTATCGGATGTAGTAAAATTAAATGAACAGCAAGGTTTTGCCTTTACTGACGATATAAGCGGCATTAGTAATGAAATTATTTATTATAAGCTTAAAGTAATTGCTAAAACCGGCCAAATAAAATACAGCAATATATTGGTGGTAAGGCTTAATCAAACCAAAACATTGGTAAATGTAATGCCCAACCCAGCAAGTAATAATGTTAATATCAATTTGTATGCAGAAAAAATCATTGAGGGAAAAATTATTTTGATTGATAAAGTTGGCAGAAAAATTTTAGTTCAAAACGAAAGATTCAATAAAGGGTATAATAATATTTATTTGTCGCTTGAAAAATACAGTGAGGGAATGTATACCATAGTGATAGAAACTTCGGCCGAAAAAATAATCAGGCAACTTATCATCATGAGGTAGGTTTAACAGACAAATTGTTTTAAACTTAATGGTACTTATAAAAATAACCCGGCTGAATTCAGCCGGGTTATTTTTATAATGCACTTTGTGGTATCGGTTCTAATAATATTATTCTTCCGTAATTTTTTCATCTACTGCTCTTGCCAGCATACCTGCACTTATTTTTTTAAGAGGATTTTTATACTGCTCTTCAAATCCTTTCCTGCTGTTAATAATATCCACACATTTAAAAATGGCTTCTCTGAATGAGGCTTCATCTGCTTTGCCTTTTCCGGCAATGTCAAATGCGGTGCCATGATCGGGTGATGTGCGTACACCAGCAAGGCCGGCAGTAAAGTTTACCCCTTCGCCAATAGCCAGTGACTTAAAAGGTATCAGGCCCTGGTCGTGATACATTGCCAGTACTGCATCAAATTTTTCATACTGCCCTCTTGCAAAAAAAGCATCGGCAGGATAGGGACCAAAGCAAAAAATATCTTTTTGTTTTGCTTCTTTAACAGCAGGTTTAATAATTTCTTCGTCTTCCCTGCCCACCAATCCTTCATCGCCTGCATGAGGATTTAATCCCAACACAGCAATTTTTGGTTTGGTAATGCCAAAATCTTTTTTTAATGAGCTGTTTATTATTTGCAGTTTGCTTAAAATATTTTCTTTGGTAACCTCCTGTACAATATCTTTTACAGGCACATGTTCTGTAAGTAATGCCACTTTAATATTTTCTGCCACCATAAACATAACCACATCTTTTGCCTCAAATAAATTTTTCAGGTAAGGGGTATGCCCGGTAAAATTAAATTCCTGCAACTGTGTATTTTTTTTATTGATGGGGGCAGTAACCAGTCCGTCAATCTTTCCTTCTTTTAATGCCTGGGCCGCAGTAACTAAACTTTTTACAGCGTACTTTCCGCCGGTGTCACTTAATATACCCGGGGTTATATTTACTTCTTCTTCCCAGCAATTAAACAGGTTTATCTGTTTATGATTAATGCGGTTGAATTCTTTAATGCTTACAAAATTTATGTTAATATCCGGAACACTTTTACGGTAGAAATTGAGGACCTTATTATTTGCAAAAATAACCGGCGTGCAAAAATCAAGTATTCGGTTATCCCCGAAAGTTTTAATCAGCAGTTCAATACCTATACCATTAATATCTCCGCAGGTAATGCCAATAACAGGTTTATTTTCAATAATTGAACTCATTCTACATAAATATTAAAAAGTAAAAATACAATAACTTAACCCGTTGGCCGAGTTATTTTTAAGAATTTAGGATAAAATATTAAGTGCAGTTATCTTTGTTTAGTAATCCCGTTTTTCTAAAATGCCAGCATAATATTCTTTAATTATGTTTTGATGATACAGAGTGCCGGGATAGTAAAAAACAAAACATGATGATAAAATATTGCGTTTATTTAGTATTATCTGGTTTGCAATAAATATATAACAACAAACATTAATTCAGGGAAATTGTAATACCTTACTGCAGGTATTGAATTTTAATATCCTGACTAAACCAAAACAATGAACAATTCTTTACGGGTTTATAAGCCTACTATAGTTAAGCAAATGCTGTTGCTTAGCAGCGCATTTTTTTTCTACACAATATCATATTCACAGGTTCAGGAAAATAAACCTGCTACGGATTCTGCCAATGTTAAAATAATGCAGCAGGTAGTAATAAATGCTTACAGCCAAAACAGGAAACTGGCTGAAGTATCTGCCCCTGTTAATTATGTGGGGCAGCAGCAACTTAACCGTTTTGGCAACAGTAATATTTTATCTGCCGTTAATGCCAGCCCGGGTGTGCGTATGGAAGAACGTTCACCGGGAAGTTATCGTTTTAATATCAGGGGCAGTTCTCTTCGTTCCCCATTTGGAGTAAGAGATGTAAAAATTTATTTTAATGAAATCCCGCTAACCGATCCGGGGGGCAATACTTATCTTAATCAACTTGGGTTTTATAATTTCCAATCAATAGAAATCATCAAAGGTGCAGCAGGCAGTATGTATGGCGCAGGTACTGGCGGTGCTGTATTGATAAAAAGTATGCCGATCAACTGGAAGCCCGGTGTAGAAATAAATTATACTGCAGCAAGTTTTGCAAACAATAATATCAATACAACAATACATCTTGGTAATAAGGGTAATCAAACTGCAATTGGCTACAGCCACCAAACAAGCAATGGCTACCGCATACAAACAAATATGCGCCGTGATGTGGCAAGTTGGGAAACACTTTTAAAAATAAATGAAAGGCAAACATTTCATGCTTATATGTTGTATGCCGATTTGTATTATCAAACACCTGGTGCATTAACAAAAGCAGAATACGATGCCAACCCTACACAGGCCAGGCCACATGCAGGTACAAATGCAGGTGCGGTGGAAAACCAGGCAGCTATTTATCAAAAAAATTTTACAGTTGGGTTCAGTCATGAATATCATTTTAACAGCAACTGGCAAAATACAACTTCGGTATATGGTGCTTATACCGATTTTACTAATCCGGGTATAAGGGTGTATGAAAAAAGAAAAGAACCACATTTTGGCGGACGTACTGTTTTTCAATTCAATAAAGAATTTGAAGGCAACAAGTTTCAACTGAATGCAGGTGCAGAAGCTCAGAAAGGATTTTTTAATACAAAAGATTACCGGAATAAGCTGGGCACAATCGACACTTTACAAACAGATGATGATATCAATACCTGGTTATACACTTTATTTGTACAGGCAGATCTTACTATAAAAAAAAGTTGGACTGTTACAGCCGGAGCCAGTCTTAATAAGTCGTCTGTTGCATTTACCCGATTGTCAAAAAGGCCGGTAATTGATCAGGCGCAGACTTTTGAAAACAAGATTGCCCCACGTATTGCATTACTTAAAAAGATTACTGCAAATATTTCCCTGTATGCAAGTGCAGCCCGTGGATTTTCAACACCAACGGTTGCAGAACTGCTTCGTTCCAATGGCGTTATTGGTACTAACCTGCAACCCGGCGATGGCATTGATTATGAATTTGGCGCAAGAGGAACATTGTTACAAAATAAATTGCAGTTTGATATAAACACTTTTTATTTCCGTTTAAAAAATATGATTGTGCAACGTATTGATACGGCAGGAGTATTTTATTATGTTAATGCCGGGGCTACAAAACAACAGGGCATTGAGGCAAATGTGATTTACGATGTAATAAACAAACCGATGCAGTTTGTAAGCAACCTTAAAACCTGGATAAGTTATACCAAACATAATTTTCATTACAAAGATTTTACTCAGTTGAAAACTGATTTTTCCGGTAACCGGTTACCCGGTGTGGCACCGCAAACTATTGTGGCCGGGATGGACATTGTTTCAAAAAAAGGGTGGTACAGCAATTTAACTTATACATATACTGATGCCATTCATTTAAATGATGCCAATACAGATAAAGCCGGCTCATACAATTTATTGGGCCTGCGGGGTGGTTGTAAAAATATTGCTATAAGCAAACTCAGATTAGAAATTTTTGCAGGTGTTGAAAATATTTTTAACACCCGGTACAGTTTGGGGTATGATATTAATGCAGCAGCCGGACGTTATTACAATGCTGCTCCCCAAAGAAATTATTATGCCGGAGTATCGATGCAATTGAATTGTACCGCTGCAAAGTAATTTTTTGTGAAGTGGTTTCAGGTGCCCTTATTCACTTTAAATAAAAATTGCGTAATAATATTTTTATAAATGCCCCTTGGTTTAACGAGGGGCATTTTTTATGTTACATTTGTTTAATGTACAAACTAAAAAAATCACTGGGGCAGCATTTTTTAAAAGATGAAATTGTCATTAGTAAAATAATTGAAGAGCTTAAAAAAGAACAGTTTGATAATTTGCTGGAAGTTGGGCCTGGTGCCGGTGCTTTAACCAAACATTTAATAAACTTACCCGGTATTAATTTTAAAGCAGTGGAACTGGACGATGAAAAAACAGGTTACCTGCATCAGAAATATCCTGTATTAAAAGATAAAATTATAGCGGCTAGTTTTTTGGATATTGAAAAACCTTTTGCTGAACCTTTTACTGTAATTGGAAATTTCCCTTACAATATATCTACACAGATTTTATTTAAGATTTTAGAATGGAAAGATGATGTGCCATGTGTGATCGGCATGTTTCAAAAAGAAGTGGCACAAAGGGCAGCATCAAAAGAGGGCAGCAAAGTTTATGGCGTGTTAAGTGTGTTGGTGCAGGCTTATTACAATGTGGAATATTTATTTGATGTAAGTAATGATTGTTTTAACCCGCCGCCAAAAGTACAAAGCGGTGTTATAAAATTAAAGCGACGGGCAGCAGAATTACAGGTAAAAAGCGACCGTGCCTTTTGGGTGCTGGTAAAAACCGCATTTAATCAAAGACGAAAAACCCTGCGTAATGCGGTAAAGAGTTTATTTACTGCCGAAGTATTAACGGATGACATTTTTAATAAACGTGCCGAAGCACTAAGCCTGGAAGATTTTGCAGCCCTCACTTTTAAAATGAGTTAAACCAAATATGAGAACTGTATTTCTTTTATTGCTTATCCGCAGGATGCTGTGCATTGCTTATTGCCTGGCGCTTTTCTCCTGCTATACGCCAAGGTATGTATATAGCCCGGCGGCACATAATGTACCTGTGTTGTTAAAAAAAGGAGATAGTAAACTGGCGTTTAATCTTTCATCAAATTTTTCAGGAAAGAATACGGCAAATAATATTGTAAAAGATAATAAAAGCCGGGGTGTTGATTTACAGGGCGCTTATGCAGTTACTAAAAACTGGGCCGTGCAATCCAGCTATTATCATCGTACAGAAAAAAATAACGGCAATTTTGATAGTGGTAATTTAGATAGTGTTGAAATTAATTATAAAAGAAATTTAACTGAATTTGGTGTTGGGTATTTTAAAAATTTAAGCACTAACAGCCAGGCTGTATTCCAGGTATTTGCCGGTGTGGGTTTTGGTAAATTCAGTTTTACCGATATTGGCAGGGATCAAAACAATGCCTTTCATAATAATTACCATAATATGTCAGTTACAAAAATTTATCTGCAACCTGCCTTTATGGTTCATAGTAAAAAACGTTTTTCATTTGCTTTATCTTCCCGGTTCAGCCTTGTTTATTTTAGTAAAATAAAAACCAATTACACAGCAACTGAACTGGATAATTACAAATTAGACAGCTTAAGCTTTAGCCCCCGTTTATTTTGGGAACCCGCCATTGTAAACACATTTGGGTTTAAAAAACTACCCGGCCTGCAATTAGAATTTCAAATAGATATGGCATCGCTTGTAAGCCGCCGTTTTGTTGATTACAGGGCATTCAATTTTTCGGCAGGTTTGTTGTTCGATTTACCAAAGCTTTTTGCTTTAACCCGCCATTCATCTAAAAACTAACAACTGTTATTTTTGTAAGGGTTTTTGTAGGTAAATTTGTTTATCAGTTGCTGCATTGCCACGCTTAGATAAAAGCTGGGTGAAGATATGTTGCTAAAGAGTGCGACGCCACCGATGTTCAGTAAAGGTTAAATGCCCGGTAAAAAAATTTCTTATGAGTTTTCAATTGAATAATAAAGTTAGAATTGTTACTGCTGCCAGTTTGTTTGACGGGCATGATGCTGCTATTAATATCATGCGCCGCATTATGCAAAGCAAGGGTGCCGAAATTATTCACCTGGGGCATAACAGAAGCGTACTTGAAATTGTGGAATGCGCCATTGAAGAAGATGTGCAGGGCATTGCAATCACATCATATCAGGGTGGGCATGTGGAGTTTTTTAAATACATGAAAGATCTGTTGAATGAAAACGGTTGCGGACATATAAAAATATTTGGTGGTGGTGGAGGAACTATCCTGCCTTCGGAAATAGAGGAATTGCATAATTATGGTATTACAAAAATTTATAGCCCCGATGATGGCAGAAGGATGGGGTTGGAAGGAATGATTGAGGATGTGGTAAAGCAATGTGATTTTAGTTTGAATGGCGATGGCGAATACAAAACCGCTATGACGTTAGGAGAAGTGAATGATGTAAGAAAAGTTGCAAGGCAGATAACAAATGTAGAAAATGGGCTGAAGACAACGGAAGACCCACAGGGCTCTGCGGGCGGACGACAGACCACAGATAAGAAGATTCCGGTTTTAGGTATTACCGGAACAGGCGGTGCAGGAAAAAGCAGTGTTACAGATGAAATAGTTCGCCGTTTTTTAAATGGGTATGCCGATAAAACCATTGCAGTAATTTCTGTTGATCCATCAAAGAAAAAAACGGGAGGCGCTTTGCTGGGCGACAGGATACGGATGAATTCTATTTCATCTCCCCGTGCTTATATGCGTAGCCTGGCAACAAGAGAAAGCGAAAAAGCATTAAGCAAATATGTACAGGAAGCTATTGATATTTGCAAAGCAGCAGCATATGATTTTATTATTTTGGAAAGTGCCGGTGTGGGACAGAGCGATGCCAGTATTTTAGATTATGTGGATGTAAGCATGTATGTGATGACGCCAGAGTATGGCGCCGCATCGCAACTGGAAAAAATAAATATGCTCGATTATGCAGATGTAGTTTGTGTAAATAAATTTGACAAAGCCGGAGCACTGGATGCCCTGCATGATGTACGCAAGCAATACAAACGCAACCATAGTTTGTGGACAGCAAAAGATGAAGACCTGCCTATTGTGGGCACAATTGCCGCACAGTTTAATGATGCCGGGGTAAATGAATTATTTGAAAGGTTGATGGAGAAAGTTGCTGAGAAGTGTGGCGTAAAATTTCATGGAGAGATTACACATCATGCACACCTGAAAGATACTGCCAGCCAGTCAACAATAATTCCACCAAAAAGAATAAGGTATTTGGCAGAAATTGCAGAAGCCAATGCGGCGTATGATAACTGGGTAAAGGAACAAAGCGAAATTGCATCGCAATATTACCAGTTAAGCGGTGCAAAAAAATTATTGCCTGATGCAGAAAAATACATTGGCGAAACAGAAAAAAAATTATTAAAAAAATTAACTGCTGAAAACTTTGA
>JAYVPT010000025.1:0-149111 GCA_043757165.1 Ferruginibacter sp.
AACTTTTTTAATCAACCTTATTCAGGATGATTTATCTTAGTCAACCAATAGCAGGATTTAGTAACTTAACAAGACAACTGATTTTAGGACGAGACATAACGATGGCTGCATCATATCCCGGAGTGACGAAGCAAAAACATTAGGTGTGGAAATGGCGGGGCCATATTTTAAAGCAAAGCCATTGATTGAAAAATATGGCGTAGCAACGTTCTCGTCTAATTATAATTTGTATGGCGACTTAAGCTGGAGGGTGATGGAAACATTAAGAGTACTGGTAGGTAAAGAAAATGTAGAAGTATATTCCGTTGACGAAGCATTTTTAAATTTAGATGAGTTTAGCGAAACCGATTTACTGGAAGCAGGAATAAGAATAAGGGAAACAGTAGAATTATGGACAGGCATAAAAGTTTCGGTTGGCGTAGCGCCCACAAAAGTATTATCTAAAGTGGCTAACCATCTTGCTAAAAAAAATAAAATTGCCACACAATGTGTAGTGGTACTGGATACAAAAGAGAAAATCATGACTGCTTTACAAAATACTCCCATTGGCGAAGTATGGGGTGTGGGCAGACAATATGCAGAAAAGCTGATAGATATGAATGCGATCTTCACTGCATTTGATCTCACAAAAAAAACAGCAGAATGGGCACATAAAAATTTAGGCGGTGTAGTGGGTATCCGTTTGCTGAAAGAATTAAAAGGAGAATCAGTAAATGAAATGGAAAAGGAATTAACCGTAAAAAAGATGATTGCCACTACAAGAATGTTTAGCAGTGCAGTAAATAATATTTTTGATATTAAAGAAGCCGTGGCAACTTACACTTCCCGGGCTGCAGAAAAATTGCGGCGGCAACGGAGTGCTGCCAATATCATCAGCGTGTTTGTAGTGCCTAAAGAACAAAGTCATAATACCTATTTCAGGCATGGGCCCATGATTAGCAGTTATGTTACATTACCTGTGGCAACTTCTGCCACCAATGAATTAATAAAACCTGCGGTAAAGCTGGTAGATAAACTATATGAGCAGGGAAGACTGTATAAAAAAGCCGGCGTAATGCTTAGCGGACTGGTGCCGGACGAAACCATACAGGGAAATTTATTTGTACCCGAAAAACAAAACAGCAAACGGTTGCTGATGGATATGCTGGACAATGTAAACTTTGCCATGAGAGATGATATAGTAAAATTTGCGGCATCTGGTACAACAAGAGACTGGAAAATGAGGATGGAGCTAAGAAGTCCAAGATATACTACAAGATGGGAGGAAATATTTAAGGTTAAATAATTTTGCAGCAGCTCACTTTATTTTATTCAAATTTTTTACTCATTAAATTGTAAATTCATTTTCCATTAAACCATCTAAAATGAGAAGATTAATTTTATTACTGCTGGTTCAAACAATAACGGCCCTTTTATTTGCACAACAAAAAACAATTGCTATCCGCTGTGGCAAATTACTGGACGTAAAAAACAGCAAAGTGTTAAGCAACCAGATTATTGTAGTAACAGGGAATAAAATAATATCAGTAACAGATGCAATATTGTTTAAACAAAAAACAGATTCCGTTATTGACCTAAGCAATTATTATGTACTACCGGGGTTAATTGATTGTCATACCCATGTTTTATTACAGGGAGATATTACAAGCGAAGATTATGATGTGCAGGTATTAAAAGAGTCCATTCCGTACCGGACATTGAGGGCATCAAAAAGCTGTTATCAATCGCTGATGAATGGTTTTACCACTATCAGGGATTTAGGAACAGAGGGTGCTGGCTTTGCAGATGTAGATCTTAAAAAAGCCATCAATAAAGGTGTAATCCCCGGGCCAAGAATGTTTGTATCAACCTTAGCTATCAACACCACCGGCCACTACCCTGTTGCAGAAAAAGATTATGCATGGGAATTAAAAATGCCCAAGGGTTTACAGGAAATTACCGGTGCTGATGAAGGTAGAAAAGCGGTAAGGGAACAAATTGCACATGGTGCCGACTGGATAAAAATTTATGCCGATAGAGGTTATTATAAAACTGCAACAGGCGAATACAAGAGCATTCCTAATTTTACCAAAGAAGAAATTGAAGCCATTGCAGATGAAACGATAAAGAGCCGCCGCAAACTGGCTGCACATGCCGTAACACCTGATGGCATTATCTATGCCATCAACGCCGGTGCCAAAACTATTGAACATGGTTTTGGTATGAATGACGAATGTATGCAACTGATGGTGCAAAAAAATATTTTCTGGTGCCCTACTATTTACGTCAACGATTTTGTTGCTGAAGGAAGGTTTAAGGCCGGCAGCCCTATGAATAAATTATTTATGCAAACAGAGCCGGAACTTTTTAAAAAGGCTTTGCAATATGGTGTAAAGATCGCCTACGGAACTGATATTGGCGGCTACGACTGGAATGAACCGCAGGCAAAAGACTTCGAATATTTTGTGCAATATGGTATGCCGACAATGCAGGCTATTCAAACAGCAACAATCAATGCAGCAGAATTATTAGATCAACAGGGATTGATCGGGGAAATTATTCCCGGTGCATTTGCAGATATCATTGCTGTAAAAGAAGATCCTGCAGTTAACATCAAAACATTAGAGCAGGTAAAATGGGTAATGAAAGATGGAATAGTGTATAAGAGCATCAAATAAATTATTCAAACAAACCTTTCTGCTTCGGCGCATCTTCAACAAATTTTGGTTTGATCAGATTCAAACCCATTGCAGCATTCATTTTATCCACCAAATACACTGTTAGTTCCGGCGAAGTAGCTTCATCATGCATGTGCATGAAAAAGTATAATTCCTGTAAACCATTATCCAGCCAGTATTTCATGCGCTCAATCCAGGCATCACATCTTGTATAATCACTGGCATGCAAATTGTTGCCTACATAACGGATGAATACTTTTGGTATAGTAAGGTACATATGAGCACATTCCCGCCTTCCGGCAGTATCAGTAATTACAATCCCCATATTCATTGTTGCAAGTGTACTCATTAATTCATTCCTGATTTCTTCTTTTAAAAACCAATCGGGGTGTCGCACTTCTAAAAAAAACTGTAAGTCGGTGGGTAATGATTTAAAGTAGGTAAATAATTCATCTTTTCTTTTAGGAGAAAAAGTATCACTCACCTGGATAAATATCGGCCCAAGGTGTTCGCCGAAAGAAACAATACCCCTGAAAAATTCATTGGTGATAAATTCCTTTCCTTTTAAACTGCCCCGATGTGTTACACCCTGGTACATTTTAGGGCAAAACATAAAATCTTTACCAGCGGCTTTTTCAACCCATTTTTTTATACCGCCTTCTCCATATACTTTGTAATAGGTGGCGTTTAATTCAATACTGTTATAGTGCTGTACATAATGCTGTAAAAAATCTTTTTCTTTTGTTTTGAGCGGATAAATTTTTCCCACCCACTCCTCTCTTCCCCATTTAGCACAACCCAGATATACTTTGGCATTTTTTACAGGCTTACCTTTTAATATTTTTTTATTACAAGCAGGATCAGCCGGCAGGGAAAAATCAATGCTGTTTAAATCGCTTTCGGGTACACGTCCAAATTCCATGATATTTTTTTTACAAATCTACAACCAGAATCATTTAACTTTAAAACAACTTCATCATAATTATCTTAATTTTAGTTTTATACAAAATATACAAATATGCAACAGGCACAGTTTGGAATGATTGGTTTAGGAACAATGGGCAGAAACCTGGCATTAAATATGGCCGATCATGGCATTCCCGTTTGTGGATACGACCGGAATGCTGAGCAGCAAAAACGTTTACTGGAAGAAGGAGCAGGAAAAGCAGTGCAGGCAGCTACTTCCATGCAGGAGTTTGTAAGCAGTTTGGCCACACCACGCCGTATTATGATGCTGGTACCCGCCGGTAAAATTACAGATGCAGTAATTGATGAGATAGCACCACTATTACAAGCCGGAGACATTTTAATTGATGGCGGAAATTCTCATTACACCGATACGGATACAAGAATTGAAAGATTGAAACCTACCGGTATTCACTTTACCGGTATGGGTGTAAGTGGTGGTGAAGACGGCGCAAGATTTGGCCCCAGCATGATGCCAGGAGGAAATGTAAATGGCTATGCAGAATTAAAACCCATTTTAGAAAAGATAGCAGCACAAACTGATGAAGGCCCCTGTGTAACTTTTATTGGCAATGGCAGCGCTGGCCATTATACCAAAATGGTACACAATGGCATTGAATATGCGATTATGCAACTTATCAGTGAAGTATATGCTGTGTTGAAAAATGTTGCCGGATTAAATAACGATGAACTGCATAAGGTATTTAATGATTGGGATAATGGTAAACTGAAATCATTTTTAATTGAGATCACTGCAACCATTTTTTTACAGGCAGATGATGTTGATGCATCCAAACAACTGGTAGATGTGATTTTAGACAGGGCAGGGCAAAAAGGTACCGGCATGTGGACCAGTAACAGTGCTTTGGAGTTGCATGTGCCAACCCCAACTATTAATGATGCGGTAACAGCAAGAGATATTTCGGCATACAAAACAGAAAGGATGCAAATTGAAACTTATCGCCAGGTAAACAGCGTTACTGCTGCAGATAGAAAAAAGTTTATTCAGCAATTGCATGATGCATTATATTTTGGTATTGTAGCCAGTTATGTGCAGGGTTTACATTTATTACACAAAGCATCTGACACCTGCAATTATCAAATTGATATTGCAGAAGTAGTACGTATCTGGAAAGGTGGATGCATCATCCGTTCTGTTATTTTAAATGATATCCGTAAAGCATATCTCAATAACAATGCACTAAACAATTTATTACTGGATAAAGATTTTTATCAGCAGTTTATTACAAACCGTTCATCGCTGGTGGCCGTTTTAAAATCTGCGATGGACAATAATATTGGTACCCCATGCCTTGCAAGCAGTTTGAGTTATGTGGATATGTTCAGCACCGCAAGATTATCCTCTAACTTAATACAGGCACAGCGTGATTTTTTTGGTGCACATACTTACGAAAGAATTGACGCAACAGGTTCTTTTCATACTAATTGGAATTAAAATATAACAACACACTAATTAATACCATTTATAAATAAAACATAGTCCTTTCCAGTTCCCTCTCCTTTGCAGAGGAGTTGAGGTAAGGTCAAAATAAAACCCATGGCAAAACACAATAGCATTAAACAGCCTGCAGCAATAGTGATCTTTGGCGGCACAGGTGATTTAACCAAACGAAAATTGATCCCCGCTTTATACAATTTATTTTTAAGTAAACACTTACCTGAAAAATTTTGTATTTTTTTAATAGGCCGCAACGAAGATAAAAACGAACAGTTTAAACACGACCTGTTTGACGGCATCAACAAATTTTCAAGAAGCGGAAAGCCCGATGATGTGAACTGGAAAATTTTCAGCAATAAAATTTTTTACCGGCAGGGGAATTTTTTAGATAACAGCACTTTTACTATTCTTAAAAAAGATGTGGAAGCCTTTGATAAAAAAAACAAACAGCGTTGCCTGCGTACTTTTTATTTTGCCATAGCGCCGCAATTTATAGAAGCAGTATCTGAAGGTTTGTATAAAAATGAACTCTGCAACCAAATAAAATCCGATCGTATTGTAGTGGAAAAACCATTTGGTACCGATCTGACGACAGCACAACTGCTAAATAGTTTTTTACAAAAACGTTTTTCAGAAAAACAGATTTTTAGAATTGATCATTACCTGGGCAAAGAAACCGTACAAAATATTATGGCATTTCGATTTGCCAACACCATTTTTTCTCCGGTATGGAATAACAGGTATATCAACCACATACAAATTTCCCTATCCGAGCAAATAAGTGTTGGTAAACGTGGCGGCTATTACGATGGCAGTGGGGCTTTAAGGGATATGATACAAAATCATTTATTGCAATTACTTTGTGTGGTAGCAATGGAATGCCCCGGTAAATACGATGCGGAACAAATACGCAATGCCAAGGCAGCAGTATTAAAAAAGATAAAACCCTTTACTACTGAGGACGTCTTTAAAAATATAGTAAGGGCACAATATACCAGTGGCACAATAAATGAACAGGCGCAACAAGGTTATTTAGAAGAAGAAAATATTGCACCAAAATCAACCACCGAAACTTTTATTGCAGGCAAATTTTTAATAAATAATGCCAGGTGGAAAGGTGTACCATTTTTTTTAGCAACAGGAAAATGCCTGCCAAAACAGGCTTCGGTAATTATGATACAGTTTAAAGATTCACCCTTTAAAATTTTTAAAGATGATGTGGTAGCTAACCGGCTCGTCATCAGCATTCAGCCCGAGCAGGAAATAAGTTTATTATTTGAAAGTAAAGTACCCGGTGTGCAAATGAAACTAAAACCGGTAGAGATGGATTTTACTTATAAAGAGTCTTACACTGAAGCCACGCCTGAAGCTTATGAAACTTTATTGCTGGATATTTTAGATGGCGATGCTACTTTGTTTATGCGTAGCGACCAGGTAGAAGCAGCATGGAAAGTGGTAATGCCCATTATTAATGCATGGAAAAAATATCCTGAAAAACAATTACTAAAATATGCTGCCGGAACATGGGGACCAGCTGCGGCAACTGCTTTATTAAAACCCTTTGCAAAAAAATGGGTGGTATTACCAGCACCAAAAAAATAAAATGCCTGCCACAACTATAAAAACAATATGGCCAGATGTAATGGCATTGAGCAATGCTGCTGCACATATAATAGTTACAGAAAGCAATAAGGCCATTGCACAAAAAGGGTATTGCAGTATAGCATTAAGCGGAGGCAGTACTCCAAAAATTTTATATGAACTGTTAGCCACGCCGGCATTTGCAAAAAATATTAACTGGAAAAAATGTTTAGTGTATTTTGGTGATGAACGTTTTGTACCACATACCAGTGAAGAAAGCAATTATAAAATGGCAATGGATACCTTACTCTCAAAAGTACCGATACCAAAAAAAAACATTCTTAGTATACCTACAGAAAAAATTACGCCTCAATTATCAGCCTCGTCGTATGAGGCTACCATTAAACAATATATCACCACGGCAAATCCATTTGATATTATATTGCTGGGCATTGGCGAAGAAGGGCATACCGCTTCCCTTTTTCCAAAAAGCCCTTTATTAGCCGAAACAAAAAAATGGGTACAGCATATTTATGTTGCTGAAAAAAATATGGAACGCATTACATTTACATTACCCCTCATTAATAAAGCAACCAATGTATTGTTTTTAGTTAGTGGTGCAGGTAAGGCTGCAATAGTAAAAAAAATATTTTCTGTTAAGGGACGGCAGCTTCCTGCCGCAATGGTACAGCCTAAAGGAAATTTATATTGGTTGCTGGACGAAGATGCTTCCCGGCAAATCTGAGCTTTTCATAAATAAGAATGTTCATCAGTATAAGTAACATTCCGTAAAATACATCTTCAAAAGGAATCGTATAAATCCTTATCCCTAAATTTTCAGCGTTGTTATATACTACAACTGGTATAGCAGTAAGAAAACCATTTACAATTAAAAACGGAATCAGCATAATACAGTAGGCTAATAAAAAAGATGTAGTATCAAAATCTTTAAAATATTTCTTTCTAAAGTAAATCAAGCCAATAAATAAAGCAGTAAAAAGAAAGGTCCACGAAGTGTAATAATTTTTATAATAAAGGATTCCGCTAACCAGTAAAATACAGGCAAGACTTATTAAAATAATATCAGCAAGTGGCTTATTCTTTAAATTGGGGAAATAGCAGCGGATACATTCATAAATAAACATACAGCAATAAGGAACCACAAAAAAGAACAGTACTTCTTCAATTGGCAGATTATAAAGTTTAATCCCGGTAATATAATTTTCGTTAAATCTCCATACTCCTTTATTTGTAAAAAAAATATCCCAGGCAATATATAATAATCCGGGAATGATCATTGCCGGGAAAACATATTTCCATTTTTTATAGAAAGCTACCTTTTTATCAAAGCTTAATAATAACGGCCCGGCCAGCGATGCAGCAAGAATTATAAAATATGTGTAGTGTGTATTCAAATAAAATTTGTTATAGAAGATATAAACAACAAAGTAAATAAAAAGTTGAAGTAAAAATATTAAGCCTGTTTTCTAAAAGCATCATTTACCAAATATACTCCGGCAATGGTAACAGCGCCGCCAATGGCAATATAAATATTTAATTTTTCATGAAAAATTGCAGCACCCAATAATACTGCCACAACAGGGTTTATATAAGCATACAAAGATGCCAGCGAAGTAGGTAGGCGTTGTAAACAGTAAATAAAGGCAATGAAAGTGAGCATTGACCCAATAATAACCAAATACGCAATGGCCCACCATGAACTTGCAGGAATATCGGCTAAACTTACTGTGTTTCCTGTAGCACCAGACACTCCAAATAAAGCCACGCTGGAAATAAGCATTTGTAATCCTAAACTAAAATATGGATTGAAATTGGCTGCATGTTTTTTAGTGTACAGTGATCCGAAAGCCCACGAAATGGTAGCTGCTACCGAAATCATAATGCCAAAACGAAAATCAGTGTTTAAAAAATCTTTCAGATGATTGTAAAAAATAATGCACACACCACCAAACCCTAACACTAATCCCAATATTTCTCTTTGTGGTAATTTTTTTCCACCAAACAATGCTATAATAACTAACCATAATGGAAAAATTGCCCCGATGATTGCCCCTAATCCACTTGTAATATATTTAACTCCCCATGTACTTAAGCCATTACTCAACATAAAGTTTAAAAAACTTAACATAAGTATTGTACCCCATTGTTTTCCTTTTGGCCAGGGATGTTTGGTAACAATAAAATATAAAAGATATAAAGTACCGCCAAATAATTGACGGATAGCACACACCTGCAAAGCCGGCATATTATGACTTACTGCTTCTTTTGAGGCCAGCCATGTAGTACCCCAAAAAAAGCATACCCACGCTAATGCCAGTAATGCTTTTTGTTGAGATGTTTTAGATGAGAGCAATAGTTTACTTAGTGTTTAAAGTGCCTAAGGCCGGTTATTACCATGGCCAGGTTATTTTGTTTACAATATTCAATAGAATCATTATCACGTATGGAACCACCAGGCTGAAAGAAAGAGCTGATACCGGCAGCATGTGCAATTTTTACACAATCATCAAAAGGAAAAAATGCATCACTTGCTAGTACTGCACCATTCAGATCAAAATTAAATTGTTTTGCTTTTTCTATTGACTGGCGTAAAGAATCTATACGGGATGTTTGTCCACAACCTTTACCAATCAGTTGTTTATCTTTTACCAAAACAATCGAATTACTTTTTAAATGCTTGCAGATAATATTAGCGAAAATAAGATCTTCTTTTTCTGCCGCAGTAGTTTCTCTTCCGCCAACTTCTTTCCAATCTGTATAATTACCTATATCATTTTGCTGTGCTAATAGGCCGTTCAATACTGATTTATATTGTTGCGTTGTATCTACTCCTTTTTTCTGTACTAAAAGAATACGGTTCTTTTTGGTTTTTAAAATATCCAGTGCATCGCCTTCAAAAGACGGGGCAATCAATACTTCAAAAAATATTTCATTAATCGCCACTGCAGTGGCTTTATCGATTTCGGCATTACAAACTAATACACCGCCAAAAGCGCTTTCGGGGTCACCGGCCAAAGCAACATCCCATGCTTCTTTTACTGTGGGCCTTTGTGCCACACCACAAACATTAGTATGTTTTATAATAGCGAAAGTAGTATCAGTACCCCCATCCCCTAAAGGGGAGTTATTTGCAAGATATTTGAATTCTGCAATAAGTTGTATTGCAGCATCTGTATCTACTAAATTATTATACGATAATTCTTTACCATGTAATTTATCAAAAATTTCTTCCTGGTTGCCATAGAAAATTCCTTGTTGATGTGGATTCTCTCCGTAACGTAAAACTGTTTTGGTTTTATTGAACGGATTGATGAAATCTGTTTGATTGAAATAATTTGAGATAGCAAGATCATAACCAGTACAAACATCAAATGCTTTTATAGCAAACATGCGGCGTTGTTCTAAACTGGTTTCGCCGTTTTGTTCTTTTAAAATTTCTTCTAATAAATGATAATCTTTTTTTGCTGCTACCACTATCACATCCTTATGATTTTTTGCAGCGGCACGTATCATACTTGGCCCGCCAATATCAATTTTTTCGATGATGAGTTTTTCATCAGTGGTTGTTGCCACGGTTTCTTCAAACGGATATAAGTCAACAATCACCAGATCAATTTCAGGAATACTGTATTGTTTCATTTCAGAAACATGTTGTGTATCATCACGTTTACCTAAAATACCGCCAAATACAGAGGGATGTAATGTTTTAACCCTGCCACCTAAAATAGATGGGTAAGATGTTAATGACTCAACCGGAACGCAGGGGATTTTTAAATCTTCGATGAATTTTTGTGTACCACCGGTGCTGTAGATAACTGCTCCAAGGTTATGAAGTTCTTTTACAATATTTTCAAGGCCATCTTTATAAAAAACGGAAATTAATGCTGATTGAATTTTTTTGTTCATGTTCAAAACTGGTTATAAATCTAGAATAAAAGCTCCCTTTTCTGGAACTGAATGGAGGTGCAAATGTAGTTGTTCGCAATCTTTTTTCCATTTGCCAATTTTCCACAAACTGTTAGAAGCGTCAACCACATACTGACTGCAATTGAAAACTGCCGCCAGTTGCGGAATGTACAGTTTAGGGCTTTTTGAAATGATGATTATATCAACATTAATTTTTGGTTGCTGTGGTTCAAAAACGAGTGGTTTATCTATTATTAAAATCCGTTTATTGCCAAACTGATAAAAGGGTGCATGATTAAAATAATTTTCTACTGAACCGGTTTTTTGGTTTAATTGCAAGGCAATTCTGCCGGGTTTAAGGTGAAAATTTTGCAACATTCCGTCTTCTAATAAAGCACTATCCCCTAAAAAAATATAGTTATTCCCATTTACAAAATCAATGGCCTGGTGCTGGGGAACATTATATACAATAAGTTTCTGTTGATTTTTTATTTGCCAGTTGCCATAAGCATACACTATCACAAAAGCCAATAACCCTGTCATTGAAAACCATAATACTTTTTTATTTTTATTCATCAGCCAGGTACTCAACCCAATCACTACTAAATATAACAACCAGGTAGATAAAATATTTGATGGGATTTTATCCCATACAGAAAAAGAAAAATCATTTACCCAAAGAATAATTTTATTCATTAACCAAACCAAGCCACCGGTTATTTTACCCAGGTAAACCCCAACAACTGGAATCCATGAAAAAGCCACCAAAGCAATTTCTGCAAATAAAATAATAGTTGATAAAGGCACTGCAATTAAATTGGTAATTAAAAATAAATTGGGGAACTGGTGAAAATAATAAATACAAACCGGGAAAGTAAGTATTTGTGCCGCCAATGTTATAGCAACCATCTCCCATATTTTATTAGCCCATTTATTTTTTACGTATATCAAATTATAAATTGGTTTTTGAAAAATAACTATGCCCGTTACGGCCAGGTAAGAGAGCTGAAAACCCACATCCCATAAATAATAAGGATTATAAATCAACATTGCAAAAGCTGATGCAGCAAGAGAATTATAAATAGAGGAATGTTTTGTAAATATTGTTTTACCTAAAGTAATAAAAGAGAACATTACTGCAGAACGCAATACCGAAGCCGATCCTCCTGTTAGCAATGAGAATAGCCACAGGCAACTTAGTATCAGCAAAGCCTGCATCCACTTTGATCTTTTTATAACAGGCGTTCTTGCAAATAACCATACCAGCATTATATAAATTAATCCCAGGTGCATACCGGATATTGCGATTATATGCACCACGCCGGTATTGCTGTATGCCTGCACAAGGTCTTTATCCAGGTCGTTGGTGTAGCCAATAAGTAATGCCTCTGCAATTCCCAGTTCATCTTTACCGGCATCTAAATTTTTACGCAGTGTAGATAGAATCTTTTCTCTTGCAGTAAAAATGAATTGCTTAAACCCATTTATGTTTTTATCCTTCAGCAAAACCCAATCCTTATCTTTTAAAAATACATTATGAAAGGTTTGTTGAAATGCAGCATAGCGCTGGTAATTAAATGCACCCGGATTTCCGGAATTTTTTATTCGCTGTAAATTTTTATTGATGAGAATTTTATCTCCATAGTGCAACTGATTCACTGAGGAATCTTTGGCAAAATATAATAACAGTTTTCCTTTGCAACTAACAGCAGTATCATCATTAATTACCGATTCAACAAAAGCATCTGCTTTATATGACTTGGTTTTTTCAATTAAGGGCTCGTCAATTCTTACAAGAATAAAATTGGAGTCTTTATAATAATTACCATACCAATTATCGGTATGGCGGCTATCTTTATTCCAGGTTAATAATAAACCAAAACTCAGCAGCACACAATTAAGCAGCAAGCCCTGAAATGGTTGTATTTTAAACCTTAACGAAAGTGGCAGTAAATAAAAAAGTAAAAATGCAATGGTAAAACTTATCAATGCTGTAATAATGACCTCTAAAGAAATTTGAAAGTACCATTGTATAATAATACCTGCAACCAATGGTAGCAAAAGCCGGAGAAATGGTGCTGTTTTCCAAATGGGTAAACGATGCATGCACTAATGTAAAAAATCAAATCGAGATACGCAAGTAATTAAGATGGCAGATGAATACCCAGTTTTTTGTAAAACTCATCTTTATGTAATTCTTTCACCCCACCCGGTTGCAAATCATCTAACATCAAATCGCTGATAGATAAACGTACCAGCCGCAGGCAACGGTGCCGCACTGCCAATACCATTTTACGTACCTGCCGGAATTTTCCTTCGGTAAGCGTAATCAATAGCCAAGTATGCGGATAGACTTCCCTGCGGTCGGTTGCATATTTATATAATATGCAGGGACTTTTTATTATTTCAATAGTATCTGGTTTGGCGGTATAATATTCACCCGCCGCAACACGAATGGGCACGCCTTCTTGTAATTGATGGAATGTTTCTGGTGTTATTTCATTTTGTACCATCACAAGGTAAGTACGTTTGTGTGGTTGTGTTGCCAAAAATAATAATCGGGTTACTCTTTTATCGGTAGTTAAAATCAACAGCCCCTCCGATTCATTATCCAATCTTCCAATGGCATGAGTACCTTCGGGAAAATTAAAACCCAAATCGCCGAGTAAGCCCACTTTGTGTGAACTGATAAACTGCGATACCATATTGTATGGCTTATTGATGATGAAGTAGCGGTTCAAAATTATTTTTTTACAAAGCCTATTCTTTCTCTTTCATCCCATTTTTTTTGTGCAGTCTTTTCATCCAGTAAATTTTCCATGGCATCATATATCTGGTTCAACTGCACATCATGTTCCCCAATCCGTTCTTTAATTTCTTTTAGCTGCTCTTTGATGTCATTTTGTTTCAATAACACTTGTCTTACAGCTACAAAAGCCCTCATAATGGCGATATTCATACTGATTGCTTTGTCGGAATTGATTACTCCGCTGAGCATGGCAACACCTTGTTCGGTGAATACATGGGGGAGGTATCTGTTACCGCCTCTTCCCTTTGAGGTTGCAGATTGCAACCTCAAAGAATTCGTGTTTTCGAAAGTTTCAATTTGAAACCTTAAAGAATCAAATTCTTCTTTTGAAAGCTGAAACATGAAATCAGGTGGAAATCTTTTAATATTTCTTTTTACAGCCAGATTCAGGAATTTCGTTTCTATTTCATAGAGGCTGGCCAAATCTCTGGCAAGCATAACTCTTTCGCCCCTTATTTCATATATCCTGTTTTGAATGCTTTGTATTATTTGCATAGAGTAATTTTATAAATACAACAACAATATAATACCAAAAATTATATTTTTAAAGATAGATTATTAGGTCTCCATAAAAAAATGAGATCACAAATTGTGACCTTGAAGAATTTTGAGTGATAAGTTATCTGAAATCTTATTTACTTAAATGCATACTTCTTTCTTTATACAACTGTCGGAAGTAAGGGTCACGTAAATCTTTAATAAAACGGATGGCTTCGCCGGTACTTTTCATTTCGGGCCCCAGCTCCTTATTTACACCGGGAAATTTATTGAAAGAGAACACTGGTTCTTTAATGGCGAAACCGGTAAGCTTTTTTTCGAAAGTAAAATCTTTAAGCTTGTTGGCTTCCATCATAATTTTTGTAGCTATATTCAAATAAGGGATTTGATATGCTTTTGCAATGAATGGCGTGGTACGGCTGGCCCTTGGGTTAGCTTCAATTACAAAAACATTACCGTCTTTAATGGCAAACTGAATATTGATAAGTCCTTTTATATTTAATGCCCTTGCTATTTTTTCTGCATACTCTTCCATAGTATGCACAATCAATGGCGACAAATTAAATTGTGGCAACACTGCATTACTATCGCCACTATGGATACCGGCTGGTTCAATATGCTCCATCACGCCCATTACATGAAAATCATCTCCATCAAAAATGGCATCTATCTCTGCTTCCTGGCAACGGTCTAAAAAATGATCGATCAATATTTTATTGCCTGGTAAATGCTTAATTAAACTTAATACACCTTTCTCAAGATCTTCATCATTTATAACGATACGCATTCTTTGTCCGCCCAAAACATAACTTGGCCTTATTAAAACCGGATAGCCCACTTTTTTTGCAACTTCGATGGCTTCGTCGGTATTAAAAGCCGTACCATAATTTGGATAAGGAATACCGAGTTCTTTCAACATATCACTAAAGCGGCCACGGTCTTCGGCTATATCCATGCTATCAAATGAGGTACCAATGATCTTTATCCCTTTTTCATGTAAACGCTTAGCCAGTTTTAATGCTGTTTGTCCGCCCAGCTGTACAATTACACCATAAGGTTTTTCATGTTCTACAATTTCCCAAAGGTGTTCCCAAAAAACAGGTTCAAAATATAGTTTATCGGCAATATCAAAATCTGTACTCACGGTTTCGGGGTTACAGTTTACCATAATGGCTTCATAACCGGCTTCTTTAATAGCAATCAAACCATGCACACAACAATAGTCAAATTCAATACCCTGGCCAATTCTGTTGGGGCCACTACCCAAAACGATTATTTTCTTTTTTGCCGATACCTTACTTTCATTATGCTCAATTGCCTGCATGTGTGGAATTTAAAAAAGTGAAAATATAAAGGGAAATACCATTTTCATAAGCCCCTTTTATAATTGCGAGGCAAAAATAATTTTTTTTGGTCAGCTTTAGGCTTTTAAATAACATTATTCTCTTAATTATTGGTTTTTAAATAAGGAATCAATTCATTTGAAAGTATTGCAGCTATTTTGCTGCAACCTGCATTGGTATAATGTATAAAATCGTAATAATAATTACTATTTTTGGGCATTAGCGCAGCAAGGTCAACCACTTTTACCTGGTTAACGAAGGATCGTACCACATCATTATATAACTCCAGCACATTTTCCATTACAGCAGCATTGCAAACCGGCGTTGCGTCAGGTATCATTTTATTGGCCATATTTATCATTGTGGCACTATCGGTATAATTTCCAAATAATGATGGCTGCGTAAGCAATATCGGTTTTACATTATTGGCTTTGCAGATGGCAATCATATTGCTGATACGCTGCCGGTATTGTGTTAAATAAATTGCTTGTTTCTTTAAAATATCGGCTTTGTACGACTCGGTTAATACTGTGTCTTTAAGTGTGGCAAAATCCACTTCTTTATGGATCAGGCCTTTCCGGTACGCTCCCTTAATAGCATATAACTGAAAAAATGTGGAGCCCAATTCTGTTTTATTGATCAACGATTTAAAAAAACTTTTTGCAGATAGATAATTGATCTTTTTTTCGTTCATCATATCGTACTGCTGCGGCTTATCATTTTCAATATCATTAACCCCAATAAGAAAGGTTACATATTTGGGTTTTAACCTGGTGATATATTCTTTTAAAAGCAGCAGGTGGCCAAAAGTGGAATGGCCATCAACACCGGCATTATTTAACCATATAGCAGGAAGACTGTCTTTAAGTTTTGCAGATAATTGATAAGCCCAGGTAAGTGAATCGCTGATGAAACGGCATTCGGTAGTACTGCCGCCAATACAGATAACCGATAATAATTTGTTTACACTATCAGTTGGTTCAGGTCCACGAAAGCCTAAAGAATTTCTTGAGTAATAAATAGTACTGTCTAATTTTTTTATCCAGGTATTTTTATAAACCATTTTCTGGTTTGCAGGTAATACCAGTTTCCCTTTAGAGATAGCAAAGGGCAAAGGATTATAAAAATGTAAACCAATTTCGCAGATGATAAGCCCAACAAGTAAACCAAGCAGAATTGAAAATAATTTTTTAAATACCAATTTCATGCCCCTGGTTTTTTACAGAAAAAAATTCCGTCATCCTGCTTTGTAAAGCATAGCGTTGTTATTTATTTTCAAACGTACTATAGAAGTAAGGCGTTTTTGCTTCAAACTCTGCGGCACAGGTATCCACCATTTTAAACACACGGGTAAGGCCCATGGCTTTTCTTCTTTCGTAAAGCTCATCCGCATCACCATCATTCATAATGTGTACTATCTGCTCATCGCTAAAGCCTAATAATTTAGCTTCGGTTAAAAGATTATCGGGCAGGGTTTTAAAATGGTATTTAGCAATCTCCTTTTCGCAGTCGCAAATTTTTTGAATCTGGTAAATAAACCAGCGGTCAATTTTTGTGCTTTCGCAAATACGTTTGATACTGGCACCAGACATTAACGCATCTTTAATGCGGAATATCCTGTCCCATTTTGGGGTTTTAATATACTCCACCAACGCATCCGATTGCATCAGGCTTTTTCCGTAATATCCCAATCCTACTGCATCATTCTCTAAACTCTGACAGGCTTTTTGCACTGCCTCAGCAAAGCTTCTGCCAATGGCCATTACTTCACCAACCGATTTCATCTGGAAGCCTAATGTATCATCGGCTCCTTTAAATTTATCAAAATTCCAGCGGGGTATTTTTACAATAACATAATCCAGTGCCGGTTCAAAATAAGCCGATGTGGATTGAGTGATCTGGTTTTTTAGTTCATCCAGGTTATAACCAATAGCCAGTTTGGCAGCAATTTTTGCAATGGGATAACCGGTTGCTTTACTTGCCAGGGCAGATGAGCGGCTAACCCTTGGATTAATTTCCACCACAATTATTTCTTCTGTCTGCGGATTCAATGCAAACTGTACATTACAACCACCGGCAAAATTACCCAATGCCCTCATCATACGTATAGCTGTGTTACGCATCAATTGAAAAGCTGTATCGCTCAGTGTCATAGCCGGTGCAACGGTTATTGAGTCGCCGGTATGCACACCCATTGGGTCAAAATTTTCTACGGTACAAATTATAGCAACATTATCTGCAGCGTCTCTTAATAATTCCAATTCAAATTCTTTCCAGCCCAGCACCGCTTTTTCTACCAATACTTCATGCATAGGGCTTGCAGTTAAGGCCCTGTTCAATGCTTCGTCTAATTCATCTTTTTTAAATACAATGCTTCCCCCGCTGCCACCCAGTGTAAATGATGGACGAAGCACCAGCGGAAAACCAATTTCCTGTGCAAATTCTTTTCCTTCTAAAAATGAGTTGGCAATTTTTGCATCACAAACCGGTATGCCCATTTCAATCATCCATTGGCGGAATTTTTCCCTATCTTCTGCTTTGTCTATTGCTTTAATATCAACGCCAACTAATTTTACATTATGCTTTTCCCAGATGCCCAGCTCATCAGCCTCTTTACAAAGGTTAAGTGCGGTTTGGCCACCCATGGTAGGTAATACAGCATCAATATCATTTTCTTCAAGTATCTGTTCTATGCTTTCAACCGTTAATGGAAGCAGATAAACCCTGTCGGCCATCATGGGATCGGTCATTATTGTAGCCGGATTACTGTTGATAAGGATAACTTTTATCCCCTCTTCCCTGATGCTTCTTGCAGCCTGGGTACCGCTGTAATCAAATTCGCAGGCCTGGCCAATAACGATGGGGCCACTGCCGATAATAAGTACTGATTTAATGGAATTGTCTTTTGGCATAAGTATTTTGCCTTATATAGGCGAGCAAAAGTAATTGTAAATGCTGTAAATAAAAAAACTGTGCATATATAAGCACAGTTTTTTAGAAATTATCTAAAATTCTATGAAGGATTAGCTGTAGAATTATCTTTTTTTCCAAACAAATCACTCATTGTTTTTTCCGCATCTGCAAAATGTTCTTTAAAGGCCTCTGCGCCTTTGGTTTTTAATTCTTCAAAATACTCTTTTGCTTTTTCTGCAAAATTTTCTGCCTCGGTTTTTACTTTGTTGGCCTTATCTTTTAAATCTGCAGCAAGCTTCTCTTTTTCTTCGGGAGTCATGCTCATATATTTTGAGGCCGCCAATGCTGCAGCAGCACCTAATAAAAATGTAGCTATGTGTTTTGAATTAACGCTCATGGTAAATGATTTTAGTAATGATTTTAAAATTAAATTTGTTGCTTATAACAGGATATGAATTTACAAAAAGCAGTTGCATTCTCTATATTAATTTTTATTTTTCCTACTGTTAAAGCACAAATCTTTCCCTCTAAAAATTATCCGCAGGGTTATTTTACCTGGCCTGTGGTGGCCACAAAAGCTTTAGCAGCAAATTTTGGAGAGCTGAGGCCCAATCATTACCACATGGGGCTTGATTGTAAAACTGATAAAAAACAAAACCTGCAGGTGCTGGCTGCTGCAGCTGGTTATATCGCCAAAGTAAAAATTGAACCTTATGGTTTTGGCAGGGCTATTTACATTAATCATCCCAACGGATTAACCACTTTATATGCTCACTTAAATGATTTTAACCCCGAGCTGGAAAAATATGTAAAGGAGCAACAATACAAATTAAAAAGCTGGAAAGTTTTTTTAGATATTCCGGCAAATTTATTTCCTGTAATAAAAGGGATGTTTATTGCATATAGTGGCAACACCGGGGGTTCGCAGGGGCCACATGTACATTTTGAAATAAGAGACACAAAAACAGATAAAGTATTAAACCCTTCTTTATTTGGATTTCCTATACCTGATAATGTGCCGCCCAATATTTTACGTTTAGCACTTTACTACAGGCGCATCAGCACCTATGAACAAAGTCCTAAATTTTATTCGCTTAAAAAAATAAATGGGGTTTATATTACTTCTCCATCTTTATTAATAAGCAATACAGATAAAGTAAGTTTTGCCATTTCAACATTTGACAGTTACACCGGTTCCAGTAACCGCAATGGTATTTATGAAGCTGTTTTGTATGATAACGAAATTCCCATTGTTGGTTTTCAGATAGACAGCATTGGTTACGATGAGACCCGTTATTTAAATGCCCATATCGATTATAAATTGAGAAGCAGTGGCGGGCCGTTTGTAGAACATTTATCAAAACTACCCGGCTATGTTAATGGTATCTACAAAACTCTAAATGGTGATGGTGTAATTTCACTTGAAGATGACAGCATTCATAATATTAAAATAATTGTAAAAGATGCAAACGGTAACACATCAGTTGCGAATTTTCAAATAAAACGTGGGCCGGAAGTTGCTGCAAAAGCAAAACCTGAGCCAACAGCATTTTTTAAATCAACAGAATTTCATCCGGGCTTTATTAATGTATTTGAAAACAGCAATATCAGTTTTTACTTACCCGAAAATGCTTTGTACGACTCTATACGTTTTCGCTATACTGAAATTATACCCACTCAGGGTTATCCCATTTATCAATTACACAATGTAAGTGTTCCGGTGCATGTTTACTTTCCTGTTAAAATAAAAGCAACATCAGCCTTACCTGGTAAAATGGTGATGCATCGTTTTACCAATGGAAAAGACGATTATGCAAAAGCTGAATACGAAAATGGCTGGTACAAAGCCAGCTTCAGGGAGTTCGGAAATTTTCAACTAATGATCGATACCATTCCCCCAAAAATTTCTGCAATTGGTTTTAAGGAAGGGATGAATGCGGCTAAACTAAACCGCCTTGCCTTTGTTATTATTGACAATACGGAAGAAATAAAAAACTTTACAGCGACATTAGACGGTAACTGGCTGCGTTTTAGTAATGATAAAGGGCGAACATTTTTTTATACTTTTGATGAAATGTGCCCGGCCGGAGAGCATGAATTAAAAATTACAGTCGAAGACCAGGTGGGAAATGTAACAGAGAAAGTTTATCATTTTATAAGATAGTGCCCCTGTCCCCTGAAGGGGGAAATGGAGAAGAACGAAGCAAAAAATATTAATCACTTTTAAAAGCCTCTTTAGGGATTTAAGACATGACATTAGTAACAGAAGGTAGTAAAGCACCGGCATTTAAAGGCAAAAATCAAAACGGCAACACTGTTTCGTTAGCTGATTTTAAAGGGCAAAAAGTAGTGTTGTATTTTTATCCTGAAGATGATACACCAACCTGCACCATACAAGCCTGTAACCTTAGAGATAACTTTGGTTTATTGAAAAAAAATGGTTTTGTGGTTTTAGGCATTAGTCCTGATGAAGAAAAAAAACATAAAAAATTTGAAACCAAATATGATCTGCCTTTTACTTTAATTTCCGACCCCAACCATACCATTATTGATAAATATGGGGTATGGGGCGAAAAACAATTGTATGGCAGAAATTATATGGGGTTGCACCGTACCACATTTTTAATAGATGAAAAAGGAATTGTCAAAAAAATATTTTTAAAGCCAAAAAGCAAACAACATACCGAAGAAATTTTACAAGCCTGGCAACTCGCGGCACAATAAATACGTTATTGACTATATAACACATCAAAATTTTACACATGAAAAAAATAACAATCGTCTCTCTCATCATTTTTATTGCAGTAATTTCTATAGTTGGGTGTAGCAAAAGCGGCAGTACAGGTTCCGGCGGTAGTGGCAGCAATGTAAGAACATTTTCATGTACTGGTATTACACCAAAATTTTCTACTGATGTGACCCCAATACTAACAACAGTTTGCTCTATCAATAGTAACTGCCACGCAAGCGGCAGTACAAATTCCGGTGGCCCGCTTACATCTTATGCCGAAGTAAATGCAAAAAAATCGAACATACATGCACAAATACTTTCGGGTGCAATGCCACAAACCGGAACAATAACACAGGCACAGGTAAATGCATTCATTTGCTGGATAGATAGTGGCGCACCAAATAATTAGTATCCCTGTTTTGAACAAAACATCTTTTCAGATAAAAGAAAATTCATGGCTGGCAAAACTTGCCTCCAAAAAATTATGCAGTAACAGTGTGGCAATAGTATTGGGTAAAACAATTCATCTGCATAACACCACTAAAGAACAATTTTTACAGGATGAAAGATGGGTAAAGCATGAGCTTTGTCATATAGAACAATTTAAAGATCATGGCTACATTTTTTTTATTGCAAAATATCTTTGGGAGAGTTTAAAGAAAGGCTACTACAATAATAAATTTGAAAAAGAGGCAAGAGAAGCTGAAGAGTTATAGCACCCACTCCACTTCTCCAAAATAAAAATAACGTTCTATAGTATCAATTGTACACAATTGACCATGCGCCGTAACTTCTTTAACCATTGTTTTAAAAACAGCATTTGCTTTTTTAAGTTTTACCGGTTCATTCAATTTATACAGATGAAGGTTATATTCCTTAACTATTTTTTTTGTTGACTGGGCAGAAATTTTTTCAATCCGTTTTATCACAAAATTGTATAGTTCCGTTGCCATTTCAATTACATCATAATTTTTACCGGTAATTTGTTGTAAAGAAACCGGATTAGGCAATGATCTGTTAAACCGGATTTGATTAATATTTATGCCAATCCCCACCACAGCCCATTTCCAATTCATTCCGGTAAAAACAGTTTCAATTAAAATGCCCCCTGCCTTTCTGTCACACCAATACAAATCATTTGGCCATTTTATTTTAGTTTGGTCGCCGGCATATTTTTTAAAAAACTCATATACCGCTAAAGACGTTGCCATGCTCAGCAAAAATTGTTGCTCTTGTTTTAACTTATCTGCCTTTACTATCAGGCTCAGGGCTATATTTTGTTCTGCCTCCATTTGCCAGGTTTTCCCCCGCTGGCCTTTGCCAGCTGTTTGTTCCTTTGCAACAAAGACCTGGCCATGTTCCGCCATTCCGGTGCGTACCTTTGCCATGGCATAATTGTTGGTACTATCCACACTATCTAATACTTTAATAAAAGCAGGCTTGGGCATCATTACTCAAATGGCAAAGAAGTGTTATTTTTGCCATTAATTGCAAGCTACGGCTAGTTTGTAAATAACAAAAGTTTACTTAAGCCATTATTAGGAGTATTATTGCAGTTGTAAAACAACATAAAACAAAACATAATTTCAATTTGAGCAACCTGAAAGTTTTAAATACCAGAAAAAAAAACAGTGTAGTACGACTTACCAGAAGCAGCAAAATTTTTAAAGCCATAATAAATGCCATACAGGAGAAAAAAGGTGAAAATATTTTAAGCCTCGACCTGAGAAAAATTCCCGAAGCTGTTGCAGATTTTTTTATTATTTGCCAGGCCAACAGCAATACACAGATAAAGGCCATTGCAGATTTCATAGAGGAAGATGTAAAAAATAAATGTGATGAAATGGCTTACAAGCATGAAGGCAGGCAGGCACAACAGTGGATTTTGATAGACTATATTAATGTTGTAGTGCATATTATGCTGCCGGAACCCAGAAAGTTCTACCAGCTTGAAGAAATGTGGAGCGATGCATTAGTAACGGAGCACAACGATTAAAATACGGCAATAAACTTTACCTGCATTTAAAATAATATTCAAACCTAATCGTCTATAGCTTAAGCAACATAACTAAGTTTTAAGCAGGCAACAAACCATGGCAAATAATAATATGAATCAACAAAACAGTAACAGGAAACCGGGCCCTGATAATAATATACCCCCAACAGGAGAAGATCCACAAAAAAAGAAAAGCAGGTTCAATATATACTGGGTATATGGAATTTTTATTGTTGCTCTTATAGCCTGGAACCTTTACAGGGGAGTTGGTTCTACAGGTGTGGAAACCGACCAGCAGAAATTTTATGAAATGGCAAAACAGGGTGATGTGGAAAGAATAAAAACTATCCGTAACACCAAAAGAGTAAGGATTTTTATTAGTAAAGACAGTTTAATTAAAAAAGCTGCTTTCTATAAAAATATTTTGGACGATAAAGAAAATCCAACCAAGTATGAATCTGCTTTAAAAGCAAATCAGCCGCAGCTATATTTCAGTTTTAAAGAGATTCAATCTTACGCAAAAGAACTGGGAGACTTTTATGCAAAAAATCCTCAAATAAAAGAAATACCTGATAGCCCCGATGACGAAGGAGAATTATTTGGACAGATCGTAAGTACATTATTACCCATTTTGTTAATAGGTTTATTATTTGTATTAATGATGCGTAAGGTTGGCGGACCTGGCGGTGGTGGTGGGCCAGGTGGTATTTTCAATATCGGAAAATCTAAAGCCACTTTGTTTGACAAAGGCACAAGGGTAAATATAAATTTTGGCGATGTTGCCGGTTTAGATGAAGCCAAAGTGGAAGTAATGGAGATAGTTGACTTCTTAAAAAATCCAAAAAAATATACAGCCCTGGGTGGTAAAATACCAAAAGGTGCATTGCTGGTTGGCCCTCCGGGCACAGGTAAAACATTATTGGCAAAAGCCGTAGCCGGAGAAGCACAGGTGCCATTCTTTAGTTTAAGCGGAAGTGATTTTGTAGAAATGTTTGTAGGTGTTGGTGCCAGCCGTGTAAGAGATCTGTTTAAGCAGGCACGGGAAAAAGCACCCTGCATAATTTTTATAGATGAGATTGATGCCATAGGAAGGGCAAGAGGAAAAAATGTGATGATGAGTAACGATGAAAGAGAAAACACCTTGAACCAATTGCTGGTGGAAATGGACGGATTTGGAACTGATTTAGGAATTATTATTCTTGCAGCTACCAACAGGCCCGATGTTTTGGATAGTGCTTTATTACGTCCCGGCCGTTTCGACAGGCAAATCACCATCGATCGTCCGGATATGGTTGGAAGAGAAGCAATTTTTAAAGTGCACTTACAGCCTATAAAAATTTCTCAAACATTAGATATACATAAACTGGCCGAACAAACTCCCGGCTTTGCAGGCGCAGATATTGCCAACGTATGTAACGAAGCTGCTCTTATTGCTGCCCGTAAAAGTAAAGAATCTGTAGACATGAGTGATTTTCAGGATGCGATTGACAGGGTTATTGGCGGACTGGAAAAAAGAAATAAAATTATTTCTCCGGAGGAAAAAGAAATTATTGCTTACCACGAAGCTGGCCATGCAATATGTGGCTGGTATCTGGAGCATGCTTATCCTTTATTAAAAGTTACCGTGGTGCCAAGGGGCAGTGCAGCATTGGGCTATGCCCAATACACGCCAAAAGAACAGTACCTGTACAACACAGATCAGCTGATGGATCAGATTTGTATGACACTGGGTGGCAGGGCAAGTGAAGATATTTTCTTTGGAAAGATAAGCACCGGTGCCAGTAACGATTTACAGCAGATCACCAAAATTGCTTACAGCATGATCACCGTTTACGGCATGAATGATAAAGTAGGCAATATCAGTTATTACGACCCTAACCAGGAAAATGTTTTTACAAAACCATTTAGTGAAGAAACAGGCAAAATGATTGATGAGGAAGTGCGTAAATTAATTGACAACGCATATCAGATCACTAAAAAATTACTTATTGAAAAAAAGGGTGATGTAGAAAAACTGGCAAAAGAATTATTAAAGAAAGAAGTACTGTTTAAAAGTGATGTGGAAACATTGATTGGTAGAAGGCCTTATGAAGAAAAGAAAGCCCTGGATATAATTGTTGATCCGAAAGAAGAGGTAAGTGAAACACCAGGAACCGAAATGCCCGAGGAACTTAAAACACCACCAGCAATTTAATTTTTTTTATGGCTACTTCACCGGCTAAAGAAAATATTTTAAAAAAAATAAGGCAGGCACTGAGCAATCCGGTGCCTTTGCCTTTTCCGCAAAGTGAAGGAACCAATTCTGTTTTTTTACCTGCTCCCGACGATTTGGAAGTAGTGTTTGCAGAGGAATTTGTAAAGATTCAGGGGAAGTTTGCTTTTTGTACCGATGAAAAAGATATGGTACAGCAGCTGCAGCAATTATTAGCCGAAAAGCAATGGACAAAAGTGTATTGTAACGAAGACAAATGGAATGCAGATTTCAGTAATACCATCAGTCTCTCGACCTGCGATGCCTCAATAACCGGTTGCGAATTTTTAGTTGCCCGAACCGGCACTATTGTAATGAGTGCAGCACAACAAAGCGGACGAACAGTAAGTGTGTATGCGCCTGTTCATATCTGTATTGCCTATACCAACCAATTGGTGTTCGATATTAAAGATGCATTGCAATCAGTAAAAGAAAAATACATCGGCAATATTCCCTCCTTAATAACATTTGCCAGCGGCCCCAGCCGTACTGCCGATATAGAAAAAACATTGGTTACCGGTGTACACGGGCCAAAAGAAGTGTATTGCTTTTTAGTGGAAGCTTACAAATAGCTTCTTTAAAAATAACGTTGACATGCAAGCTGTATTTTTAACGTTCAAGCCCCTTAGCTGAACTTAGTTTGTCCAGCCCTACCTTGCACAAAACCCAATCCTATGGTGTACACTGCTAATTTTTATTGAACAAGTAAAGTAGCTCTAATTTACTTAGTTGATTTTTCCTTAGCATTTTATTGCCAAATATTTTGATGCTAAAAAGTACACCACCTTCTCTTGCTATTAATTGATAAAATTCTCCAGATACGTCTTTAATATTATAAACTAAATATGCGTAATCTTTATTTTCATAAATCTTAGCAAGTTTTACAGCCTTTAAAGTGTCATTCCTCTGTAATATCCAACCATAATAAGATCTTGCAGTTTCTAAAATAGTTTGCTTAGGGTTGTAAAACGGAACACTACTAAAGTTAAAAAAATCGAATTCAAGTTGTGCAGAATCTTTGGTAGTAAAAAATGGTTTACCATTTTCTCGCTTGCTGAATTTTACTCCAAATTGGCAAGGTATACGAATATCTCGATTAATTCGCTCGAATGACGACGAAAGACTGTCAGGTAAATGGTATTGATTTTGAGCCTTACAATTCACTGAGATGAAAAGTTGAAATAAAATTAAAACAATTGATATTTTCATACTGGTTCGAGTTAGTAGCATACAACTATATCTTTGATAAAATTTCATCTATTTTTTTCTCGATATTTAACAATTTTTCAGCCACATCAACAGGAGTATCGTTTTTAAGAACTGTTTGGCAATCATTTGTTGATAAAAGCCAACTGGCATCGAGGTTAAATTTTCCGATTAATCGTTTTAGTAGGTCAAAAGATGGAGTTCTTTGGTTCGATTCGTACTGGCTATAGTTTCCTTGGATAGTAAATAAAATCTCAGCCATATCTAATTGGCTTAAATTATTCTCACGTCTGATTTTTTTGAGTTTTAGGCCAAAATCCATAAAATAACAGATTAATAATATACATAAACGTAATAATATTATTTCAAATTGTAATAAATTTTTCAAGATTTTTTTTTGATTTTTATATTATACCAGTCACTGCAATTTTGCACCACTATTAAACTTTTATGAGAAAATATTTCGTGGTAATACTAGCAATTATTAGTGGATGTACTTACAAACACAAGGAAATAAAATTATCAGATCCTGACTATTTAATGCTTGTTGATAGTATTAAAATTCGGGTAGATTCTTCCACTTATCCTTATTCTAAAAACATCCATTATCATGACTCAATATTGCTTATTCAAAATGAAGGAAGCTGGTTAATAAGTTTTTTTAATTTAGCCGGCAAAAAAGTTGGTAAATTAAACTCGATAGTTTTGCAAGAAGGGATAGACATATCTCCATAGATGGTGCATGGTTTTACTCGGCAGATTCAATATTTGCGTATTCAGAAAAAAATAATTTCGCATATTTATTTAATAAGGTGCAAATCTGTAGAGATAGTTTTTTAATCGCAGCAGAAAAAGATCACATAGCTGGTAAGCAATACCCAAGACCAAGGATATCTTCATCTCAATTACCGTTGTTATATAAAGGATCAATATTTTATACCGGTTCCTCCATTGGAGAGAACGATAGTGTAAATGATTCATGTAAATACGTAGTATGTGAAAGTAATAAAGAAGGAAGATATTTTTATGTAAACTATCCTATTGATTATTGGGGGAATGACTGGGGTGGTATTTATTATCGAATGGTATACAATTGCAATATTGGTGATAGCATAATGTGCCTTTCTTTTCCAGCAAGTAGTACTGTAGCTCTATTCAATATTAAAGATAAAACTGTATCTTATCGAACAATGTTCCCGGATATTAGTCAATATATTATTCCCTATAAAGCAACTGGGAAAAATAAATTTCAAAAGAATAAAATTCAAGAACATTTTTATGGCCAATATTCATTTAGAGGAATCGCATTTGACAAATACAGGCATCTTTTCTATAGGTTTTTATTAAAGCCCTCCGAAGCCGTTCGGCAAAATAAAAAGGTAAATGGCCCAAAGGCATTTCATTTACTTATTTATGATGGGAATTTTAATTACTTGGGATATAAAGAGTTTAATGAAACCTATTCGTATTTTACCTACTTTATTACCGAAAAGGGATTATTTATACAACGCTTAAAAAATAACAAAGATGAGGACAACATGTTTTTTGATGTTTTTAACCTTAATGATAATTACAGGAAATAGTTGTAAGACCGCTCCTAATAACCAGCCACTAAAAGAGTTTGGTGAATTAGAAAATATAAAAGAAGGGGCAAAAATTACAATAATACCTGGATCAGGCTGCACAGGTTGTATTAGTGGCATTGAAAGTTTTGCAATGCAAAACGCAAATTCGGACAGTTTATTTTTTGTTTTCACCAGAATAAACTCCATAAAATTGTTCCATAATCGCTTTGGGAAATCTTTCATTAATAGTCCTAATATAATACTGGATACTGAAAATAAATTCAAATACGAAAACAAAGACTATGAAATATACCCTGTCGAATATAAAAAAATGGGTAGGGTTATTGTTTTAAATAAATATTTAAAACAATAGTAACAATATTCCAGGTAATGAAAAAAATAAATAAGGCTTATATATTATTATTGTTTACTTGTTTCGGACAGGAAAATTTGTCAGCACAAAAAAGTATTAATACACTTACAATTACCGCTGACACTACAGCAAATACAAATTATAAGAAAACTAGAGTAAATGTAATCCAGGGCAATCAGCTTACTAAATCATTCCTGAATGAAAAAATATTTTTACAAAGCGGCGTTGAATTTCAATTAGAGTTTGAAAACAAACTTATTCAAATACCAGGTTATAAAAAATTAAAAATTTACAGTGACACAGCTATTAGTCTGGATTTAAAATCGCTGTCGGAAGTCATTGTAAAAAGTAAAAAAAGAATTGTAACAGAAACCCTTATAGGATTTGATTATTATCCCCAAAATGATAGCATTTATAAAGATAGATCGCTTCTTATAGCACTGCAAAGGCTGCCATTTATTATCCTGGAGAATGACTATACATTGCCTAAATACAAAAATGATCAGAAAATATTGTTTTTGATAAATGGAAAGCAAAGAAAAGGGTTAGAGAATGGCTGGGTTGACGTATTAAAAGCAATCAGGGCAAAAGATATATATAAAGTGGAACTAGTAGAAGATTTGCCAAATATCTATAAAAACCAGGGGTATAATATCGTCATAAATATATTAACTATTGATGCAAACATCCATGGGGAAAGTTCTACGACCGCCCTATTATATGATCAACGAAAAAATTTAAATAAAAATGCTGGTGCTACTTTTTTAAGAAAAAAATCTGATTTTTCTGTACAAGGTTCATGGGCAGGAGACAAAATAAGTGAACAGTTAAATACAAAAATTTACAATGGCGATGTATTAACAATTAATAACAGCAATACTAAATTAACCAGGGATAAATTAGCCAACTATTCAATTGACTTTGGCAATCGTATTGATTCAGCTAATGACATTGGTTTGAATATTCAATATGTTAACTATTATAATTCGGCGAGCTACATTAATAACTATAACTTTCCATCAATATCTAACAGTACAAAGAATTTAGCTGAAAGGGAGAAATTGAGATTTAATACAAGTCTTGTGCACCGCAAAAACAGATCAATTACAAAAAGTATCTCTTTTGCAGGTACTTTTCAAACAGAGCAAGTACAAAACCGTGTAAATTTTTTCAACCCAAAGGCTTATGACAGTATTAATAATCAAGCAAAACCAACTGAATTTATCTGGATTGCTGAATACAATATCCTGAACAATACCAATCCAAATTTCCAGAAGGAACTTGGATTCCAGATTTACAACAAAAGACTGGCACAGGATTTTGAACAATATACTATTGATGCCGCTACAAATGAAAACAGCAAATTATTATATAGTAATGGTGATACTTTATTTACTCGGCAGATTTCAATAAAGCCCTATTATAAATTTGGCAAAAACATAAACACAAAAAAGAGATTAGTACTAACCCTTGCATCAGAATTATTTATTGTAAATAATAACGGTAATCAAAATAACCTCTTTTATCTTCCACAAATACGCCTTAATTATAAAAAGCTTGTTTCCAGCAGTCTTTCAGTAAGATACATTACAGAATTAGCTTTTGAAAAACCAGGAGCTGATTTTTTGATTCCTGTACAAAACTATACTGACCCATTGCAAAGCCAAATCGGTAATATACACTTAAGACCAACAAAATATATAAATAATACTATAGAATTTGTGAAGAGGAAGAAAGCAACAATTTCTAACAGCACCGGGCTTTATTATTCGTTCGACAATATCAATTTCTTCCGAAAATATGAACCCTCATCCAATAAACTGGTAAGTTTTGCAAATAACGGCGGTAATTCATATAGCATTGGTAATTATTTCAATTATCAAATGCCCTCAACAAAAAGGTTCAACTTTTATTTTAATGCCAACATTTTATATATATACCAAAGAAACAAAGATTTCAATACAAAATTTAGTGGTGTCACATTTTCAGGGGGGCATTCTCTTCAGTATTCTATTAGTCCTAAGTATGGAAACTTAAGTTTTCTGAGCTTTTTAAATAGTAACAAAAATGGCGCACAGGGCTATTACCGTGGTAGTGTTAAATATTCCTTTGGATATGGTATACAATTATTTAAGAAACGGATTGCGGCTTCATTGAGTGCTCAAAATTTCTTTTTAAAAAATCGTAATGTACTAACTTATACATATGATGAAAGCTATCGTAGTTTTACAAATACAATTTCTCCTTACAGGCTTATTTTGATCAGACTTGCCATTAATTTTTCAAACATAAAGGTGGCTAAATATGCTGCTAAAAAAATAACAGAAGTTACAGGTGAAGCTACCAATAGCAAATAACCAAACCGATGTAATTTTTATTCTTACCGGAAATATTTTATTGCAACTAATAATTTTTATATACCTTTTTTTAATCAATCTTTATACTGTAACTATTTTTTTACATTAAAATTAAATTACAATGAAAAAAATTATCTTTTTTGTAATGGCTCTTGCATTTGTATGTGTTTACGTAGTAAAAGCAAATCCCCCTGCTGGTTCTTATTCGACAGGAACCGGGAATCAACAATGCAATGGATGTTGTATTGAAGTTTGGAACGCAGACGGAAAAACAACACATTGGGAATGTGTTGCCCCAGAAGGTAGTGCAACTAAGGATTGTGTACGAGCCGGCGGTGGCATACCGGAATAAATTTATGGTTATTCTTGAAACATTACAAACCGTCTCTATAAACAAGGGCGGTTTTTTTATTTTATAAAATTCTCCGCAAATTTCGATACCTATTTTGTTCTTTTTTGGAGGGTGGTTTAAATTGTATCAAGGCCAGACAGTTTAAATTTGCCCAATTCATATACCTCTAAATATGTTTATTTTCTTTCTAGCTTACAAATGCCTGCTCATTACTTACTTTAATTTATTTATATGAGATTTATTTTGATTAAAAATAAGCTGTCGACATGGGAAAAATACTCGTTACGGGTGTACACGGGCCAAAAGAAGTGTATTGCTTTTTAGTGCAGGCATAATTGCATTTTTACATTTACCTTTATTGTATAATGAAAAACGAAACACGGCAATTGTTTGTATATGGTTCACTCCGCAGCGGATTTCAACATGCTGCTTATAATTATATAGCTAAATATTTTCAGCTGGTGAGTCATGCTGTGGTAAAAGGCAAATTGTACGATATGGGAGATTATCCAGTGGCTTTACCAACAACAGAAGAAAAATTTATACAAGGGGAATTATATTCCCTTAATGAAGCTGATGATTTTTCTTACGTAATCGGGCAGCTGGATGATTATGAAGGTTTGTATGCCGAAGAAGGAGAAACAACTTTATATAAAAGAGAAGTGACAACCGTTTATTGCAATGGCCAATCTTCAGCAACATGGATATATTGGTTTAATGGCAGTGCTAATGGCCTCCCTGAAATTGAATCAGGAGATGTGCTGGAATATCTGCAACAGAAAAATAAATTATCAGATTAATGGAAGTTGCTGCTGATAAAAAAGTTTACTTCCTGTCCGATTTTCACCTCGGTGCGCCTACAGCCGAAGCAAGCCTGCTTCGTGAAAAAAAAATAATTACTTTCTTAAATGAAATAAAAACTGACGCTGCGGAAATTTTTATTGTAGGCGACCTGTTCGATTTTTGGTACGAATACAAAACTGTAGTGCCAAAAGGCTATGTAAGAATATTGGGCAAACTCGCCGAAATTACCGACAGTGGTATTCCTATTCATTTTTTTGTTGGCAACCACGATATGTGGATGAAAGATTATTTTCAAAAAGAGCTCAACATACCTGTATATTTTCAACCGATACCTTTTGAATTTAATGGCAAAAAATTTTTAATAGGCCATGGGGATGGCCTGGGGCCAGGTGACCATGGTTATAAATTCATGAAAAAAATTTTTCGTAATAAAATATGCCAATGGTTGTTTGGACTACTGCCGCCGTATATTGGAATGGGTATTGCCAATTATTTCAGCCGCACCAGCCGGGCACAAACGGGCAGCACCGATGAAAAATTTTTAGGGGAGGATAAAGAGTGGCTCATCATTTACTGCAAAAAAATTTTACTGAAAGAAAAATACGATTACTTTATTTTTGGCCACAGGCATTTTCCTATAAACTTTAACTTACCGCATGATAGCCTTTACATTAATTTAGGCGACTGGATGAAGTATGACAGCTATGCAGTATTTGATGGCACGAATCTGGAGTTGAAGTATTATACCCCTATCCCCTAAAGAGGGATAAGCAGGAGATTGGATTTTTATTATAATATTAAAAAATTGAAAAAAATAAAAACCATACTGATTTTTTTTCTGTGCCTCAGTACTTCTGTGGCAACAAAGGCACAAAACGATTCTGCATTTTCGTTTTTAAAAATCATCAAGGGCAAATACACTTCATTTACTGTAGATAATTTAGATAATATTTATCTTATCACCGCTGGTAATCAATTAAAAAAATTAAATGGCACCGGTGATTCTATAGGTGTATTTAACGATGTTAAGCGTTTGGGAAACCTTACTGCTATTGACGTAACAAATCCATTAAAAATACTGTTGTACTATAAAAACTTTGTAACTGTAGTGGTGCTGGACAGATTTCTTAATACCCGTAATACCATTAATCTCCGCAAGCAAAATATTTTCTCAGTACAAAGTATTACCACATCTTACGATAATAATATCTGGCTATTTGATGAACAGGATTACAAGCTCAAAAAAATTGATGATGACGGCAGGCTGTTGCAAGAAACCACAGATTTCAGAATGCTGTTCGACTCAGTACCATCACCAATAAATTTGATAGACAAAGATAATTTTGTGTACCTGTACGATACCGCAAAAGGGTTTTATATTTTTGATTATTATGGCGCATTTAAAAACAGGTTTCCTTTTTTAAGCTGGAATAATGTTGCGGTGTCTGCAAAAAATATGTATGGTTTCAGCAATAATAAATTATACAGCTACGAATTAAATTCGCTCACTTTAAAAGAATACCAACTCCCAGTTTTTTTTGGAGATTATTATACCATAAAAGCCACCAATGGAAAACTCTATCTGCTTAAAGATGACGGTGTTTATATTTACCAGATAAAATAATATGCCGAAGATGTATTAATTTTATTCTATGGATTTTTTAGATAACATTTTTTTAGATAATACTGTAAGAAATTATTTCGTTGTTGGTGGCATTATTTTAGTGATGCTGATCTTTAAGCGTTATTTCTCCCGGTACATTGCAGCATTGTTATACCGCCTGTTTCACTGCATTTGGAAAACTGTTGATAAAAAAAGCTTTGTAGATCTGGTGCTTGAACCATTAGAATGGTTACTGGTTATTTTAATCGCTATATTTTCTATTGATAAATTAAATTTCCCTTCAGCATGGCAATATAAAATTTACGGGCATGCCATTGATGAAATTCTTACCAAAACAGGGATAGCTATTATCGTTATTTCTTTTACCCGGTTCCTGTTAAGAATAATTGATTTTATTTCATTGGTACTTGAACATAATGCTGCCAGCACTGCAGATAAAACAGATGATCAGCTCGTAATTTTCTTTCGTGATTTTTTAAAAGTAATTATTGGCATTATTAGTGTGCTGTTGTTGATTAAAGCCTGCTTTAATCAACCAATTAGCGGCCTGTTAACCAGTCTTAGTATTGTTGGTGCAGCCGTGGCATTAGCTGCAAAAGAAAGCCTGGAAAACCTGATTGCTTCATTCATTATTTTTTTTGATAAGCCTTTTACAGTTGATGATATTGTAAAAGTAAATGCAGTAACAGGCAGTGTTGAAAGAATTGGTTTACGCAGCACACGTATCCGTACAGCTGATAAAACATTGGTTACAGTGCCTAATAAACAAATGGTGGATAGTGTGGTAGACAACTGGAGCATGCGTACGCACCGCCGCGGAGAAATAAAATTAGAAGTGGCAGTAAATACATCTGCTGCAGTAATTCAAACTGTTATCAGCAAAATAAAGGAATTACTGGCAACTGATAAGCAGTACATCACCTCGTATACCGTACATCTTACCGAAATAAATAAAAACGGCAATACCATAATGGCAGAATATTTTACGCACCCGGTATTATTTGAAGAATTTACACAGTTAAAAGAAGTTTATTTTTTTTCTATAAAAAAGATACTGGAAGAAAATAAGATTGTAATGGGCAGCCCTGTTAGTTTTGAAGCTATTTTAACCGGGCAATCAGTAAACGGATAATTTTAAGTACGCTATTTTAAAAGAAATAACTGCACTCTTGAATTAAGAACTTTCTCCTGTGGGTTCCTTCCGGTATTTAATGGTCTTGTAGCACCAAAATTTTCTACCGAAAAAATGCGGCTAATAGTAATATTACGAGATAAGAAATAACCTTTTACTATCGCTGCTCTTTCCATTCCCAATCTTTCACAAACCTGTCTTATACCTTCCTGTTTATAAGCGTGGCCTTGAATTTTTATAGTGAAAGAAGGATTTTGTTTTAACATCCACACAACACTATCCAACACTTTATAGGTCATAGCAGATAAGGATGATTCCTGGTATTCAAAAGGGATGAGTATGATATCTTTATCAGGGCACCCATTATTTGCTGCATATCCAAATTCATCTGCACAGGCATCAGTAGTATCTGCAATACCATCTTCGTCCCTGTCAATAATTTTCGGCGGCGGCGGTAGCGGATAATTCAATATCAATTCCGCCCTGCAATTTAACGCATGGCCGTCTTTATTTACATTACTGTTGGCAGACCTGGCTGCACCCAGCCCCTGCACAATTATTATCCTGTCTTCCTTAACGCCTCGACCCAATATATAATCCCTTACAAATAAGGCCCTGTTAAGCGACAGGTATTTGCAAATGGTATCACTGCCTTCATCCTGATGTGCATAGCCATATATTGAAAGCGTAATTGCCTCATTTTTTAAAAGCTTAGTAACCACGCTATCAATAACCTCATAAGTAAAGGCATGAAATAAGGCAGATTGTTTGTACTCGAAAGGAATGAGGATGAGAGAAGAGTCGGTATAAATATAATTTTTTGCTGGTAGTGAATAGTGATATGGACTGGCAAAAACTGCAGTAGTGTTTATAAAAAAAAGTAATAATAAAAAACAGGTTACATTTTTCATCCGGAATATCATCGGCTAAATTTACAACTTTATTGCTGCAATAATGATACCGGTTAGTGCTATTCTTTATGTTAATTTATTATATAAGCTTTGGTTTATGGAAATTTTTGCTCCACCATTTTATACCTGTATTCAAAAATATTCTTCAATTGTTTTTTAACAAAAAGGGTATTGGCAATATCGCCTAAAAACCAAAAGGGCAGTTTGTAATGTACAATATCTGTCATTTCAACACCGCCATTAACTACTTTAAAATGATGCTGGTGATGCCACATACTATAAGGGCCAAAGCGCTGTTCATCCACAAAATATTTTTTGTCCTCCACATGTGTTATCTCTGTCATCCAGTATAAAGGAATACCCAAAACCGGGCTTACTTTATATTCAATAATTTGTCCGGGATACATTTTATCGCCATGATATTTGGATACAACATTAAAGCCCATATTATCGGGAGTGATCTCTTTTAAATTGGCGGGGCTGCTGAAAAAATCCCAAGCAGCATCTAATGAAATGGGAAGCTTTTGTATTGTTTTAAAACTGTAAACTTTGCTCATATTGATTCGTGTTCATGTTCCTGTATAAAACATAAAAGTATTCACTTTGTTTAAAGTATCGGTATTTATACCAATTTTTTCGGGAGGGCTTTGAGGTATATCTTTGGTAAATGCTGAATTACCGGGACATCTTACAAAAAAAATTTAGTGAAGAATATACAAAGCTAAATGATCAGCAACGCAGAGCTGTTAATGCTACTGACGGCCCCGTAATGGTAATTGCCGGACCCGGCACCGGTAAAACACAAATACTGGCTGCCCGTATTGGAAAGATATTATTGGATACCGATGTAATGCCCGAAAATATTTTATGCCTTACCTATACCGATGCCGGCACTATTGCCATGCGTAAAAGATTGGTGCAGTTTATTGGCGCCGATGCCTATAAAGTAAACATCTATACCTTTCATGCTTTTTGTAATGATGTTATACAGGATAATTTACCGCTGTTTGAAAAGACTTCGCTGGATGCAATTTCCGAACTGGAAAGCATCCAGTTGTTTAAAACATTGATTGATGCTTTTGCTAAAAACCATCTGCTTAAAAGATACCGTGGCGATGTATATTTTGAAATAACCAATTTAAAAGGGTTATTCTCTGCCATGAAACGGGAAGGATGGACACCGGCTTTCATCAATCAAAAAATTGATGAGTACATTGCCGACCTACCTAACCGGGATGAGTATGTTGCCAAACGTGCTGTAAAAGAATTTAAAAAAGGAGATACACGTACCGATAAGGTTGAAGAGGAAAAAGAGAAAATGGAAAAGCTGAGGGCTGCAGTAAATGAGTTTGATAATTATCAAAACCTGATGCGTAAAAAAAATCGCTACGATTTTGATGATATGATAAACTGGGTGATAAAAGTATTTGAAGAAAATACAGCGGTATTATCTAATTACCAGGAAAAATTTCAATACATGCTGGTAGATGAATACCAGGATACAAGTGGTACGCAAAACAGGCTGGTACAGCTACTCATTAATTACTGGGATAAGCCGAATGTTTTTGTGGTGGGTGATGATGACCAAAGCATTTACCGTTTTCAGGGTGCTAATGTGGAAAATATGCTGGGCTTTGCCACAACCTACACCAAAGAATTACTGACTGTTGTATTAACCAATAATTACCGCAGCACACAACCCATACTTGATATTTCAAAAACACTCATCAACAAAAACGAAGAACGTTTAGTTAAAAAAACCCCTGGCTTAAGTAAAGAATTAATTTCTTCTAATAAACTAATTAACACCTTAACTAATCAACCAATAATACATGAATACAATTCGGTAAAAGAAGAGATGACAGATATTACCAACCGGGTTGCATTATTGCTTCAACAAGATATTCCTCCGGGGAGAATTGCCATTATCTATAAAGAAAATAAATATGGTGAAGAACTGGCAAAATATTTCAGGTTAAAAAATATTCCGGTGTACAGCAAACGTAATATTAATATCCTGGTACATCCCTTTGTAAAAAAAATGATTGAGGTACTACGTTACCTGAATGCCGAGCATGATATTCCTTATGGCGGCGATGAAATGCTGTTTGAAATACTGCATTACGATTTTTATTCAATCCCACCCATTGAAATTGCAAAACTTACGGTAGAAGTAAATCAAAAAAAATATACCGGCGAATTAACATCGCTCCGCAAATTATTATTTGATAAAGCCAACACCCCGGCAAAAGATCTGTTTGATACCGGCATCAACGCATCTTTAAAAAATATCAGCGCTGTTATTGAACAGTTAATTGCCGATGTTTCAAACCTTACTTTACAACAGTTATTTGCCAATATCATTCAACATGCCAGTATTATTGGTTATGTTTTAAAAAGCGATGAAAAGATCTCATTACTGCAATTGCTTACTGCATTATTCGATTTTATAAAAGAAGAAACCAGCCGCAGCCCGTTATTGAATTTAGAAGGTTTGATTGCCATTATAGATCTGATGGAAAAAGAAAATTTACCGCTGCCAATGGTGCAGGTGGCAGGTAATGATAAAGGCGTTAATCTTTTAACAGCACATGGCAGTAAAGGGCTGGAGTTTGAATACGTTTTCTTTACCGGTGTAAATGCATCCAGCTGGGAAAAGAAACGAAAGCCCGGTGGTGGTTATAAATTTCCCGATACCATGTTCTCTTCACAACCTGTATCTTCTGATGAAGAAGAATTACGCCGATTGTTTTATGTAGCATTAACCCGAGCCGAAAAACATTTATATATTTCTTACGCCAAATTTAAAAACGATGGTAAGGAAATGGAGCCCTCTATGTTCATTGCAGAAATTTTACAGGAGCATCCTATTCCTGTTGAAAAAATAATTTTATCTGCTGAAGAAACAATTGCATTTGATCTGTTGCAGTTGAGTGTACAGGCACCAGAAATTGAAAAACCCGAAGAAGATTTTATAATGGCATTGCTCGAAAAATTTGTAATGAATGTAACGGCATTAAATAATTATTTAGATTGTCCGCTTGGGTTTTATTATAAAAATCTTATTCGCATACCAACCGGTAAAAGCGAAGCCACAGAGTTTGGCAGTGCCATACATTATGCGTTGGAAAAATTATTCCGTAAGATGCAGGATGGAAAGAAAGATGTTTTTCCTTCTGTAGCAGAAATGATTGCAGACTTTAACTGGTATATGCACCGCCACCGTGAAAACTTTACCAAAGAAGCATTTGACCGCCGGATAGAATATGGTGATGAAGTGTTGCGGAATTATTATAATAAATACATCAATACCTGGAATAAAGTAGTAGCCGTAGAAAGAAATATCCGTGGTGTAGTGGTAAATGGTGTGCCGTTAAAAGGGAAATTGGATAAGCTGGAGTTTGATGGTAAAAATGTAAATGTGGTAGATTATAAAAGTGGCGATATTGATAAAGCCATCCCTAAAATTAAAGGGCCAAATGACAAAGAACCTGATGGGGGCAGCTATTGGCGGCAGGCGGTGTTTTATAAAATATTAGTTGATAATTATGATCAAAAAGACTGGAAAGTAATAAGTACTGAATTTGATTTTGTGGAACCGGATAAAAAGGCTGCATATCGTAAGGAAAAAATTATTATCAGCCCGCAGGATATTGAAACCGTAAAACAACAGCTCACTGCTGTTTGGCAAAAGATACAGGAACGTGATTTTTACACCGGCTGCGGCAAACCAGATTGTCATTGGTGCAATTTTGTAAAAGATAACAGCCTTGCTGTGGCATTACACGACCTGGAAGAAAGCGAAACGGAAGGAATTTAATCAATTATTAGGATTTTATTGCCGCCTCAATTACGCAAACCCGTTAAGTTTGCAATACAAAACAATTTAATGAGCGTAAAAAGCATTTTATATTCTTTGATCTTTATTGTAACTGCGTACATAATTTCTATAAGTAATAGTGGTTGTGCACAAATAGGGGCTATTTCCGGCGGTACAAAAGATACCATTGCCCCGGTTTTGGTATCTTCCAGTCCCAAATTATTAGCCACCAATATTTCCTCCAATAAAATAACGCTAACATTTGATGAATATATTGGCGAAATACAGGATATCCAGGCCAATATTTTAGTATCCCCTTATCCGAAAATTTACCCCGAAATAAACACCAAATTAAAAACAGTAACTGTAAAATTAAAAGACACTTTATTACCTAATACAACTTACGCTATAAATTTTGGTAGTGCCATAAAAGATGTAAATGAAGGAAATCCGCTGAAAGGTTTTACTTATGTTTTTTCTACCGGCAATATTATCGATTCATTAAACTTATCAGGCAAAGTAATACTTGCAGAAACAGGAAAAATTGACAGCACCCTGCTGGTGATGCTGTATAGAGATGCCAACGATTTATCCGTACAGCAGAAAAAACCAACATATATTGCCAATGTAAAAGGTGATGGCAGTTTTATATTTAACAATCTTCCTCCCGGTAATTTTAATGTGTATGCTTTAAACGATGGCGACGGTGGAAAAACCTATAATTCAAAAACAGAAATATTTGCTTTTGCAGACAGTATAGTAACCCTTACAGAAAATACAGCACCGGTAAATTTGTTTGCTTATGCCGAAGAAAAAAAAGAGAAACCACAAACCAGCACCACGGTTAAACCAAAAACGGCTGCACAAAAAAAATTAAAATACACTACAAAAGCTGTTAGCGAAAAGCAGGATATTAGGCATAACCTGGAGCTTGATTTTAGCAATAAGCTGAAAAAATTTGACAGCACAAAAATTATATTAACAGATACCAACTACGTTCCAATTGCAAATATTTTGTTGAGCTTAGACAGCAATAAAATTATTCTTAAAAATAAATGGCTTGAAGATGCTGATTACCGTTTACTGATTTTTAAAGATGCGGTTACAGATAATATTGACAGCACACTTGCCAAAACTGATACCCTTAAGTTTAAAACAAAAAAAGAAACTGATTATGGCAATGTGATACTGCGTTTTAGGAATGTCGATTTTACAAAACATCCCGTACTTCAGTTTACACAGGATGATACTATAAAAGAAGCTTACCCAATAACCGGTAAAGAATGGCGCAATAAATTATTTACACCGGGTGAATATGAAATAAGGATATTATACGATGATAATAATAACGGTAAATGGGATCCGGGAGATTATTCTAAAAAGTTACAGCCCGAAAAAGTAATTGCAATACCCAAAAAGATTGCTATTCGTGAAAACTGGGATAATGAAAGCGATATCATTTTATAGTTTGTGGTTCGTGTAAATAAACACAACAGAAAACCTATTTTTGCCAAATGATTTTTTCTTCTACACTTTTAGAAAATGCGGTAAATGAGTTTGCCAAACTGCCGGGCATTGGAAAAAAAACTGCCCTGCGCCTGGTATTACATCTTATTAAACAGGATGTAAATGATGTAAATCATTTCAGCAATGCCATTGCCACTATACGTAAAGAAATAAAATTTTGCATCCGCTGCCATAATATTGCCGATAAGGATCTATGCAATATCTGCAGCAATACAATGCGTAAGCAGGAAATGATCTGCGTGGTGGAAAATATCCGTGATGTAATTGCTATAGAAAGCACCCAGCAATTCAATGGGGTATATCATGTTTTAGGCGGCATCATTTCACCATTAGATGGTATTGGGCCCGATCAGCTACAGATCGAATCTTTAATTGACCGCATCAGTAAAGAAGACATCAGTGAGATAATTTTTGCACTCAACCCAAACATTCAGGGTGACACAACTATATATTATATTGGTAAAAAACTGAACCACTTACAAGTCAAAATCACCACTATTGCCCGTGGCATTGCCTTTGGCGGCGAGCTGGAATATGCCGATGAAATGACGCTTGCCAAAAGCATCAGCAACCGTATTCCTGTAGAAAATTATATTACATCAGGCAACTGACAGTTTAATATTTCCGTTCTGTATCAATAAATATAATAGCCGCTTTTTATATCAATTACTTATGCCAGGTAAAGCAAAAAAAACAATCCTGTTCTCTATTTTAGGAATAGCGCTTATAACCGTTGTCATCGGTTATAAAATGTATAATAAAAAACATTTTAGTGTTGAAAGCAGCAAACCAGCTGCAACAATTTCTGCTGTTGAATTACACAAAACATTTACAACAGACTCTATACTTGCTAAAAATAAATTTATTGGTGATGAAGTCAATCACAAAGTGATACAAGTAGATGGTGAAATAACCGATATAAAAAAAGATCAACAGGGCAACACTATTATTTTGTTAAAAACAGCAACCGATGGCGCTTTTATAAACTGTACAATGGAAGGTGCAACAGAAGCCCGGGTTGTTGGCAACAAAATTGCACTTAAAGGTATTTGTTCAGGGTATAATTTTGATGCAGATATGGGAATTCCCGGAGATGTTATTTTAACAAGATGTTTTATTATCAAATAATACATTTATAAAAAATTAAAGCATGAAAAGTTTCTTTTTTACTGCAGCAACAATACTGCTGTTTGCTGCTGCAGCATCCGCACAAAAAGTATATACCAAAAACGGTTCCATATCTTTTTTCTCTAAAACAGCATTAGAAAATATTAAAGCCGATAATAACCAGGTATTGAGCGTACTTAATACCCAAACCGGCGAGCTGCAGTTTTCTGTACTTACAAAAGGTTTTCACTTTCCTAAGGCAATGATGGAAGAACACTTTAATGCTGAGTATATGGAAAGCAGCAAATATCCAAAATCTACATTTAAAGGAACAGTTGCAGATATTACTACAATCAATTTTACTAAAGATGGTACTTACCCGGTAACTGTAAAAGGAGACTTAAACATACATGGTGTAATTAAAAGCATCAGTTCAACTGGTACTATCAATATTAAAACAGGCAAAATAAATATATCATCAAAGTTTATAGTAAATCCGGCCGATCATAATATTTCAATTCCCAAAGTGTACAGGGAAAATATAGCTAAGTCTATCGAAATAACAGTAAACTGCAATCTGGATCAAAAAATGTAACCCTCCGCTCAAATAAAATACTGCTGACAACAGCATTCAAAATCAATACCCGTAACATTTTGTGTTACGGGTATCTTTCTATAACTTTGCCCTGTATTCAGGCAGATTTGTTTATTGTTCAGCCTGTAAAAAAACAGAACTAATAAACGAAAGCCATTCCAACAACTTCACGGATTCGTAATCGTTTAACAGTTCAATAATTTTTTTAACCTGGCAGCATACCATTGTGCAACTTCATTGGCGTCGCACTCTTGTACAGTTGCCCTTTATTCAGCTTATTAAAATCGTTGCGCTATGCATTCAATTGAAAAAGCACTACAAGAAAGAATATTAATTATTGATGGCGCTATGGGCACCATGATACAACGCCATAAACTGCAGGAAGCAGATTACCGTGGCGAACGTTTTAAAGACTGGCATACCGATGTAAAAGGTAATAATGATCTGTTGAGCATTACACAACCTGATATCATCATCGGCATCCACAAACAATACCTGGAAGCCGGTGCAGATATTATTGAAACCAATACTTTCAGCAGCACTGTAATTGCTCAGGCTGATTATGATATGCAATCCATAGCTTATGAAATGAATGTAGCTTCTGCACAATGCGCAAGAAAAGCTGCTGATGAATACACTGCGAAAGATCCTGCTAAACCAAGGTTTGTTGCCGGAGCCATTGGCCCTTTGAATAAAACATTGAGTTTATCACCCGATGTAAATAATCCAGGTTATCGTGCCGTTACTTTTGATGAAGTGGCTTCTGCTTACACCGAACAAATAAAAGGTTTGATTGAAGGCGGTGTAGATATTTTATTGATCGAAACCATTTTTGATACCCTGAATGCAAAGGCGGCGATCTATGCAGCAAAAAAATTCTTCCGTGCAAATAAAATAGCAGAGTTACCCATCATGATCTCAGGAACTATCACTGATGCAAGTGGCCGTACATTAAGCGGACAAACCTTAGAGGCCTTTTATATTTCTATGGCACATGCCAATCCATTAAGTGTAGGTTTAAATTGTGCATTAGGTGCAAAAGAAATGAGGAGCCATGTGGAAGAGCTGGCCCAAATTGCAGGTTGTTATACATCTGCTTATCCCAATGCAGGTTTACCCAATGCCTTTGGCGAATATGATGAACAGCCGCATGAAACGGCGCATATTATTGAAGAGTGGGCAGCCAATGGTTGGTTAAATATTGTGGGTGGCTGTTGCGGCACCACACCAGATCATATCAAACATATTGCAGATGAAGTGAAAAAATTTAAACCGAGGGCATTACCGGTACTGGAATCTGCATTGTAAGCATGAAATCCGAGACAGTGTCTCGGAAATTGAGTAAAAATTAAATTGATTTATGTCTGAAATTAATAGTATCAAACCTTTTTTACGCCTCAGCGGATTAGAACCTTTAATCGTTCGCCCTGAAACTAATTTCGTAAATGTTGGTGAACGTACCAATGTAACCGGTAGTAAAAAATTTGCACGCCTTATTAGAGATGGGCAGTATGAAGAGGCGCTATCTGTTGCCCGCCAACAGGTAGAAAGTGGCGCACAAATTATTGATATAAACATGGATGATGCCTTATTAGAAGGCGTTAGTGCTATGACTACGTTTTTAAATTTGGTACAAGCCGAACCAGATATTGCAAAGATCCCCATAATGATCGACTCTTCTAAATTTCAAATTATAGAAGCCGGATTAAAATGCGTGCAGGGAAAATGTATTGTAAACTCCATCTCCATGAAAGAAGGAGAAGAAAAATTTATTGAGCAGGCTTTCATTTGTAAAAGTTATGGTGCTTCAGTTATTGTAATGGCATTTGATGAAGTAGGACAGGCAGATACCAAAAAACGTAAAGTAGAAATTTGCCACAGGGCATATAAAATATTAACGGAGCAGGTAGGTTACGATCCGCAGGACATTATTTTTGACCCCAACATTTTTGCAGTAGCCACCGGTATTGAAGAACATAATAATTACGCTGTAGATTTTATTGAAGCTACAAGAGAAATAAAAGAATTAATGCCGCTTACCAAAATAAGTGGTGGTGTAAGTAATGTTTCTTTTTCTTTTAGAGGTAACGACCATGTAAGAGAAGCAATACACTCTGTGTTTTTATACTATGCCATTAAAGCCGGTATGGATATGGGTATTGTAAATGCCGGACAGTTGGTGGTTTACGATGAAATAGAGCCCACATTAAGAAATTTATGTGAAGATGTTTTGTTGAATCGTAACAACGATAACAATGAAGCCACAGAAGCTTTAATTCTTCATGCAGAATCGGTAAAAGCAAAAGGTAAGGAAATTGTAAAAGATGAAAAGTGGCGGAATGAGCCTGTTGAAAAAAGATTATCTCATTCATTAGTAAATGGCATTACCGATTATATTGATGCCGATACTGAAGAAGCCAGGCAAAAATATCCGAAACCATTAGATGTTATTGAAGGTCCGTTGATGGATGGTATGAATATAGTAGGTGATCTTTTCGGTGCAGGAAAAATGTTTTTACCGCAGGTGGTAAAAAGTGCAAGGGTAATGAAAAAAGCTGTTGCGGTATTAACGCCTTATATCGAACAGGAAAAAGAAGACCGTAAAAATGCACATCTTGCCGCAGGCACCATTAACGAAGAAGCGGCTGGTGCTGCAAAAATTTTATTGGCAACAGTAAAAGGCGATGTACATGATATAGGAAAGAATATTGTGGGTGTGGTATTGGGTTGCAATGGTTATGATATTATTGATCTGGGTGTAATGGTTGCAACAGATAAAATTTTAGAAACTGCAATTAAAGAAAATGTTGATATTATTGGGTTAAGCGGATTGATCACACCATCACTGGATGAAATGGTGCATGTGGCCCATGAGATGAAACGCCGGGGAATGACACAACCATTATTGATTGGCGGTGCCACTACAAGCCGTATGCACACCGCCGTAAAAATTGCACAGCAATACGATAATGGGGTGATACATGTACTTGATGCCAGCCGCAGTGTAACCGTTGCAGGCAGTTTATTAAGCAAAGAACAAAAAACAGGTTTTTTATCCGGCATAAAAGATGAATATGATAAATTAAGAGATGATTTTGCCAATAAAAAAACAGTAAAAAATTATTTACGTTTTGAAGAAGCTCAAAAAAATACAGCGGTAATTAATTGGGATAATTTTACACCTGTTGCGCCAACATTTACCGGAACAAAAACTTTTAATCACTACGATTTAAAAGAAATTGCTGAATACATCGACTGGCAACCTTTCTTTATTGCATGGGAAATGCATGGCAAATTTCCTGCTATACTAACTGATACCATAATTGGTAAAGAAGCAACTACATTGTACAATGATGCACAAAAATTATTACAACAGATCATTGACGAAAAGTGGCTGAATGCAAGAGGTGCCATTGGGTTTTGGCCTGCCAATAAAGTAGCGCCTGATTCTGTTGATGTATTAGCAGGTAAAGAAGTGATTAAATTACAATTTCTGCGCCAGCAGATAAAAAAAGCAAGTGGACAACCTAATTTATCATTAGCGGATTTTATTGCGCCAAGCCCAACCCCCACAACTGCTTTGCTGATTAATGAAGCTGCTAAAGCCCCTTCCCAAAAGGAAGTGGAAGAAAGTGTGGGCTTAGGCTACGAAATGGCCGATCTAATTACTTATCCTCTTTTAAAAGAGTTTGCATTGCAAAACAGAAACCAACCAACTAAAGCAGAAGAAGTGTTGTGGGATTTGGTAAAATCAAAACAATTAGAAGGATATAAATTTAGGAGGCAACATATCGTTGGAACTTATATTACAGATTTGGTTTGTTTAGATAAAAGATTAATTATAGAAATTGACGGATTGATACACCAACTCCCAGAAAACAAAGAAGCAGATGAAGTAAGAACAGAATGGCTACAAAAAAAAGGGTTTAAAGTAATACGTTTCGCAAACGCAGATGTAATAAAAGATAGCAACAAAATAACTGATACTATACTCACAATATTAAAAGAACAACCAAGTATCAAAGACAGTAACAATCTAAGTTCCCCCTTCGGGGGACAGGGGGCTTGGCCTGATTTTATTGGTGCATTTGCTGTAACCATTGAAGGTATAGAACCGCATATCAAAAAATTTGAAACTGCTTTTGATGATTACAATAAAATAATTTTGCAGGCATTAGCCGACAGGTTAGCAGAAGCATTTGCAGAGTTGCTGCATAAAAAAACAAGGCAGGAATATTGGGGTTACGCTACCGATGAGCATTTAACCAATGAGCAATTAATTAAAGAAGAATATTTAGGTATTCGTCCGGCACCGGGTTATCCGGCTTGTCCTGATCATACCGAAAAATATAAACTTTTTGATTTGCTGGGTGGCAAAGCAGCTACCGGTATTGAGCTCACCGAATCTTTGGCTATGTATCCGGCATCATCGGTTTCGGGCTGGTATTTTGCCAATCCAGAAAGTAAATATTTTGGCGTAGGCAAAATAGAGCAAGACCAATTAAAAGATTATGCTGCAAGAAAAGGTATGAGTTTAGATGATGCAACAAGATGGCTGAGGCCGATATTGGAGTAACTAAGATATTAATTGAATAAAAACAAGTATATTTCATTATTTATTTTTAGCTTCAACAAAAAAAAATAAAGATGAACTTTTTATTATTGATAGCACCCGTATATTTATTTTTTTCATACTACATTGCTGATAAATTAGGAAGAAAAAGGCATATTAATTTTGATTACTCTTTTGTTATTTCTTTAACATTAACTCCAATAGTTGGTTACTTAATTACAGTATTAACAAATGAAAAAGACAAGCCATTTTATAAAGGAAATGTTTTCAAAATTACACTAGCAGTTCTTTCAGTTATTTTTTTTATTGGCTCTTTGTTTTCATTGATTAATTTAATTAGTGATGACAATGGATTAGCTAGGTCTAAAAGTAACTATTTAGAGAAAGTAATTATTACATGTTTATATACTTTTGGGTCAGTAGTGCTGGCTTATTATTGTACATTTTATGATGTAAAAAATGAAATACAAAATAATGACTAGCAAACACATCTAACTATAATAACAATATGATTAAAAAAATATTTAGTCTACTATTTGCAATAGGGCTTATAGTAATATTTTTAAAATTCATACCTATAAAAGATGAGTATGGTCATTTTACTAAGCATATTAATATTTTAAACTTTGATGAAAACAAAAATGAGGGAATTATTTATATTCGCCTAGTATCCTATTTTATTATTTATTTGTTATCAATAGTTAGTCTTTACTACATCTCTGGTTTTATAAGTACATTTTTAAAACTAAAGAGTCATAAACAAGCAAGTCCAGAATACGCAAACTTAATATCAAATATTAATTCCAAGTTGTCATTCCAAATTTTGAAAAATTTAAAGCCTGGTATAGTTACAAATAAAGAATTTCTTATAAAGGCTATCTTAGTTTTAGTTATCGTGGAAATGCTTTTTCTTTTATTAAGTTCGTTGAATAGTATCAGTAATCTTATGCTGTTGATTTTTATTGCAGTTTATAAAACTGTAGGTTTAATAGCATATAAGTATAAAAAAGAAGCTGCATTTAACATTTACTTTATTGGTCAAATTTTTTCGATTTTTTATTGGCATGATTATTCTTTGCCTGCCATATTTGTAATTATCCTTCTTGAAATCTCTATATTAATCATATTATGTTACATAGATGATTTAATAATAAAATTTGCCAAAAACAGCGTAATAAAGTGTATTTTAATCCTTATTTTATATTTTACTTTTCTAGATTTGATTAATTCTCTCCAGTCATTGCCAATAATTGAATCTTCAGATCCAAAGTTTATCATTTTACTTTTTTTCGTGGTTACTATTACTATTGAATTATATGGACTAATAAAAATATTTAATGGAGAGAAATTAGGGTTTAAATTTTTTATTATTGGTAAACTAATTGAATTTATATTATCATTAGGACTTAAAACAACATTGATTGTCGGGGTTTTCACCACAGAGTTAAGTGAAATATTTGATGCCGAATATCAACTAATATTTAAACTATTTAATTCTTACTTTCTTATTATTTCTGTTTTTATAGCTTTAAAAATATTTTTTAAAAAATATGCAAATGAGAATTATCTCCTATAACGTAAACGGCATACGTGCCGCTTTTAAAAAGGGTTTTATTGATTGGTTAAAAACCAACCCGGCAGATATTATTTGTTTACAGGAAACCAAAGCCACTAAAGATGATGTAGATTTTAAGCAATTAGAAGCATTAGGTTTTCATCACCATTGGTATAGTGCTAATAAAAAAGGTTATAGCGGTGTTGCGGTATTTAGTAAAACAAAACCTGATAAAGTAGCGTACGGCACCGGCCATGCCGAAAGTGATTTTGAAGGCAGGGTGATACAATTGGATTTTGGAGATATAAGATTAATTAACGCTTACTTTCCATCCGGCACCAGTGGCGATGAAAGACAGGCATTCAAATATATTTGGCTGGATGAATTTCATAATTACCTTACTAACTTAAGAAAGCAATTTCCTAAAATTATTTTAGTGGGCGACTACAATATTGCCCATAACGAAATTGATATACACGACCCCAAAGGCAATAAAAACTCATCCGGATTTTTACCACAGGAAAGAGAATGGATGACCAAATTTTTAGCCAGTGGCTGGATAGATACTTTCCGTGAGTTTCATCCCGAACCACATCGTTACAGCTGGTGGAGCCAGCGCTTTCCAGGTGTGCGGCTAAATAATAAAGGCTGGCGCATTGATTACATCACTGTAACAGAACCGCTGAAAAAACAATTAAAGGATGCTGATATTTTTCCTGATGTTAAGCATAGCGATCATTGCCCGATATATGTTGAAATAAAATAAATTTGTTACTGAATAAGTATTGTCATGTTTATTTATAACGTCACCACAAAACTTGCTCACACCATTCATCAACCATGGCTGCAGTGGATAAAAGAAGAACATATACCAGACATTATTAACACCGGATGTTTTACCAATGCTACTATTTTGCAATTGCTGGAAGTGGATGACAGTGAAGGCCCAACATATGCGGTGCAATATTTTGCAGAAAGCAAAGCGCAGTACAATATTTATATTGAAAAATTTGCCCCGCTGATGCGGCAAAAAGCAATTGAAAAATGGGGCGATAAATTCATTGCCTTCCGTTCCATAATGCAGGTTATTAACTAAATGTGCAAAAAATAAAAATACATTTTGTTAAATTAAAAACGTTTGTATATTCCACTCAAAGCCGCTTTGACAAAGGTTTTTATTAATATGACATTAAAACCCCCTCTGGTAAAGGGTTTCAGGGGGAAGTAAGTTAATACTTAATTACTAATTCACCTTTTACAATTTCCTCAAATCCTTATTCCTTGCGGTTTACAGCCCATTGTTACCAAAAAAAAATTATTAAAAAAAAATTGTTGCAATTAAAAAGCTTCTATATTTGTCACTCGTAAAAAAATTTAAAAAAAATATCATGAACAAAGCTGAATTAATTTCGAAACTTGCTGATGATGCAGGTATTACAAAAACTCAGGCAAATGCTGCTTTAGATTCTTTTGTAGAAGCAGTAACAGTTACTTTAAAAAAAGGTGGTAAGGTTACTTTAGTTGGATTTGGTACTTTCTCTGTATCAAAAAGAGCTGCACGTAACGGACGTAATCCTCAAACTGGTGCAGTAATTAAGATCAAAGCAAAAAAAGTTGCAAAATTTAAAGCCGGTAAAGAATTATCTGCTAAAATGTAATGCTGAACTAAACACGTAAAAAAGCAAGGTGTTAAGTGCCTTGCTTTTTTTGTAAAGTTTGAAATGTATTTATTTAATTACACAATAAAATTTATTTATTATGGGACGTGGAGATATTAAAACAAAAAAAGGAAAAACATTCAGCGGTTCTTTTGGTAAAACAAGGCCTGCTAAAGTTGTAAAAAAAGCTGCTCCTAAAAAGAAAGCTTAATGCTTTAAGGAATTAGGAATTTGTAATTAGGAATTAGATTTTAAATACGAAGATGTATTTATTAATTCCTGATTATAGCTTCTTGTTATTTTAAAATACCTACAGTTGAGTCTTTTTCACTTTTAAAGGGCCAGGAAATTATAATGCTTTTTTAATCTAAAATGTATTTCCAAATTCCCATTTACAAATAACTAATTCCACTTTACGGAGCCAGCCGTTCAATTTTCCAGCCGCCTTCTTCCTGCAATGTATATTGAATACGGTCATGCATGCGGTTGGGGCGTCCCTGCCAAAATTCTGTCTTAAAAGGCTTTACCCGGTATCCGCCCCAATGTGGCGGCTTAGGAATTTCGCCGTGTTTAAAACGTTCCCTGTAAAAATCAAAGGTTTCTTTCAGCCATGCTTTGCCAGCTACTGCTAAACTCTGCGGCGAAGCCCAGGCCCCTATTTTGCTTCCGTCCGGACGACTGTTGAAATAAGCAATACTTTCTTCTGTAGTTATTTTTTCGGTAACTCCTGTTATACGCACCTGGCGTTCCAATTCTTTCCAGAAAAATACCAAACAGGCATTGGGATTATTTTCCAGTTCCTGCCCTTTTTGGCTATTGTAGTTTGTAAAAAAAACAAACCCACTTTTATCATATCCTTTTAATAATACAATTCTTGCATCAGGTTTACCTTCGTTATCTGCTGTGGCTAAAGTCATGGCATTTACTTCAACAATTTCACTTTTTACCGCATCATCCCACCATTTATCAAACTGTAAAAAAGGGTCAGCAGCAACATCAGCTTCCGACAGCGTTTGTAACTTATATTCTTTGCGTATATCTGCTATGCTCATCTTTTGAATTTAATTGTAAAGTTCCTCTAATTAGTACAAATAAAAAAGCACCCGGGTAAAATATCCAGGTGCTGTAAAAATTGTATTGCGCAATTACGATTGTGGGGGAGGTGGTGGTGTATTTGTATTTTTTGTCTTTTCTTCAATATCGTGTTTTAAACTGTCAAAACCTCCTTTAATGCTATCAGTTGGCGAACGATACATATAAGCTGCTAAAAGAGTTCCGATTGCACCAAGTGCTGCAATATAGATGCCTGCACTTAAAACGGAAAATCCTCCATCTCCCATTGCACTGAGTAAAGTCCAAAAAATAACTATTGTTGCAAGAGCACCGCAAATCAATACTACAAACCAAAAAGTTTTATCAAGGTTCTTTGTTTGGTCTCCCAACAAAGCAACTGCACCTGCAACAATAAAACTAAGAAATGCAAGAATACCCCAGCTATGCATTCCATTAACTGAAAAAAAGAATACATTTATCCACGGCAAAAACATGCCAATAATTCCCACAACCGCAGCAATCAAAATAAATTTCCGTTGTTTGTTCATTGTTTGAAAATTCATACCTATAAGTTTTAGGTATGTAAAGTAGATAAAGGATTGCAGGTTTGCAATAGTTTACGGCTATATTTTTAAACACTGAATAAACAATTGGCCATTTTATTATACTGTAATTATTGGAATATCATAATGCCCGTTCATTTTCCAAAACATAAATCCTGTTTTTCAGTTCATCTCTTTCAAGGGTAAGATTTTCGAGGGTACTCTCCAGCTCTCCCACCTGTACAGCAATTTGCTGCAGCATCTTATTCTTTTTTTTAACTGCAGCAAGCTGTTCCTGTATGTCGGTAAGCTGGGTATTTACATAGGTATATTGCTGAAACAGGTCGTTGTACTGGTGTTGCAGTTGTATGGCCTGAGTTAATTCCTGCTGCAGCTCCAGTTCCCTGTCTTCGGCACCCTCGGCCCTTTGCTGTTGTTTGCCAATATGGTTTTGCATCATCTCCAGTTCATCTAACCGTGTGTCCAGCATACTCTGCATTTCAGTAGTTGCTGAAGCTATTTTTTTGAGCTCCGCAATTTCCTGTTCTTTAATCTCTAAAATATAATTCACCTCGTGCAACTGCATCTGAAGGCTTTCGTTTTCCACTATTAATTGCTGTATTTGATCGGCCGATAACATTTTAATTGCCCGGTTTTAGTGGCTTATTTCTCCAAATTTATCTAAAAACCACAAAATCGCCCCTTTTTTGTACCTTATGGGCAATAAAAATGGCCGGGCAGCGTAATCAACTATCGGGGTATCTAATTAAAAATACCCCGTGTAAACCTATAAGCAATTTGACTGAAGAGGAACTCATACGAGGATGTATAAGGGAAGAGGCCGCCTGCCAAAAGGAGGTTTTTAACCGTTACGCCAGCCGTATGCTGGGGGTTTGTAACCGCTATGCCCGTAATGCAGCAGATGCGGAGGATATTTTGCAGGATGCATTCATTAAGATTTTTGACAAGATGCACCAGTTTAAATTTGAAGGTTCTTTTGAAGGCTGGATTAGAAGAATAATGGTGAATACTGCATTAAAAAAATATTCGCTGCGGCGATACGAGAAAGAAGTGGTTGGATATGAAATAAAAGACAGAGATGAAAGTGGCATGGAACCATCGGCGTATTCACATCTTAGCCAAAAAGATATTTTGGATTTGATAAATAACTTACCCGATGGCTACAGGCTGATCTTTAATTTATACGTGATAGAGGGCTTTCAGCATGAGGAAATAGCGGAGATGCTGGGCATACAACCCGGCACCAGCCGCAGCCAGTTGGTAAAAGCAAGGAGTATGTTGCAGAAACAAATTTTACAATTACAAAAAGTTGCGGTATGAGCAATAACCAGCGATTTGATGAACATATAAAAGAGCAGTTCCAGGACTATTCACCACAGGTGCACTCCCGCATTTGGGAAAACATAGTTGCGGAAAGGGAAAAAATAAGGCCGGCAGGTTTTTGGGTTAATTTTTTTAACCGCAGAAATATGTTGTTGCTGGCAGCTTTATTGATTGCTTCGGCAAGCGGTGCTTATTTACTGTTAAAAAATACTGCAGAAAAGCAGTCAACAAATATTGCTTCAACCCCAACTAACACATTACCTGCTTCTGGTACTGCAGTAAATTCCGAAAATAATAATCCTGAGGGTACCAATACTTATGCTAAAGAAAACACACCTGTATCATCCGTAAATGATAATACAGGTGTTACAGATAACAATTTCAGCAACTCAACTGTTTTATCAACAACAAAAAATTCTACAATAAAAATTTATTCATCTTTTGCCCAAACAGATGGTGTTGTGCCAAATAAGAAAAAAAGAAATAATGCTGCAGGTGCAACAGGTGAAGATTATGGTATTTCGGATGCAGATTTAAGCTATACCACTAATCTTTCTCCGGAATACTCATTAAACAAATTATTTTTTGTTGCACAGAAAAATACCAGTAAAAAAGGGGAATTGATGTTGAATAAAAGATTTTTACCAAATATATTTTTGCCCGGCTGCCCTTCTATTGAAAAAAATGCTGCCGGCAATAAAACCTATATCGAAGTATATGGCGGGCCCGATCTGGCTTTCCGGAGTTTAAGTGATACCGGCAACTCCACCTATTTACAAAAAAGAAAAGAGAGTACTAAATTTTCATCTGCATATAGCGCCGGTGTACGCTACACCAGGGTGTTTGGTAATGGCATGAGCATACGCACGGGTGTTAACTACAGCCAGATAAATGAAAAATTCACTTATGTACAAGGTAACCTGGTACAGGTAACCTATATTATAGATGCCAATGGAGATACCACTGGTAGTTATATAACAACCGGTACCCGTTATAAAACCACCCACAATAAATTCAGGACAATTGATGTGCCTTTATTAATAGGTTACGAATTGGGCAATGGAAAATTTCATGCAAATATAAATGCAGGGGTTATCATTAATGCGTACAGCTGGCAAAAAGGCGAAGTGCTCGATTCGGCTTTTAAACCCGTAAGCATTACTACGGGAAAAACAAATTCCCCTTATCAGTATAAAACAAATATTGGGCTAGGTTTTATGACGGGTGTATCTGTATATTATAAACTTAATGAAAAAATTCATGTACTTGCAGAACCTTATTTCCGTTACAGCCTTTCACCAATGAGTAAAGAGAATTTAACTTTTAGGCAAAAATATAATACAGCTGGTTTACGATTAGGGCTTCGTTTTGATTTGCAGTAACAGGCAGCGCAGGCAAACTTTAAGGCATCTAAATTGAACTAACCACAACAAAAAATACCATGAATAAAAAAATAGCAACAATATTATTAATAGCAGGTACACTTTTTTTAAATGCCTGTCAAAAAAATTCCGACATCTTTGTACCGGATCCCGGGCAGGTAAATGCGGCTGATACTACCTGGGTTAATACAATTACCAGTGCTATGCCTGTAATTGCTTTACAAACTACTTTACAGGTACAAACAGAGCCTGTAAAAGATAGTTTTGAAGTAAACAGTAATACAGCAAACATCACCACATCTAACGGTGTGCAGCTTAGTTTTCCCCCGTTTAGTTGTGTTACCAGTTCCGGAGTTGCTTTAACCGGAAAAGTATTTGTAGAACTATTATTGATTAAAAAGAAAGGCGATATGGTGCTGATAAATAAACCCACTACTTCAAACGGAAGTATGCTGGTAAGCGGCGGAGAGCTTTTTATCAGGTTAAAAAAAGACGGACAGGAAGTAAAGCTGGCTCCCAATGTAAAAATTTATATCCGCTATGCTGATTTTCCCACCAACCCCAATATGAAATTATTTTTTGGTGATGAATCAAACCCTGAAAGATTTAACTGGTTACCCAATACAGATACTGCCAATAATTATGTTGGAGCCGGTACACAGTATTATGAAATGTTAATTAATCATCTGCATTGGATAAATGTTGATTATTTTTATGATACAACCGGTATTACCCGTTCTGTTGTAACTGCACATTTACCCTCTAACTATACCAATGCCAATACTTCAACCTTTTTAGTGTTTAAAGAATTACGCTCCGTATTAAAAATGAATGCAGATGTTGCTGAAAGAAGATTCATCAGCGGTAAAGTACCTAATGGTAAAGTGGCAACTGTTGTTGCTCTTTCCAAACAGGGCAACGATTATTTTTTAGGCAAGGAGACTATAACAACAGGTCTAAATGTTACTACTGCAAATGTTCAGAAAGTAGTATTAAGCCCTATAAAAACATCGCTGACAGATATAAAGGCATTTTTAGCTACCTTATAAACCAAATGGAAACTTGCAAGAAAAAGCGTCACTGATAAATCAGTGACGCTTTTATTATAATAAGGATTAGTATTTTTAGCTTACCAGGGTTCCCACCTGCTCACCACTTACCACTTTTAAAAGATTCCCCGTTTTATTCATATCAAAAACAATAATGGGTAATTTATTTTCCATACACAAGGTAAAGGCTGTCATATCCATAATCTTTAAATTTTTTTGTATGCACTCGGCAAAAGAAATGGTTTCATATTTTGTTGCTGTGGGGTCTTTCTCCGGGTCGGCGGTATAAATGCCATCCACCCTGGTACCTTTTAAAATAACATCTGCCTTAATCTCTATTGCTCTTAAAGAACCAGCAGTGTCGGTAGTAAAATATGGATTACCTGTTCCGGCGCCAAAAATTACCACACGGTGTTTTTCTAAATGACGCATTGCCCTGCGTCGTATATAAGGCTCGGCAATTTGTTCCATTTTTATAGCACTCTGTAACCTTGTAAACACGCCTGCTTTTTCAAGCCCGGCCTGCAATGCCATACCGTTAATTACAGTAGCCAGCATACCCATATAATCGCCATGAGCTCTTTCAATACCGGTTTCTGCCTCATTCATCCCCCGGTAAATATTACCCCCCCCAATTACAATAGCTATTTCTCCGCCGGCTTCAACAAGTGCTTTTACATCTTTGGCATACTGAGCAATAATATTAGTATCTAAGGGTTCGTAACCATCATCACTTTTTCCCATTAAAGCTTCGCCGGAAAGTTTTAGCAGGACACGTTTGTACTTTAGGCCCATAGGTTAAAAATTTTTGCGAAGATATATTTTTATGCCTGTTTCTCCATCCTTATTTCACAATAAAACTTTTTGGCAAAATGTTTTATCATTTTGCTTTAATGGAATACACCATCGGAAATCTGTTATTCATTCCTCTAAAACGCCACATACCATCTGCTGCTACATTAAACTTTGTTCTCATTATCTCTGTCATCATTTTACTTTTCTTAAAGTATATTTGCGCCTTCATTATAAGTAGTATGAACGAGGCATTACAACAGCTAAGCAAACAATTACAAGGTGATCTTTTTTTCGATACCGTTATGCGTACTTTATATGCAACGGATGCAAGCGCCTACCGTGAAATGCCTTTGGCCGTAGCCATACCCAAAACAACGGCTGATATAAAAAAATTAATTGCTTTTGCACATCAACATAAAACATCCTTAATTCCCCGAACTGCCGGTACATCTTTGGCCGGGCAGGTTGTGGGAAATGGTATTGTGGTAGATGTTTCTAAATATTTTACTTCCATATTAGAATTAAATGCTGATGAACATTGGGTAAGAGTGCAGCCAGGAGTGATACGTGATGAACTGAATATGTTTTTAAAACCGCATGGTTTATTCTTTGGCCCCGAAACTTCTACAGCCAACCGTGCTATGATTGGCGGTATGGTGGGTAATAATTCCTGCGGTTCTAACTCTGTTGTTTACAGAAGTACCAGAGAACATTTATTAGAAGTAAAGGCTTTGTTAAGTGATGGCAGCGAAGCAGAATTTAAAACCGTTAGCCTTGATGAATTTCATAATAAATGCGAAGGCAAAACTTTAGAAGCATCGATTTATAAAACGGTAAGAAGTTTATTAAGCAATTACGATAACCAGGTTGAGATAAAAAAAGAGTTTCCTAAAAAATCTGTAGAAAGAAGAAATACCGGCTATGCGGTAGATATTTTATTGGATGCTGCCCCGTTTACCGCAGGCGGAAAAGATTTTAATTTTTGCAAACTCATTGCAGGCTCTGAAGGAACTCTGGCATTTATTACAGAAATAAAACTGCACGTAAATCCTTTGCCTCCTAAAGAAGTAGGTTTACTCTGCGTACATTTTAATAGTATCGATGAAAGTTTGCGTGCCAATTTAATTGCGTTAAAATACAAACCCAGTGCCAGTGAATTAATAGATCATTATATTTTAGAATGTACAAAAGGCAATATTGAACAAAGCAAGAACCGGTTTTTTGTACAGGGTGATCCCGGCGCTATTTTGGTAATTGAGTTTTGCAGAGAAAATAAAGAAAACATTATTGCTATTGCAAAACAAGTAGAAGATGATATGCGCTCTGCTGGTTTAGGTTATCATTTTCCATTATTGTTTGGTGCAGATAGTAAAAAAATATGGACGCTGCGTAAAGCAGGTTTAGGTTTACTCAGCAATTTGCCCGGTGATGAAAAAGCGGTGCCTGTAATTGAAGACACTGCTGTTGATGTAATCGACTTACCTGCTTATATCCGTGATTTTAATGAGATACTGAAGAAACACAATTTGTACAGTGTGCATTATGCACATGCAGGTAGTGGCGAAATTCATTTGCGTCCCATCATCAATTTAAAAACGGTTGAAGGCAATCAATTATTCAGAATTATTGCAGAAGAAATTGCCACACTGGTAAAAAAATATGATGGCTCATTAAGTGGCGAACATGGTGATGGCAGATTACGAGGAGAATTTATTAAACAAATGGTGGGTGAAAAAAATTATGCGCTTTTAAAAGAAATAAAAAAAATATGGGATCCCAATGATATTTTCAATCCTAATAAAATTGTAGATACACCTGGCATGAATACCATGCTGCGGTATATTCCCGGCCAGCAAACCCCGGAGTTTAAAACACATTTTCGTTTTAATAATCAAAATGTATTGCAACATGCGGAGCAATGCAATGGCAGTGGTGATTGCAGAAAAACAGCATTAAGTGGTGGCACCATGTGTCCATCATTTATGGCTACCAAAAATGAAAAAGACACTACAAGAGCAAGAGCAAATATTTTACGGGAGTTTTTAACCAACAGCGATAAACTCAACCGTTTTGATCATAAAGAGATTTATGAAGTAATGGATCTGTGCCTGAGTTGTAAAGGTTGTAAAAGCGAATGCCCCAGCAATGTAGATGTGGCCAAATTAAAGGCGGAATTTTTACAACATTATTATGATGCCAATGGTGTACCGTTTAGAAGTAAATTGATTGCCAATTTTACTGCTTCTGCAAAATTAGGTGCATTAGTGCCGGGTTTATACAATTTTGCTGTCAGCAATAAGTTAATTGGTGGTGCTATAAAAAGCTTATCAGGCTTTGCAGGAAAACGTAGTATGCCTACCATGTATAAAACAACATTACTGGAGTGGTTCAAAAAGCGTGAGAAAGAAAATCATATCTCATCAGACAAAAAAATATTTTTGTTTTGCGATGAATTTACTAACTACAACGATACTGAAATTGGTATTAAAGCTATTTTATTATTAGAAAAATTAGGTTACGAAGTTAGCATACCACAACATTTGGAAAGCAGCCGTACCTGGTTAAGTAAAGGATTAGTGCGTAAAGCAAAAGAGATCATCAATAAAAATATTGAATTACTGGATCAGGTTATTAGTGCCGAAACTCCAATGATTGGTATTGAACCATCAGCAATATTAACTTTCAGAGATGAGTACATTGATTTAGCTACAGATGATAATCTTGCTAAAGCAAAAGCATTGAGCCAAAATGTTTTTTACATAGATGAATTTATTGCTAAAGAATTTGCAGCAGGAAAAATTGATGTGGCTTTATTTTCTTCTGCAACAAAAAAAATAAAACTGCATGGGCATTGTCAGCAAAAAGCATTAAGCGATTTAAGTGTCACTTCTTCAATCTTATCTATCCCAAAAAACTATACCGTAGAAACCATCCCCAGCGGTTGTTGCGGTATGGCCGGTAGTTTTGGTTATGAAAAAGAGCATTACGATTTAAGCATGCAGATTGGCGAATTGGTTTTATTTCCTGCTGTACGTAATGCAGCTGCCGACACTATTATTGCAGCACCGGGCACCAGTTGCCGCCATCAGATAAAAGATGGCACAGGTACAAAAGCAAAACATCCGGTAGAGATTTTATGGGAGGCATTGGTTTAGTACATCCTTTTACATTCTCCGTGTTAAATTATATTTCCTTTCATTTACTGAGAAAGGCGGGTATTGTTTGTTCTTAAACAAATACCCAAAATACCCTCTGCAGGGTATTGTATTAAATTTCCTCAAAATCAATCTTTACATAAAATTATAAAAAATGAAAAAGATTATTTCAATGTTCCTTTTTATGCTGTTTATATGTACGGCATTTTCACAAAACGTTACACCCTGGATCAAAAAATTTCCGGGTAATGTAAAATGGTACACTGTATCCGACCTGGGTATTTTAGTGGTATGTACCGGCGATGCCTTGTATGGTTTAACTCCCGAAACCGGCGAGGAAGCCTGGAAGATAGATAATCTTGATGACGTGAAAGAAGAAAACTACGACCCTATAGAAGGCACGCCTTATGCTTCGATCGTAAAAAGTAAATTCATGGGTGGCAAGCAACATACCTTAATAGATTTATCTAACGGTAAAGTAATTGTAAACACTAAAGAATTAGGCTTTGCCGATGTTACAAAACGCCTTGAAGCTATGAGCAACGGCACCATTATGTTTTACGGTATAAATAAAAGTAATGGTAAACCCATGCTGGCTAATTATTCCCTAACGGATGGTAAAGAAGTGTGGAGCCAGAATAAACTGTTTGAAAAAAACAGTGAAGAAATTGTGTCCCGGGCTTTTGTAGCAACTGACGGAATTTATTTAGCCACAACAAAAAACATTTATAAACTGAACCCTGCTACCGGCGAAATACTTTGGAGTGTAGATAAAAAAACTGAAAAGCCTGTTGTAGCTACTGTTGAAAAGAAAAAAAGTTTCTTTGGTGGCGGAGGTAACCAGCGTGTGGATATTAATGCCAATGCAACTTCTACAAGTTCTGATTTTTTTCAACGGGAGAATAAAAACATTATTTATTTCTGGAACCAGGATGAACTGATTGCTTACAATACCGCTGATGGTAAAGAAGCTTTTAAATCGGTGGAGTTACAATCGCCGGTTGGTTATATTTTATATGATACACACGGCATGTTGGTTACCACTACCGAAAAAACACAAAGCGATGTAACCAAACAAAACGGCAGCGGCGGCGGATTATTGGGTAAGATAAAAAGAAACAAAGCCGGTGGTAAAAACAGGGCTTCTATTTTATGTATTGACCCTGCAACAGGAAATAATAAGTGGGGCGATGAAATAGATCTGCAAGGTGATGTAACCGCATATAAACTCAGCGGCAATAAATTAATTTTAGCTACCGAAAGAGATAAAGGCGATAATTACATCAGTATCATTGATCTGGAAGCCGGGAAATCTATCACTAAAAAACCTTTATCGGTTAAAGGTGATGTAATGGATCTGCATATTGTACCACAAGGATTATACTACCGCACTACTGACGAAATAAATATTTTAGATTTAGAAAGCGGCGATAAAACATGGAAGAAAGGATTTAAAGTAAAAAGTTGTGTAGGTGAAAATGCCAATGACAAAGAGGGATACGTTTATGCGAAAGGCACTATTTATAAAGTAAATTTTGAACAGGGCGAATTAACTGATTGGGTAAAGGGTGTTGACCTGCAGGGCGGCGAAGAGCCATCTTCATTACAAGTAAGAGATAATGGCGTGGTACTGATATCTGAACAAAATATGAATTTGTATGGTTTTGATGGTGGATTAAAATGGCATAGTTATCAATCACCCATTGGCCGCACCGGTTTTGGAAAAGCATTAAGTGGTTTAGGGGGATTAGCTTCTTTAGCAATAGGTGCTGCTGCTGCTGCACAAAGTGCACAACTGAGTTATACAAAAGGATATTATGGCAGTACCGATCCGCAGTTAGACAGAGATATTAAAAACAGCCAAAACCTTGCCGCCGCAGGTATTGGTGGTGCCATCAGCAGTTTTAAATCTATCAGCAAACGCTTTAAAGCATCTAAGCAGGCAGATGATTATGTTTCTGTGATGACCAAGTTAGGTGGTAATAACCAGGCCAACAGTGCTGGTATTGTAATTGTAGAAAAAGCAAATGGTAAAACCACTGCACAAATGCTGATAGGTGATAAAAGCCCCGATTATAAAATAGATGAAATAGGCCGTATTATTTTTCAAAAAAGTGACAACAGCGAAATAAGCGGATTTAAATTTTAATAAAACCATTAACTATTAAACTTTAATTATGACAAACGTTTCACAATGGATGAGCTGGGAAGGCGGTATTGACCTGGTAGCTGTAACATCTCCTGATTTACAAATGCCCAATGTAATTGTACACTTAGGCCGCATGGTAAACACGCCTGTTGGTAATGCTGCAAGCGGTATGATACTCTGGCAACCCGACCCTGCAGCAATGCCTGCTGTAATGGGTTTTGTAAGTACCAATGAAACAGTAGGTAAATATTTTGGGCCAAATATTTTTGCCGGCACACCATTTGAACAGGCACCTGTTTTAAATGCAACAATCGATATTAAGATAAGCGCTGATAAAGCAATTTCAACATGCGTTGTTGGCGGCTATACTTTTGAGGTAGAGATGAGTGATTTTACAACTCCTTATTTAATTAACCGTGAGCCGTCTGCAATGCCGCCATTTTATCAGCAGGGTGTAGAGATACATGCAAAAAAAGTTTCGCTTAAAATAAATGGCGAAGTGATAAATATTATTATTCCACCGGTTGGTATTACCGGCGGGCCCGCAAGTGTGGTATCGCCTAATGGTGTGTATGCCAGATAATATCTATGCTAACTATAAACAGGAGCAGCTTAATTGTTGCTCCTTTATTAACTGTATAAAAAAGATATTTATATTTTTCTGTTTCGTGTTCGTTGCCTTTGCAGGCAATGCACAGCTCACAAAAGAACAGCAGGTAATTCAAAAAACTTTCTACAGTTTTTTAAAATTTTATAAAAACAATGAAAAGAAGTTTAATTCATTTCAGTTGTACAAGGGTAAGGGAAAAGATAATAGCCCTCCTTATAAAGTACAATGGGCGGCAGCGGAAAAATATTTTACATACTTAAGAAATAATGTTCCTTATGTTAGTGAAGCTTATATAAAAGTGGAAAAAGAGCATTTTAAATATGCCGACAGTTGTTTTAAAGCAAATCCAACTGATGAGATACCGGAAGGTTTTGATTACGATTGTTGGGCAGGTGGACAGGAAGATATTGCATACACTTACAAATGGCACACTTCTGCAAAAAACAAATACATCGTTACCATTACAGGCAATACTGCCATATTAAAAATTGGCAGCGAGCTTGATGAAGGTGCAGAGGATAAAGACCGGAGCTGGAGTGTGGTGTCTTTTACAAAGGAAAATGGGTAATGGCCGATAATATTTATCCCACGGATGAAGAAAAATAATACCTTGACCCTTAATAATAAAAAAGCGTCCCGATGCATTGGGGCGCTTTTTCTATTTAATTTTTAGAGATGCTTATCCTAAAGCAACTCTTCTAAATTCAGTTACTTTTAAATCAGCATCAACACTCTTTAAGTAATCAGCAACAGATTTACCGTTGTCTTTTACAAAAGGCTGGTGAATTAAAGTATTATCTTTTAAAAATTTATTTATTTTACCCACTGCAATTTTTTCTGCCATTTCAGCTGGTTTGCCTTCGGCTTTAATTTGCTCAATGGCAATTTCTTTTTCCCTTGCAATAGTTTCGGGTGCAATAGAAGATTCGTCAACTGCCAAAGGATTCATTGCAGCAATTTGCATGGCCACATCTTTACCTGCTTCAGCAGCTGCTTTTGTTAAGCCTACCAATACACCCATACGGTTTGCACCGTGAATATAAGAAGCTACATATTCTGCATTCACTCTTTCAAAACGGGTAATGCCAATTTTTTCTCCAATGGATGCTAATTTATCATTGATCATATCAGCAACCTTTTCGTTACCGATCGATACCTCTAATAATTCATCTGCTGTATTTACGTTGTTGGTAATTGCAGCATCGGCAATACTTTTTACAAAAGCAACAAATTCTGCATTGTTACTTACAAAATCAGTTTCGGCACTGATGCATAATACAATACCGCTTTTATTATCGGCAGTAGTTTGTGCAATTATCACGCCTTCTTTTGCTTCACGGTCGCTGCGTTTAGCGGCAACTTTTTGCCCTTGTTTACGAAGCCAGTCAATAGCTGCTTCAAAATCGCCGTTGCTTTCTGTTAATGCTTTACGGCAGTCCAACATACCGGCTCCGGTAGTTTGACGCAATTTGTTTATATCTGCTGCTGTTATTGTAACACTCATTGTAATTGATAATTAAAAATTAATAATTGATAATGCTTTAAACCGGTAAGCCTGTTTTTTTATGTACGCTTATGCCGAATAAAGATTAAATGTAAAAGAGTGCGACGCCAATGAAGCAATATAGAAGTACCGAAGTTTGGTAAATAAAAATAAAAATTCATCCTCGCTATAATCTTCTCCATTTCCTCCCCCTTGGGAAATAAAGGGGGCTTTATCTTGCTCCACCTGGACCACCAGCCGGCCTTCTGCCACCCTGGCCCGGACCTGCTACACGACGTTTTGGTTGAGAAGCTACGCCTCTGCCACCGCCACGTTTGTTCCTGTCATCACCGCCATCAGCTTTTTGCTCAAACCTTGCAGCTTTTGCTTCAGGTGTTTCATCGCCATCATGATGTTCATCATCACTGTCTTTATCTGCCTGGCGCTCCTGCAAACCTTCGGTAATTGCAGCAGTTAAATAATTAACTATGATAGAAATTGATTTTGTAGCATCATCATTTGCAGGGATGGCAAAGTCAACTTTATTAGGATCGCAGTTGGTATCTACCATACCAAAAGTGCTGATGCCTAATTTTTTTGCTTCGGCCATTGCAATATGTTCGTGCCCGATATCCACTAAAAATAAAGCAGCGGGTACACGGCTGATCTGTGCAATACCACCCAATACTTTTTCAAGCTTTTCTTTATCACGTGTCAATGTTAAACGCTCTTTTTTAGTTAGGCTTTCTGCACTTCCGTCGTTAAGCATTTTTTCGATGCTCTGCATTTTTTTAACGCTTTTACGAACGGTGTTAAAGTTGGTCAACATACCACCTAACCAACGCTCGGTTACATAAGGCATGTTTACTTTTCTTGCACACTCGCTAACAATTTCTTTAGCCTGTTTTTTTGTAGCTACAAACATTATTTTTTTACCACTGCGTGCAATTGCTTTTAAAGCCGCTGCACATTCCTGTAAACCTTCAACAGTTTTGTTAAGGTCAATAATGTGAATACCTTTCTTTTCGGCAAAGATGTAAGGCAACATTTTTGGATTCCATTTCTTTTTTAAATGGCCAAAGTGTACACCTGCTTCAAGTAACTGTTGTTGTAAGGAAGTATTATTTTCCATTGTGTTTTATTAATGTTGTTATTAATTAAAAGTTGTTAGTTGTTAGTTGACAGTTGATAGTTCGGGTATTTTCTGTGAACTGTCAACTGACTACTGTCAACCGGTATATTAACGTTTGCTGAACTGGAAGCTTCTTCTTGCTTTTTTGCGACCTGGTTTTTTACGCTCTACAGCACGTGGGTCACGTTTTAACAAACCGGCAGCTTTTAAAGCAGGGCGATAGTCGATGCTTACTTCAAGCAATGCACGGGAAATACCCAGCTTTGCTGCTTCTGCCTGGCCTTTAACACCACCACCGGCAGCATTAATCACCACATCAAATTTGTCAGATGCTTCAATAGTTTTTAAAGGCGCTTCTACCTGATTTTGTAAATACACCAACGGGAAGTACGCTTTGTAATCTTTGCCGTTAACTGTAATCTTACCATCTCCTTTGCTAAGGAAAACACGGGTTACAGCTTCTTTTCTGCGGCCGACTGCGTTTTTTTGCTTTTCCATTTATTTTTTTTATTTGGAATTTTAGAATTTTAATGCTTTTGGTTGTTGTGCACCATGCGGATGTTCTGCACCTGCATACACAAATAATTTTTTGTACAACTGGCGGCCTAAACGGTTTTTAGGCAACATCCCTTTTACTGCTCTTTCAATAAGTACTTCAGGCCTGCGCTTTTGCAGGTCTTTAGCAACTTCTTCTTTACGGCCTCCCGGATAACCAGTGTAATGATCGTACAATTTTTCGTCCATCTTATTACCTGTTAATTTTACTTTATCGCAGTTAATAACGATAATAAAATCGCCACAGTCGACGTGTGGGGTAAAATAGGCTTTGTTCTTACCTCTAAGAACTGCTGCAATTCTTGCACACATACGACCAACGGTTTGATTAGTACCATCTACAACGTACCAGTTGTGAGTAACGGTAGCCTCGTTCGCATGTTTGGTGGTGAAATGTAATTTGCTCATTTTTTTGTTTTTAGTTCTGCCTTAGGCAGCACAGTTATTTAAATAAAGAAGCAGGCCATCCCCTTACTTCTCCCGTTTAGCTTGCGCTTTTTTTGGGACGGCGAAGGTAAGCCCCTATTGAGTGAAGTTCCAAAGAAAAGGGGAAGTATTTTTAACCGCCCCTTTGTAAACAATTGATTTTCAGTAAAAATTTTGACGTAAATTTTTAACCACTTCTAAGAAATAGGCAAAATTTCAATTTTAGTAAGTTTATTTATCAGCCTTTACAGCATTTTAAATTCAGTAATAGGGTGAAGTTCCCAGGCAGTTTTTGGTTTACTGGATGCCGGGCCAGGTATATTTCCGGCGTGTTCCTTATCATAAAATAACGAACCAATTATTTTTACTTTGGGGTGATCGTTAAATTTTACATATCCGCTGCTGCACCGTTCCATACCACCAAGAAATGATACCACTTTATCTCTTGCAGATTTCATCTTATTAAATACCGGAGAATTTGTTGGCGGAAGTCCGCTGCATTCTATATTAAAAAACTTAGCTGTTGCCGGGTTTGCCGTAGTGCCAACAATAATGTGATAATCTTCATCGGACTCCCTGGCTACAGCATATAAATATACCAACAGTAAGGTAACCACACTATCTTCAATTATTATTCTTGTTGATGTGCTGCTTACAACAATAGCTGCATTATTCATTGCAACCAGGCGGTTAATAAGTTTGGTTAGGCTTGTACTTTTTGCATTATGTCCTGCAATAGAAAGTTTGGCAGCTTTACGATAGCTGCCATCAAATACATTATTATTATCGCAGGCAGCATTAGCAACAGCACTCCTCCTGGTTACACCACGGGCATTGCGGCGGGCAACGGTTTTCATTTTTTTAACCTTTGTTTGCTCATCGGCCTCAAAAGAAACATTATAGGTTTTTCCGTTAGGGGCTTTATACACTGCTTTCTTTTTTAACAACGAAAGATTGGTAATGGTATCCTGAAAAGCTACTGTTACAGATTTATGGTTTGCGCTGGCCGATAATACGATCATTACTATTAATACTGTTGCCGATAATTTTTTCATAAAAAAAGTTTAGGTATTGTAGAATTTGAAAGTGTATAAACTTACAAAAAAGAACAGAAGTTTTTTAATGGTTTATTTTGTTACTACACAATACCGCATTAAAGTGGCAGCATTTAAAAAGCCTGGCCCTAAGGTCCGGCAATTGTTCAGGCATAAAGAAAACTACCACGTTATAATCAGTTTTTATTGTTTAAGAAATGATACCACAAATAGATAGTATTGGCAAAACATATTTAAGGGTATTAAAACGGTAGTTACCAGGGTAAATGCACGAAAGTTTATATTTTTAATAAAAACCATTGCATCTGTTAACTATTAATTTTATTTTACAGGTTAAAAGCCGGTACACATTGCTGATTATGTAACCATTAAACTATTCAATTATGAACCCCGCTGTAACAACCCCCAAAAATAATGACCAGATCATATCCTATATCATACTGAGGGTATTGATTGGCGCTACAGGTATAGCTCTGCCTTTTTTATTAATAATTGGTAAACTCATTTATAACAACAGTACGCTAGTAGAGTTTTCGGTAAGTGATTATTACGATAATGGTACCGCCGGCGATATACTCGTAGGCATTTTATTTGTGCTGGGTTTATTTTTAATTGCCTATAAAGGTTACGAACGCATAGACAGCATAGCCGCCAACTTTGGAGGCTCTTTTGCATTGGGCGTGGCGCTTTTCCCTACTACCAGCACCAATCATACTGTACATATTATGCACTTTGTTTTTGCATTGCTGCTTTTTTCCACCTTTATCTTTTTCTCTATTTATCTTTTTAGAAAAACAGACCCTACCAAAATACGCACCAAACAAAAAGATAACCGCAACCGCATTTATTTAATCTGCGGTATTATTATGATTGTTTGCGTTGCAGCCATTGCCGTATGTATGCTTTGGCTTACAGAATTAAGTGCCACCTATCACCTTGTATTTTGGTTTGAATCTATTGCATTAATTGCATTTGGTTTTTCGTGGGTTACCAAGGCTGAAGTGTTGTTTTTGAAGGATGCGGATACAAAAACTATTGAGTAAAAAATACAGCCTCTTTATTTAAAATAAAAAAATCCGAACTCTGCCAAAGTCTCTACGAGGTTGGTATCGAGTTGCTGTTAGTGTCTTATACTGAGAAGTATTATTGCTTTCTCCTGACTATCATGGTATCTGATGTGATGCCAGACGACGGCACAAAAACCAGTTTAACCAGCCTTTGATAAGTTATTGTATCAACCTTTTTAGTTGCATTTAAATAATAGTTACCCGATGGGATATTTATTTTAAAGTAAATTCCATTCACATCAGTTTTTGAAATTTCAATGGCTCCGGCAGGATCGTTGCTACTTGCCAGTACCTGGCTATTGTACAAATAGATATCTGCTCCAGGAATATTACCTCCCAAACTGTCTTTTACTACAATTGTGAAACCGTTTTGTGGTGTAGTTATTTTTTTTCTCAATACAATTGTATCTAATAAAAAGCCTGATGCTGGCACCACCAGTTGTTTCAATAATCTCTGGTAAACAACAGTGTCAATTGTTCTTATAGCATTTAAATAATATATTCCTGCAGGCAAATCGTTTTTATTAATTTTTCCATTTACATCTGATGTAAAAATTTGCACGGCTCCTGTTGAATCGTTATTACTTGCAAATACCTGACTACTGTATAAATACATACGGGCTCCCTGAACATTTCCATTTAGTGTATCTTTTGCGGTTATTGTAAATCCATTTTGAAACTGCGAGCCTAATTTTTTTAATACCATAGTATCCTGTATAAACCCTATTGCAGGCACTGCTACCTGTTTTAATAATCTCTGGTAAGTCACCGTATCAAATTTTTTAGAAGCATTCATGTAATAATTTCCCGCTGCTATGTTTGTTTTAAACACTTGTCCTCTACTGTCGGATACCAAAGAATCTATAGCCCCTGAGGGGTCGTTAAGTGCTGCAAGCAGCAGGCTATTATAAATACGCATTTTTGTATTTGCCATAACCCCACCTGCTTCATCTTTTAAATTTAAAACAAACCCATTTTGTTTGGAGTTATCTACTTCCATTACAATTGTGATATTTGTTTCTGTACCGTTCAGGTCGTATTTGCCATAAAAACTTGCCATTAATCCCGTGCCAACTTCTCTTATTCCTTTTGTGAAAACTACTGCCGGTATTATTGAAGCATCAATATAAAAGTTACCGTTATTATCTGTAACAACTTTATAAGAATAATTATCATCGCTGTTGCCGGGCATCTTTACAAAAATCTCCTGCCCCGGCAAAGGTTTAAGCGTACTACTATCTGATGCAAACCTGTTTTTATAATAAGCTTTTCCTGAAATTACCTTGTTAGCAACAGGCTCATCTTTACCACAGCCTAAAATATACATCGCTGTTATTATTATCAAAAAATATTTTATTGATAGCTGTTTCATTACTTTATTTGGTTTTATTTGATGAATTAGATGTGCTTTTCATTGTGAAAAATGTATATGTAAATGAAACAAAACCACCAACCCTGAAATCTTTAGTATATTTCAATGTTTCTGTATTACTGTTATATACCTGAAAATCTGGGTATAAATTCTTTTTTAAAACGTTTGCCTGGGTTGCTACAGCACCTGCTGTTAATCCAAACTGATGTTGATCGCCAAAAAATAAAGATCCTCCTAAAAGATAATTGATCCGTGGGGTTTTTTCGGCAGTAAGCCCTGTACCAACGCTAATGCCATAGCCCCAATAATTGGTAACCTTTTTTTCAATATTTGCCAAAGCACATAAGCCTACGGGTGTTGGTGTTTTACCAGACTCAACCAACATAAATTTAGATGAATCATTAATAAACCCTCCTGGAGACAACAGTTTTTTGAACTCGTAGTTTTTTGAATATAGCTTTTCGCCAATTCCTACAAATGGGCCAGAGCTAAAGCTTACAAACCATTTATTTCTTACAAGGCCTTCAAATTTTAAAAATTGGTGATCGGATGGTTGCAATCCGTCTTTAAATGGTGTTGCGGTATCCCGGGAATCTATTTTAATACTCACTTTTTCTCTATTTCCCTGCGGATAAATTGGAGGGGTTGAAAATGTATAATTCTTTTTGAGAAAATTTTTATTGAACGTAACAAGATTTTTTATTTCCGCTGTATCCGGAATTTGAAATAAACTCCAAAAAGAATCAACCTGTTCTTTTAAAGTTTCAATATCACCGGGAATAGCTTTAAGCTGATCAGTAACCTTGGTTATTGCTGCCTCAATTTTACCAGTGTCTAAATTAGCTTTTATTAAGGTGTCCTTTTTCAATTCCAAGGAATCTTTTTGCTTTTTTAATTCCATATTTTTTAAGTTGGCATTTTTTAGTTCAATAGATAAATCTGAATGCTTTCTTTTAATATCTCCTAACTCCTTACTAATTTGTGATAAGGAAAGATCTTTCATATTGTCGCAGTCTTTTGTTGGTTCGCAACATTGGTAGTATACATGTTCACGTATTTCTCTTAATGTGGTAATCTCTTTAATAAAATCAGTTACCATCTCTCTAAATTTCTGTACTGAATTCATAATTATATTTGAGTCGTTTTTTTCAGGCCCAAATTGAACAGAAGCGTTATTGTATGCTGTAGTTAATTTAGTCAGGAGGTCATTGGTGCCACCAAATGTATTTAAAAATAATGCGGAGGCCACGCTTTCATATGAACTGTCTTCTGCCACAATTTCAATATCTTTAAGATACCTGTTTACATGAATTATTTTAACTTTAAACTCCTGATTGTATTTAAATTCCAATTGTTTTAAATTACTTATTCGTTTATACGTAGCCGGTTTCTTATTATTTTTTCTCTTATATAAGGTTTTGCACCTTGCGTCATAAACATAAACATCCTTATCATCACAATCAGGGCAAAAACTTAAGGCATCAATAATATCAGCATCATAGCTATTATTTGTACAGTTACATGAAATGGCAGAAAGGTCGATAATAGCATTTAAAAACTGTTCTGGTTTCGGCTTTGGTTCTGGCATTACGGCAATAATAATTTTTTGATTTTCTGCTTCGGCTATTGATGTGCCAAGAAATAACGTGCCGCTATCACCTGCTTTAATATCAGTTACCAGGTTTTGAAGATCAAGTGAAACTTTAAAAGTATTATCTGCATTTTTACTTTTATTATTTGTAAAAGTTACTGTACCTCCCTTTTTACTAAACTTAGAAAATTTCATGAAATCATCAATTTTATCCTTAGGTATACTATCAATAATAAATAATTTTTGTGCCACTTCTTTTTTAACATCTATGGCAGGAGTGTGTTGAATATAATCCTTTATATCCTTAAAGTTATTTGTTTGGCAATATGCCTGTTGGCAAATAAAAAAAGTAACTAATAAAAAGGCGGCATGATACTTAAGTATTTTCATTTGTGTTTATTTTTTTATTACGATATCTCTATTTAATATTAATTGATAAAAAGGCAAAATATAGGTAACGTCTATTTCGTTTCCTCCTATTATATAACCCACCAGCTTATTATCTGTAGTTACTACAGGTGCTCCAGAATCGCCGGGCATGGAGATTTTGTCTGCTACAATTACGTCATAATACTTTCGTGAAACTTTATTGCAATCAACCGTTACTTCCCCTTTTATTTCGCTTACTATACCCGATTGTTTATAGGAAACAGCGCCAATTGTTTTTATTACTTTACCAATCAGTCCAAAAATATCTTCCCTTTTAACATGCTCGGTAACAGCTACGCCATTTAATTCATTCTCCATTTCGAAAGCGCTGTTTAAAGCCACTAAAGCATAATCATAAAACCCACTTAATTCTCCTTCAAAAACTTCATGCTCATTAAACTTACCGGGATATGTAGGGTTTTGATTAGGAGATGGAAATATGGCGGTTACCTGTTGGGTTGATGTTGCTTTTTTAAAAATGAAATCTTCTGCAGTGTTTATTGTGTTAAAAAAAAGCACGTGATAACAAGTCATGATATAATTAGCAGGGTCATTATTTTTTTTTACTATTATTGTACGTGTTCCACAACCAAGTTTGCCTTTTTCAGAAATGCTTCCTCCCATTTCTATAGGCCTGTTATCTGGAGTAAGGTCTAAGGCAACGGCGTTGTCATCATATTCATGAGTGATTGGTCTTTGCACTGCTTTCACATCTGTTTGAATATTATACCCTTTATAAAAAATGTTTCCTGGTAAAATATTTTGAGCACCTAACTCTTCGTTTGTAAATTTTTTATCAACAAAAATTACCAGGCTCATAGCAAGGTCTTTATTGCCATTTTTATAACCAATGCCAACTCCTTTATAACCAATTACTTTTTTACTAAAATAAAAAGATTTATCGTTTTTTATTGACCCAAGTACAGCTATAAAATTATCTTCTTTTACAATTTTGTCCTCTAATTGAAATTCTTCCTCTTCTATCCCCCCACTCCAATAAAAACATCCATCATCTTTACAATGATACCATATGGAATTACCATCTATTTCAGTGCCAACCAACACATCATCTATTTCAATGGTGTCGCCAGGGCTTTTATAGAAATGGCATTCTGCAATGGTTGATGCCTCTTCAGCTCTTGCATTTAAATATTTATTTACCGTCACTTTCATTATCCAACCCTGTTTATTGGTGATGTAACCGGATTATTTTTTTGTGAATTGTTATTTGAGCTGTCATCAGGTTTATTACCTGTACCTCTCAAGGCCACAAATTTGTTCAATAAATCAAACCAAAATGGAGCACCTAGTGAAATTGCAAATGCAGTTAATACCCACCCAAGCCACCTGTTACTTTTATTTTGATACGGATTGCCGCTACAGTGGTAAACTTCGTCATAAGCTTTAATGGTAGTTTTAAGTTTAGCCGCTGCCGTGCTATCCTTAGCACAACAACATGCCAGCCGTTGTTGTAACGAGTCGCAAATTTTACAACTATCTTTATCAGGCCAACCCAATGCTGCTATATTTTTCGCCTTGTCAATGTCCTCCTGAACAAGCTTTTGAGCAGCAAGTAAGGTACTGTCTGGGAGTGCTATAAAAACTTTGTCTATAATTTTTACAACAGAATCGTTTATCCTTATAGTATCTCGTTTATTATTTGTTGAAGTATCTTTTAAACTTTTTACCAGCGAGTCGTACTTAGGTGCAGAATGAATTGCCAGCTGTACTAAATTTTCTCTGGCGGTTTTGTCCTTTGCTAATAAATTATAGATAGCTACTGTATCAACATTAAAATTATAAGCCAGAAAAAAACCAAGTAAGAAGAGCATCAACCTATTTTGCCGTTTGTACCAGCCGGTAGTTCGATCCATGGTGTCGTTAAACCAATTTTCCAAAAGGTTTTTAAACCTATCGATATCGTTATTTGAATCGAGAAACAATTTTTGCAGCCGTTTTAATGTTTCTTTATCAATAAGTTTAGCTCCATCGGAAGTAGATTGAAATTGTTTGGTTGTAAACAATGCGTCTCTGATTAAATTTATCTGTGGCATCGTACCATCATAATTTTCTCCACGCAATAAGTATATAATAGTTTTAGAAAAATTCCCCGCTTCCAGGTAAGATGGCTTGCTATTCCAGCCGCTTTCTGCCAGATACTTGATAGAAGGATATTCAAAAAAAACTTTTGTGAAATTATTGGTAGATTTATAAGCGGGATAGAAAAAACGGGCAAGATTAAACCAGATTTCTATTGCTGCATTAATTGTTGTGAATGTAGAATATTTATTATCATCTTCCAACATTCTGCGTATGCCTTTTTGCAACATCCTGCTTCTTAAATTAAACCATCTTGCAACTGTTTCTTGTAAAATACTGGCCAGAAGGCTATATAAAAGGAAGATAAATATCATCCCAATGAAAACATCTAACACAACATTGTTAAACATAAGTGTATAATTTCTGCCTACTATTTAATTCCCATTTTCGGCTACTTGGGTTTTAGTATTTTGCAATGACAAGTTTTAAAAAAAAATACTCTTAGTCAACCGTTAAAACACCCTTTTAATTTCTAAATAGTACTTGGGTAGGGTGATACCACTACGATTCCGGTAATTATAAAAATTAACAGTTATTAATTTTAAATGCTTGAACTGGGAAAACGAAAAATAATATCAGAGAAAATGTAGCAGGAGTTTCTTAGATTGAGATTTGCTGGTAAAATAAATAATAATTTTCATAAAAAGAAGTATTTCTTTTACAATTATTACACCGGCTATTTATAAATGCAAGTGGTTTATTTTTTATGCCGGATTTATTACCACTTTAGCTCCAGCGCCTGGTTTTGATATAAGCGTAGTTTTATACTTCACCTGCCCTGCCCTATACTGCATATTTTTTAACCCATAACCTTTTTTAACTTCTTCCACATTAAAGCCCTTACCATTATCGGCAATGGTTATTTTTATTTTTTTGCCGTCGGGTACAATGGTTACATTTATTTGCGTAGTGCCGGAGTATTTAATGCTGTTATTAATGGCTTCTTTACAAACTAAAAACAGGTTACGTTTTTCTTCTTTGGTCAACTGGCGGCTGTTGGTATCACTGTCTGCCTTTATGTTTGCTTCTATATTGCTGGCAGCGGCAACAGGCAATGCATATTGTTTAAGGCGGGTTACCAACTCATCAACGGTATCTAAGCTATCATCCAGCACCCATATCATATCTCTCAGACCCATTGTGGCTTCGTTCAAATTATCTTTTATCTGTTGTAAACTTTCTTCCTGCTTTACACCGCTTATGGCAAGGTTGGTAAATACTTTTACGCTGTTTAATGTACTGCCTAAATCATCATGCAGATCGGTGGCAATATCTTTTCTTATAGCATGTTGTTTTTCTATCTGGCGTATGCGGTAGCGGTAAAATGCATAAATGATTCCTGCTGTTGCTAAAAACACCAATAATTTAAACCACCAGGTTTGGTACCATTTGGGTAGAAATTCTAATACTAATTCTTTAGGCTCACTCCAAACTCCATCTTCGTTGGCAGTTTTTACCTGTAAGTGGTATGTGCCAGGGGGCTGGCTAATTAATGTTACAAAGTTCAAAGTGGAGAGGTTTATCCAATCCTTACTTTGTTCTTTTATTTTATATGCAAAAACTGTTCTATCTGGGTCGGAAAAGTTAATGCCTGAAAAATGAACAGTTGTCTGAAGCGTATTGCTGGGAACAATATATTCTGTAAAAAATTGGTTTGATGAATCAATTTTTCCTTCGGTGGTCTGCAAACTGATATTACTAATAAACAATTTTGGTGGCTTGGCATTTTTATAAAGTAATTCAGGATTTACTACTGTTACGCCTTGCACACCACCACAATAAATAGTATCGTTCTTAACAAAACCTACTGCTTCTTCAAAATTATTGGAATGAAGTCCATCCGACCGATAATAACTTTTAAATAATCGTTGCCTGGTATCAAAAACAGAAAGTCCAAAATTCGTTGTTACGATTATGTTTTCTTTATACGGGAAAATTTTATATACCCCATCATTTGATAACCCATCACGAATTGAAAATATACGCTCCACACTCCAGGATTTATTCAATTCAATTATACCTGTGCCATATGATGCAAGCCAGTATTTTCCACCTTGCTCACATATATCAAAAAATAAACCTGCGGGCAGGTTAGCATTATTATCATTAATCGTTAAAACCTGTGCTTCATCAAGAGAAGCTGATAAAACTGTAATAACATTATCAGAAAGTACCCAGATTTTCCCATTAGTATCCTTGTAAACACGATTGACTATACCAGACCCCAGCTTTGTAGTGCCCCATTTCTCGTCAATACGAGTTACCTGGTGTTTTTTATAGTTCCATATCAAAATACCTGAATAATTTTCTGTGCCAAGGATAATTAACGAATCGTTGATCTCAATATGACTGTTTATGGGAGTTTGCGAAAATGATTTAAACTCAGGATATATATTTTCAACAGGAATCAGTGAATTGTTTTTAAAAATGAACATCCTGTCAGACCTGGATACGTGTACTAACCTCTGATAATCTTCAAAAACATGATAAAACATAAAAGCCTTATCCATTATTTTAAATGACGAATAAGGATATTTTGAAACAGCAAGCCCGTTAAACAAACTAATAAACATAAGATTCTGGCTGGTTTTAAAAACCCCGGTTACATGTTCTAACCTGTCACTACTTACAGTACTTTTATATAAAACTGAAAAAGGAGAAATTTTGGCCTTGAAGAAGGCAAGCCCTTGGTTACAACCTATCCAGATTGCATGATCTCTGTCTTCGAAAATATGCAACACATTGCTTAACCAGTCATTACGGCTATCAGATACCTGGTCATTAATAATACTAAAATTTGATAGCGCTTTATCGAACCTGTATAAATGCGTGGCCCCCGCAACATAAATCTGTCCATCTTCGGTTTTACAAAGATTTTGAACCGCATATGAATTTACATCATCGTTCTTTAAACAGGGGCTATTATTAATTTTTGCCTGATAAGTTTTGTTATAAATTACCTGCTTTAATCCTTTATTCGAAGCAACCAAGGCCTTATCACCATCAATAAATATAAGTGCATTCAGTCGTATAGGATCATTTATCAAAGAGTTTGTACTAAACAGTTTGTTAGCAATATAGCCAATGGGATTAAAGCCTCTATCATAAATTACAATTCCATAACCACTATAACAAACCCAGATATTTCCAAAAAAGTCTGTATTAATAGCTCTTACCTGATAACCTTCAGAAGTTGCCTGTTCCTGATTAGGCAATGACAATTTTGCTAAAAATTTTTCTTGTTTTATATCGTAAACTTTAACCCCTACCGATGTACCTATCAATAGCTTTCCTTCTATTAAAAACAAACTGAGATTCCATTCATTTTCGTTATCCTTTTTTATAGGAATAAATTTTGTGACCTTGCCTGTGATTGTATTTATGGCATTAACGCCGTTTTCGCCAGGTAATACCCAAAGCAGATTTTTGTCTTTATCTTCCACAATCGAGCGGATGTCAATACCAGCAAGTCTGTAATCTGGTTCATTCGTTTTACGATAGTGAAAAAACTGTTTTCCATCAAACCTGTCAAGCCCTTCCTGCGTGGCTATATATACAAACCCATTTTTATCCTGAAGAATCTGTCGTACATAGAAACTACTCAGCCCATCCTGTTGGAAATATTTACGCAGGAAGACATCCGTACTCTGCTGGCTGTAGCCCATTATGGTTATAAAAGAAAATATACCCAAGAATATTATACAAAAATGGCAAAACACTCTTTTTTCTAAAATCACTGATTTTCGGTTGAGGGCTTTAAAATAACATTATTTTTATAAACATTATAAAACGGCAGTAAATTTATATTATATTAGTCTAACCTTAAATGCAAATAATATAGCAATGCCTAACCCAACTGGTAATAAATATTCCTGGTTAATTACATTTTTACTTTATGACAATGCCTGGTACGATAAAAATCACGAAGGAGAAACCGGATATATTTCTCTGGAAAAGCAAAACAATATTTTATATGGTATGCTGGCCAAAATGGATATTCATGAAAAGATAAAGATTGTTTTGTTGGAAGCAAAAATAGACCTGGCGAAAAAAGTGTTGGAAATATCAATGAGAACTAAAATAGCCAGCAGTAGTGTAGATCCAATCCTACTTAAAATTCCAGAGCTAACATCAGCTGCCATGTCCAATACTGAAAGCCTGAAGGAACTGCTGCGACCAGTTATTGAAGCTGATACTGCAGACCAGCATATGATAATTACTGTTGGGCATGGTTCAATCTTTGGCATTAACCTCTACTCAGAAAAAGATGACAAAGACAACCCTCTATTAGCTAAATCGCACATCGAATTGGCTTCTCAAAAACTTGCATTTAGCATTGGCTCTAAGCTGAAAGAATATCTGGACGAAAGTGGATCTCATGCTGACAGATTACCCCAGGAATATGTAGGCAGCATTAATATTGAAAAGCAAATTAATAAGTTAGCTGCCGGGAAGCACCCAAAAACTGTAGAAACTTTTGAACTATATGTGCCAGAGCTTAATTTGACAGTCCTTACGGTTAAAGAAATAAATGATGCATTTCTTGCAATTTTCGAAACCAAGCCTGTTGACATAATGGTATTGGATAACTGCCTCATGCAAAATATTTTTACTCAGTTTGAGCTCTCGGAAAAAGTAAATTACCTGGTTGCTGCAGAGTCTGGAATATCCTTCCCGGGATTTAATTATAAAGTCATAATCGAGAAATTAAGTGCCAGTATAGATATGGATCCGGAAGCCCTGGCAAACGAATTTGTTGATGAAAAAACAATAAGAAGTCATGAAGCTTATTTCGATAATAGTGTTAAAAATACCATTGAAAGACACTGGTGTGTAAATTGCGTAGCACTAAACAGAAACCAGTATGCAGAAATTAAGCAGAGGTTTGACGAATTATTCCACTTATTGTATACATTAATAAACAGCCAGATTAAAAAAATACGTGAGGAAATCTATCATATTGTGCGTACTACCAACGACCAGCTATTTGGATACAATACCTATTCTCTTCCTAAAATAAAAATAATAGACCTGCAGGTATTTCTTATCTATTTTAAACAAAGAGTTACTGATAATACAATATTAGAAAACGAAAAAGGTCAATTGCTTGCAGCAATTGACCTTTTAAAGCAAGCCATGAAAAACATTAAGGTCAAAAGTTTTATTGGTAATCAATTTTACCCCCCTCGCAATTATTATATTGATGAAGTAAACCGGGATTGTATCGGGTTTGGGTTTCTGTTACCGGTGAAACCCTGTGGCGACAAGTTAATTGATTTGTTATTTGTAAAGAATGGCACGATTGTATATACCCCCTCATTTTTGAAAAATTCAGATTACTTCAAATTTATTAAACGTTTTTGGGAAATGAGTCCACCCGGATTTATTTAAACTCCTGTACCCGTTCCCGGATCCGGGGTTGGATTTGGGCCCGTTACAGGATGATCTGTTTTAGGATGATCTGTTTTGCCACTGCCTGATACAACGCCTTTCAATATAAATTCAGAAAAGCCGTCCTTATCATAGCCTATCATAAAATTTCCAGCAGGAATTACAATTTCGACAGCCTCATTTTTTTCATTGTATGTTTCCACATAAACCATGTTAGGGTTTTCTTCAGCAATCTTTGACTCTTCAACTTTTAATTCTGGAAAATTAAAAATAGATTTAGCAGCTTCCTCCATATTAATTGTGAATTTGAGCTCAACAACAAAAATCCCTTTTTCGTTTTTTGAAAGCTTCATTATGCTTTGGTTACTGGTCGAGTCAATATTAAATTTTTTTCCGCCGGCAAAAAAGAGACAGTTTTTATTTGGTTCCATAATTCAAAATTTTATTAGGTTTAAAAAATAATTTATTACTCGATATTAACAACCATTCCTCAATATTCCAAAACATAAATCAAAAAAATATTCATTGTTCCCAACAATTTAAGTTTCTTTAGTTAAATAAAAAGCCGTGTTTTCACCCTTTTTTCCATTCCTTTCTGTATTTTCACTTTACTAATAGAACTATTGAAACCCAGCCATGACTAAAATTGTTTTAGCGGATGACCATGTACTTTTACGTATTGGATTGGCCCAGTTGGTAAAAACCCTTGGGCATAATGTTTTGTTTGAGGCGGATAACGGAAAAGATTTTATTAATAAATTAGATAAGAAAAACCTTCCCGACTTAGTATTGCTGGATATTAATATGCCCGAAATGGATGGCTATGAAACGGCACACTGGATAAAAATTAATCATCCTGATATTAAAGTGCTTGCCCTGAGTATGTATGATAATGAAAACTCCATCATCCGTATGCTGAAGTGCGGCGCCAAAGGGTATATTTTAAAAGACAGTGAACCGGCAGAATTGAAAGCAGCCATTGAAGCGGTGATGAACAAGGGATTTTATTACAGCGACCTGGTGAGTGGTAAACTGATACATGCCATTAATAAATTAGACGATGATGACAACGGCCTTAAAAGCCTGATACAACTGAACGACAGGGAAACGGATTTTTTAAAATACGCCTGCACCGAAATGACCTATAAGGAAATTGCCGATAAAATGTTTGTAAGCCCGCGTACCATTGATGGCTACCGTGATGCGTTGTTTGAAAAACTACATGTAAAAACGAGAGTAGGATTGGTGATGTATGCTATTAAGAACGGGATTGTAAATATATAATAAAGGTTGCCAAACTTGAAGCCTGACAACCTTAACACTATTAAGTCTCTTTACTTCATCAATTCCAGTACCACCGTTTTATACGACCCCAGTGTAAATTCTTTTAACTCACTTTCGGTTTTCGAGACCGCATCTTTATATTTTGTAAAGCCATTGATCCTTTCTGCATATTTATCAAAAGTGATCTTTCGGTCTTCTTTTGCTGTATTCATCACCACCATTACCGTTTGTTTATCGGTGTACCGGAAATAAACATACACACCATCAACAGGAAAGTATTGCATGAATTTACCAACAGTTAATGCCGGTGAGGTTTTACGGTAATTGGCCAATGTAGCCAGGTATTGAAAAATGGATTGATCTTTTTGTGTACGCCCTGCAATAGTAAATTTATTTACAGCATCTTCCTTCCAGCCACCCGGAAAATCCAACCGTACATATCCATCATTTGGTGAAGTAATACCGGTAGTTGCCAGTTCATCACCATAATACATTTGCGGAATACCACGGCAGGTTAACAGCCAGGCTAAGCCGCATTTATATTTATCTATGTTTTCATTCACCACAGAATAAAAACGTGACATATCATGATTATCTAAAAATATCACCTGCCTGGTGGGATCTTTATAAACAAAATCCTGCGCCAATGTAGTATACAGATTATTCACTCCATCAGACCAGCCAAAATCTCTTGTCAATGCATCGGTAATACCCCACAGGGTTTGAAAATCGCAGGTGGCCTGCAAATTACTTTTAAAAGGGATGTTGTAATTATTTTGTGTAAAGTAAGATTGATTGGGTACGCCATGCACCCATGTTTCGCCAAACATGGTAAGCTGTGGATATTCGTCCATCAATGCTTTGTTACAACGGTTCATAAATTCCATATCGTTGTAAGGATAGGTATCAATGCGCCAGCCGTCAATACCAAATTCTTCCACCGTCCATATGGCATGTTGAATTAAAAAATTAGCCACATAAGGATTGTTTTGATTCAGGTCGGGCATTTGTTTATTGAACCATCCGTCTGTCATTTGTTTTACCTGTGCTTTGCTGGCGTATGGATCAAATAAAACCTGGTCTTTATAATGTGAATTGGTGTAGTTATCCCATTGGTGCAGCCAGTCTTTCGTGGGCAGATCCTGTACTGTAAAATGATAAAAGTCCACATGATTATATACCGCATCCTGAATTATTTTCATCCCTTTGGCATGTGCAGCATCAATTAAATTTTGATACGCAGTTTCGCCACCCAGCCTTGGGTCTATTTTATAATGGTTGGTAAATGCATAGCCATGTTCCGTTCTTTCGGGCCTGTCATTTTCCAATACCGGGTTTAACCATAAGGTTGTAATACCTAGTTCATTAAAATAATCTAAATGATTTTGAATGCCCAACAAGTCACCGCCATGGCGGTCATATACTGCATCCCGGTTTAAGGTTTGATCTCTCATGCCGGCCACTTTATCATTAGATGGATCACCATTACTGAACCTGTCGGGCAGCACCAGGTAAATAAAATCTTTTGATGTAACCCCTTGAGCGTATGTTCTTCCTTTGCCAGTTCTGCGTGGTTTCAGTTCAAAGTTTATTTCTGTTGCTGTGGTATTGTTTACTTTAATTTTAACCATACCGGGTTTTGCAGATGAAGCAATAGCAATATCTAAAAAAACATAGTTGGCATTTTCCACCTTAGTTGTTTTTTCCAGTTTTACACCGGGATAAGTTATGCTAAAACCCCCCGGGGCATTGGCAATATCTTTACCATGCAACATCAGTTGCACTTTATTCCATTTCATTCCGGTAAACCAGTTTGTGGGATAACATTTATTTTCCTGCTGTGCAAACAAAACGCAGGAGATAAATAACAGTGTATATGAAATCCATATTTTCTTTTGCATACTTTTCATTTTATTGGTCATTAAAATATCATATTTAAAAAAGGGCTGACAAAAATGTCAACCCTTTTTATAATTACATTCTACAACCGGTTAGTTTATTTTCATTGTTTGTAAATTCTCATTCAATGTAATAGTGTAGGTACCTGCTGTAGTTGGTGTTTTAAAATTATTACCACCTTCCCACTTAATTTTTTTATCTACACCTGTTGCCTGGCTGCCGCCGCTATTATCTTCATAATCAAAAGCTCCCCAATTTGCACCAGCTAAAAACTTAATATCTTTATTGGCTTTTAATGCAATGGTAATTGTCCATACACCATTACCGCTATAAGTCATTTGAGGCGATGATGGTGGATCCCAATCATTTACACCTGCCTGATTCATACCATCGCCTACCAAACGCATTTCAGCAGCGGGGCTGGTCCAGTATTTTACATTATTTACATCACGGCCATCCCATATCACCCTGTTTCTAACGGGGGCAGTTGTAATATCTGCAAAGTTAGATCCGTTTACTTCTAAAGTACTTCCGTCGCCATTAGGTGTTCCATAACTTCTTGTTTCATCTACGGCTTTACTGCCATTATCCCAGGCGTTATTGTCAATCAATTTCCAGCCGCCGGTGTTAGGGAAAGTATTGATACCCACAAATAAATTTGTACCGGCAGTACCCATTGCATAAGCAGGGAACACATTTGGCGGATTCCATCCTGCACTTGTTGAACCACCTACAAATCCCATTCTTCCTTCCCTGATATCATATCTTAAAGTGGTGCGGTTAACTGTAATTCTGTAAAAGCCTGAAGTTGCAACAGAAAAATTACCACCACTGTTGCTTGTAATTGTACCGGGTGCTGCAGCAGTTCCATAAGCTGTAGTCCATGAGTGGCCTTCTGAAACTTTAAATTGTGCACCACCAGGTAAATAAATATAGATGTAGTACATATCATTAAATACGCCGGAACGAAGATCTCTTATTAACTCCGGAGCAGTTGGAGGATCCCAATCGTTACCATTACCTGTAGCTGCCTGGTAGCTGCCTGGTAAATACATTCTTACAATTGGCATATAACTTTGAATGGTTACACTTACCACATTTGAAAAAGCTGTTGCTCCTAATGCTGTTACAGCTTTAATGCGATATTCAATTTTACCCACATTACCACCAGGAACATTGGAAGTTAAAGCAGTGTTATTCATTTCACCCTGTGTTAACCCTTTTGTGAAAATAGAAGGACCAACAGCAATTTCTTTTACGTTAGCAAAATTCTTATTTGCAGAATCATATTGCAAAGTATAAGTTACTACTCCGGGATAGCCTTTAAAAGCAGCACCCCAGTCAAAAGTATTCGATGGTGACGAAGCTGTTGCCAAAGCCAGCGTAACTGATGTGTTGGCGGTTTTTAATATTGACGGATCGGGGAAAGGGGTAACAGATACCTTTATAACATTAGAAGTATATTTTTCATTATTGTTATTGTAAGAAGATATTACCCTTACATCAATAGTTTGTGCAACATTTAATTTAAACCCTAAGTTTAATAAGAAAGTATTTAACTCCCTGCTGATTATTGGTGCAGTTAGTGCACCAATAATAGTTTTGCTTTGCTTATTGGCAAAATTTTTACCCGTACTGTCAATTTCAATAATGTATTTTGTTGTTGCAGAATCGTTGGAGTATTTTGGATTCGTCCACAAAAAAGTAACGGCAACACCATTGGTATCTGTTAGCGTAGGAACTACTGTGGCTTTAGAACTGCTTAAAACAGGAGACACGCCTAATTGGTAAACAGGTAATGGGTCAACCTTAGTTAAATTATCTATCTTGTTGCAGGCTGTAAAGAACAAAGCTGCAGCGCTTACAAATAATATAATTTTTGAAAAATATTTCATATAGTTTATTTTATCGTGTACAATCATTTGTTATTACAATTTGGTTACAGTAAATTTTCCTCTTTGAAAATCAAAGGACAATTTATAGTTCCCGCTTGCTGCAGGAGCTAATAAATCGCTGCCCCCATTTTTAAAATCGTCTCCATTTACATTGTTAGAATTATTGGCGCTGCCTGCACCTCCAAATTTGGTACCCCAATCACCATTAAGAGGCAGGCATAAATAAGAACCACCCCCGGTTAAAGGAACTGTTATTTCATATAATGTAGCGGATACCTGTGTAAACTCCTGTGTAGGTACCGGCACAGGGTTGTTCCAGCCGCCGTTAGTAGCACTGCCTACCAGGTATAATTTACCAGTTGATGGAGGAACTACTTTAGGTGGAATTGCATATGGTGTAACAACAAATTTAAGTATATTGGACAATAATGGTGCTGCAGTACCTGCCATGGTAGAAGTTACTCTAATTTCTATATTATGAGGAATTGATGGTTTTAAAACCAACTGGTTTAGCAGGTAATCATTAAATACGCTTTGTGTAAATGACTTGGATAATTCTTTACTAATGGCAACAGATTGCCTTTGTGGATTGGTAAAATTAGCTCCTGTAGTATCAATTTCAATTAAATAAGAAACATCCTGGGAACTGACGCCAGATGCAAACTGGTAGTTTGGATTAGTCCAGTTCAATGTAATCGCTTCATCATCTTTAGTAGCAAAAGAAAGCGCCAGGATTGCTTTATTTGCGGTTAATACCGGCTTGGTTCCCCCTTCAAAATAACTTTTAATTTCATCTTTTTTACAGGAAGCAACAGTTGCAGCCAGTAAGGTAAAAAAGAAAATTTGTTTTACTATTTTTTTCATTTTTAATGATTTTTGCAGTTAAAATTAATACCCTGCGTTTTGTGTTAAGTTAGGGTTTGATGTTCTGTTAGTTGATGGTATTGGAAAAATATTATACCTGCTGTCAACTGCAGTACCTGATGACACGCCACCTTTCCATTGCCATAAATAAGTACCGGTAGTTAACAAACCATAGCGTACCAAATCTGTACGGCGGTGTCCTTCCCAATATAATTCCCTTCCTCTTTCGTTAAGAATATTTTGCAAACCTGCTGCTGTTGGAGAAAGGTCGCCAGCCACAAAAGGAGTTGCACCGGCCCTTGCCCTTATTAAATTTATATAAGTTAAAGCTGTTGCTGCATCACCGCCTGTACCCCCTCTTAATACTGCTTCTGCATAAATCAAATACATTTCAGGTAAACGGAAAACAGGGAAATCAACATCTGAAAAATTCTTTTGTCCGTCTGATACGGCACCACCATCAGAACGTACATTCCTGAATTTATTTACATGTAACCCCTGATTAAAATCGCTTATATCGGTAATAATCATTTGCGATGGAGCTGTACCAAATTTTGATGTGGTAAACATGGCTCTTTTATCGGTATTGCCCGATAAATCCGGAAATAAATCTGCCAACCCTTTTGTAGTTCTATAGCCATACCAGCCGCCATTAACGCCATAATCTCCAAAATCGTCGCCTGCTGCGCAGTGTACAAAAAATGTGGTATTGCCATAAGCCTGTGTACGTAAACCATCGCAGTTAATAGCAAACATAAATTCATCTTTTGCCTTATCATTATCTGCCATAAATACTTTACGGTAATCGCTATACAAAGTGTAACCTGCACTTATTACTTTTTTAGTATAAGTAATGGCTTCAGAATATTTTGTTGTACCGGTATAAACCCCGGCATTTAGATAAAGCCTTGCCAGTAAAGCCCATGCTGCTCCCTGATCTACCCTGCCATATTCTGCTGATTTTGCTGTCGCCAATTCTGTTTCAATTGCTTTTAATTCATTTTCTACATAAGTAAATAATTCTATTCTGTTTTTTTCGCCTGGCAGTACAGCACCTAAGCCATCAGCTTCGGTAATAAATGTTGATTTACCAAACAAATCCAACATTACCCAATAATTAAAAGCACGTAAAAATCTTCCTTCAGCTCTTGATTTTTTAATATCATCAGCTGCTGCACCGGTTATTCCACGCTCGGTAAGTTTGGCATCGCTTGCTTCACGCAGGTATTCATTAATCAACGTTACATTGTATATGCACCTTGCATAAATACCTTTTAAAAATGGGTCATCTGCAGTCCATTTAAGGTTATGAAAATCCTTAATGGTCTGATCATTCCAGGCCACCACAGCTTCGTCTGTTGGCAGTTCCTCACAATTAAACAGCATGCGTATAAAAGCAACCTGTGAACCTTCGTCCAGTCCTCCACTGATATCTGGCGCACCGGCAGGCCCTGAGTTTCCGGTAATGGCCAGTGTACCATAAATTTTTGCCAGTACACTTTTATAGCCTGCTGCAGAAGCGTAGGCTTTTTCAGGTGTTAAATCATTTTGTGGAAATAAATCCAGTTTTTTTGCGCATGATGTTACAGTAAGCACTATAAAACCCGCAAGTAATATTTTATTAATCATTTTATTTTTCATAAAAGTTATTTTATCAATTAAAAATCAAGGTTTGCACCTACTGAATAAATTCTCGGACGTGGATAGATAGTATAATCAACGCCTGAGCTGCTTGCATTTTCAGGGTCTAAACCTGAATATTTGGTGATGGTAAATACATTTTGAATACTTCCTGTTAACCGTAACGAAGCTTTATTACGCAACACTTTTCCAATATTATAGCCAATATTAATATTGTCTAATTTTAGATAAGAAGCATTTTGAATATAGTAATCAGATAAATATTCGTTAGTTGTTGTTCCGCTGAATTTAGTATTCATATAATCAGGAGAACCGTTTTGAATAAAATTGATAGGATTTTTTAAAGCTCTTAAAACACCATTGTTGGAATTAAAACCATTATAAAGATAATTACCAATAGCGCCATGAGAAGCCAGTCCGAAATTCCATTTTTTATAAGAAACCTGTGTATTAATACCAAACAAAATGTCTGCTGCAGGTTTCTTGTATAAATAACGGTCAGCGGTTGTAATTTGTCCGTCACGGTTTAAGTCTTCAAACAAATTTTCAATTGGTGCGCCGGTGGTTTTATCATACACCTGTTTGTACACATTGAACACAAACGGAGAGTAGCCTACGATATATTTACCAATTGTATTGGTTAATCCACCACCAACATTACTAACATCAATCCCTTTAAAATTAGGATCGGGTTGTTTTAACAGGTTGGTAATTTTTGACTGGTTATATGTTACGTTAAAACCAAAATTCCAGGTAAGATTTTTGGTGGCAACCGGTATAGTGTTTATTGAAAACTCTATCCCTTTATTTTCCATATTACCTACGTTAGTTAACAATGTAATGTCGAAGTTAGACCCTGGTGCAACCGGAACTACACTTAATAAATCTTTTGTTTTCTTTTTATAAACATCTACCGAACCCGAAATACGGTTACTGGCAAATCCAAAATCTAACCCAAGGTTTGATGTGGTAGTTGTTTCCCATTTTAAATTTGGATCATAAGCACTTGGGCGAAGGAAACTATAATAGGTGTTACCAAATTGATATTGTGCTGAATTATTACTTTGTGAATATCTTGGTAAATAAGCGTAATAATCAATACCATCTTGCTGACCAGTAACTCCAATACTACCTCTTAATTTTAAGTCGTTTACCAAACTCGAATTTTTAAAGAATTCATCTTTAAGTTTCCATGCCAATGCTACAGCGGGGAAATATCCCACTCTATTATCTTTACTGAATTTAGAGCTTGCATCCCTGCGGATAGATGCTGTTAGCAAATATTTATTTGCCAAAGTAAAGTTTAACCGGCTTAAATAAGATTCCAGCCTATATTGTGGTTTATCAGTTAAAAAAATAGGTTCACTTAACTGTATAGTATCTTTTTTTGCCGGCTTAGTTGGGTCGGCAATAGCACGATGGCTAAATGATGCGAAGTTTTTTACTTCAGTATAAAAATCCTGATAACTATGTCCTACTAAAATATCAATTTTACTGTTAATGGATTTTAATTCTTTGTTATAAAATATTTGTACGTCTGCTAAAGTGTTCTTTTTCTTTTGTTCGTAATAACTTTTTCTACCACCTGTTAAAAAATTAGTAGCAGATATCGGGTCTATGTTATCGTTTCCGTTACCAGAGGCATTATCAATACCTAAATTTAGAAGTACATGCAAATCTGGAAAAAAATGCATTTTATAATCTAACTGAACATTACCAATAAGCCTGTTTACGTTAGAGGTATTGTCCCTTAATTCCAATAATGCCAAAGGATTTCTTGTAGCCAGTGCAATGGCTGTGTCGTTAGGCTGCAACCATTCAAAGTATCTGCCATAGTTTTTGTTGTTTTTATAAACTGGTTGTGTAGGGTCGAAAGAAACAGCGGCACCGATTGCACTTTCGTTTGCAAAACGGTTATTAGTACGTGCGTACTTAACAGCTATGTTTACAGCTAAATGATCATCTAAAAATTTAGGGGAAAGGTTTAGTGATGTAGAAACCCTGCCAAAATTATTTGTTTTTAAAACACCATTTTGGTTCAGGTAACCTAAAGATGCCCTGAACGGAATGTTACCCACCGCACCACTTGCACTTATATTATTATCGTTGCCCAGAGCGCTTCTGTAAATTTCATTCTGCCAATTGGTATTAGCCGTACCTAATAAATTTTTGTAGGTATTATTTCCGGTAGCAGCTGCATCGGCTGTAATAATACTTCTTATCTGGTCGGCAGAAAGCACATCCACCTGATCTGAGGTATTCGCTACAGAAGTTTGGGTATTAAAATTGTATTTTAATTTTCCTTTAGTTCCTTTTTTGGTTGTTATAATAATCACACCGTTTGATGCCCTTGAACCATACAAAGCTGTTGCAGAAGCATCTTTAAGTATACTTATTGATTCAATATCATTTGGATTGATTGTATTTAAATAGTTGGCCGATCCGGCAATACCATTGCTTTCTACCGGTACTCCGTCAATTACAATTAACGGATCGTTACTTGCATTTAAAGATGATCCGCTGCGGATTCGGATCTTACTTCCGCCACCTGCAGAACCACCACCTGTGGTAACTTCCAAACCAGGTACTTTACCTATCAGTAATTGTTCAGATGAGTTAATACTACCTTTTTGAAAATCTTTTGCAGATACCGAAGTAACGGAACCGGTAAGGTCCCCTCTTCTTCTGGTACCATAAGCCACAACAACCACTTCATTTAATTGCTGGTTGCTTTGAACCAGACTTACATCAATAGCGGTTTTACCAGCCGTAGCAACTTCACGGGTAACAAAACTTACTGAAGTAAATACTAATACTGCATTAGCCGGGGTATTAATTTTAAAACTACCATCGGCAGTAGTTTGGGCAGCTGTTCTAGTACCTTTTACTGTAATGGTTACACCAGCGGCAGGTGAACCGTCTTTTGAGTCGGTTACTTTACCGGTAATTACATTTTGCGCCAATACTGTTATAGAAAACAGCAGCAACGAAAACGACACCAACAGAACTTTGGGAATCTTTCTCATAATAGAAGCATTTCGTTTTTTAAAAATTATACAATCGTTTATTGTAGTGTGTATTTTTTACGCAAAGCAAATGTGTAAAACTTACGCAAAGTAAGGCATTTTTCTTACTATCCAATTTTTTGTTAAAGTATTTTTTGGATTTTTTAAAAAATCCTTCCTCAGTGTTTCCATCGTTTTTTTGCAAACGATGGAAAGTATTGGTCCTTTTAGGACATTATTGGAGATTAGTTAGCTGCTTGCTTTTAAAAAATTCAGGCTAAAAGTCAATTCCCACCCACTTTTTTTTCTTTTTTTCGTACTTCTCGTAATTGAATTTGTAGAGCTTTCCTGGTCGGTGCGGTACATCCTGCTCCATTTCATCCAGGTCTATTAAAAAGTCCATGGTGAAAAATTTTTTCCTAAAGTTTCGTCTGTCCATCTTTATGTCAAGAATGGCTTCGTATAAATTCTGCAGGTCCCGTAAGGAGAATTTTCTAGGCAGCAGGTTAAAGCCAAGTGGGTGTTCCTGTATTCGTTTTTGTAAGCGTTGGTAGCAGGTATCAAAAATCTGTTGGTGATCAAAAGCCAGGTCGGTCACATTTTTTACATCATGCCAGTGTAATTCATTATCCAGTATTTTTAGTTTATGATGCTGCACATTTATTAAAGAGCAATACGTAACTGTAACAACCCTTCCTGCAGGATGCCGGCCAACAGACCCGAAAGTATGTACCTGTTCCAGGTAAACATCATTTAAACCGGTACGCTGTTTTAAAATACGGTATGCAGCAGCATCAAGGTCTTCATCAGGCCTCACCAAATCTCCTAATAAAGACCATTTACCCTGGTACTTTTTCAGGTCACTTCTTATCAACATCACTTTCAATTTATCTTCATCAAAACCAAAAATTACACAATCAACTGATAAAGCAATACGGTTGCTGCTTTGCACTTCTGATTGTATGGTATGTAATGTTTTAACGGTCTTCATCTGTTCAGTTTCGGTTGCTGTAAGCATAACTCTTTATTATCAGGTTAAGATTTTTATTGTTTAAAAAAACGGGTATAATTACCTTTTCCGTTTTGCTGCAGCCTTATAAAATATATACCTGCACTTAATGTTTTTAATTGGTTGTTTATAACCAGTTGATATTGCCCGGGGCTTTGATTGCCGTTATATAATGTTTGCACCCGTTGCCCAAACACATCTGTTATCGTAATAGTTACTGCCCCATTACCAGCCACAATATAATCAATAATGGCTTTATCAATTAAAGGGTTAGGTGATATTTTAATACCAAAACCATTTTTTAATTTAGCAATACTGCTATTATGCGAAGATGTAGTGAACTGCGCTGTGGTATAATTATTTATTGAAATTGCAGCACAATTTGCACTAACTCTCCAGTCATATGTAGTGGAAATAGTTAAGTTAGAAATATTGATAGTACCTGTTGTAATACCAGTTGCTGCATTAGTCCATGATGAAGCAGCAGATAGTTTATACTCAACTGTATAATAAACTCCATTAATGGCAGTCCAGTTTAGTACGGCAGTAGTGGTGGTAATATTTGTTACAGTTAAACCAGTTGGTGCAGCTGGCACAGGGTTTACCACAACATTAATTGCTGCCCTGGTGCTTGTTCCGCAGGTATTAGATTGGCTTACATAATAAGTAGTTGTTCCTGCAGCTACAGTTAGTGGTGTTGGTGCAATTGCAGTTCCTGTTCCACCAGTTGCAACATTGTACCATAAAAGATTGGTGCCCGCTGCTGTTAAGGCAACCGCAATTGCATTTTGGCAATAAGTTACCGGGCTGGTTACTACAGGCGGTGCCGGAATAGCGGTAACATTAACATTTATAGTTGCTCTGGGGCTCTCACAACCTGTTGTTGTTTGAGTTACATAATAATTTGTTGAACCTGCTGCTGCAGTAGAAGGTGTTGGTGGTGTTGCGATGCCAGTTCCACCAGTTGCTGCAGTATACCATAATAAATTTATACCGGTTGCAGTTAATGGAACAGCTGTTGCACTTTGGCAATAGGCTACTGTACTATTAACAACTGGTGCTCCCGGTGTTGCATTAATTGTTACTGTAATAGTTGCTCTTGGGCTTTCGCAATTATTTAAAGTCTGGCTTACATAATAATTTGTTGAACCGGCATTTGTTGTTGCTGGTGTTGGTGCAGTTGCACTGCCAGTTCCACCAGTTGCTGCAGCATACCATAATAGATTTGTACCGGTTGCAGTCAATGCAACTGCTGTTATATTTTGGCAATAGATTACCGGGCTTGTTACTGCAGGTGCACCAGGAATTGCATTTACATTAACTACTATTGCAGTTCTTGAACTTTCGCCACAGCTTTGCGTTTGGCTAACATAATAAGTGGTGCTGCCAATTGCAGTTGTAGATGGTGTTGGTGCAGTAGCGCTACCGGTTCCTCCTGTTGCAGTAGTGTACCATAATAAGTTTGTACCCGTTGCGGTCATTGGAACAGCAACAGCATTCTGACAATAATTAACAGGTGTTGTTACAGTTGGTGGCGGAGTGGAAGCTGTAACATTTACCACTATTGCAAATCTTGGGCTTTCACATCCAATAGTTTGACTAACATAATAAGTTGTACTGCTAATTGTGGTTGTAGAAGGTGTTGGTGCTGTTACACCACCGGTACCTCCTGTTGCAGAGGTATACCATAATAAATTGGTGCCGGTTGCTGTTAAAGGAACGGCAACAGCATTTTGACAATAATTAACTGGTGTTGCAGCTGTTGGTGATGCAGTTGCGCATGCCGGTACACTTACATAAATGTGATACTCGCCCGGTTGCAGGGTAATGGATTGCGCTGCCGCTGTTAAAGTAAAGTTTGATGCGGTTGCACCATTAATACCTGTACCTGATCCATTACTGATATAATTTGTCCAGTCGCCGGTTGCCTGAAATGTAACCGATTTGGTTTGTGCTGTTACATCAAAATTTGCAACTATGGTTACTTTTTTACCAGTTGAAACCGGATCTGTAATTTGAAACACTTTAAACAAACCACTGTTAAAATCGTAAGTAAAACTGGTATTATTGAAAACTGCCGGATTATTTAATCTGAATTGAATAATGCTACCATAAGTATCATAAAGATGTTTTCTGTTTGCATCGTTCATATAGTTCCAAAATGGTGGCTTATTAGCAGTTCTTCCTCCATAAGAATTTATAGATGAATCATACCCCCTTTCCTGGAATTGCCAGATCATTTTTGGTCCGGGTATGGTGAATATTACAGATGCGGCAGCTTCTTCCTGGCGTAATGCATTTGGTAAATTTTTTATGTTATAACCACCTGAAGAATTCCCAAACTGCAAATTTTTATACATGGTTCGTTCTTCATCATGGCTTTCGCTGTAACCAATAACAGCAGGATTATTAAAGTTTCGTAAGGGGCTGTTGTAAACCATTGCGGTTATATCTGAGCCTGAAGTATAGCCCATAGTACATTGATTATAGGCATAATTACTATTTCCCCAAAGCATCCATCCATAAGCCGCATATTCCTGTTCTTCCTGAGCCGGTGTGGTACCTAAAAATTCCAGGATCATGTATTCTGATGGGATATTTTGTATAACCGTATCGTAATATCTTTTTAAATTGGCTACCCTTGATGCATCATAATTTTCAACAGTGGTTGTATTGGTAACAGTTTGAGTAAAGCCTTTGGCTAAATCAAACCGGAAACCATCCACTTTATATTCCTGTGCCCAAAAATTTAAGGAGCGTTTTACCAGGTATTGTGTAGCTGTTGATGTATGATTAAAGTCGTTGAACACACTGTATGGATGCGGTGCCGTAACATTTAACCAGGGATTATTTGCAGCGGGACGATTGTTTACCGCATCCCAATACAGTCTTGCCTGCGGGGCATCATTATCGCATTGATTATATACAACATCCAGTATAACAGCAATGCCATTAAGGTGGCATTTATCAATAAATTCTTTCAACTTGGTTTTTGTGCCATAATATTTATCAGGTGCAAAATAAAAGTTAGGATTATACCCCCAGCTTTCATTACCACTAAACTCATTAACCGGCATTAATTCTATTGCATTAATACCAATATTTTTAAAATACTGGAAAGAATCGATCAACGATTGATAACTATGTTGTGCTGTAAAATCCCTTATCAGCAATTCATATACCATCAGATTTTTTTTATCCGGCTTTACAAAATTATTTACCTGCCAGTTGTATTGTGGTTCAGCAGTTTGTAACACACTTACCAAGCCTGTTGTTAATCCTGTTGGGTAAGGTTTAAGATTGGGATAAGTAACGGAATTGATGAACTGGTCATTATTGGGATCTAATATTTTTTGCGCATAAGGGTCAGCAATTTTTATAGTGTTATCAACTACATATTGATAGCCATATTCTGTACCCGGTGTAAGTCCGTTGATTGTTAGCCAATAATAGTTTCCATCGGGAGTGCGGTTCATCTGATTGGCACAAACTGTTGCCCATCCGGCAAAATCCCCAATAACTGTTACATTATTTTTATTAGGTGCATATAATACCAGTGTAACTGATGTATTATTTGGTGCATAGTTAATGCCCTCCTGTACACCGGCTGGTAAAGCCGCAATATTGATTGTTGGATTGATATAAAAACTAAATGAATCTTTTTTAATTCCGTTACCATCATTTCCCTCCAGCATAATTTTATGTTCGCAAGATGTTGTGATAGTTGGGTTTGATGCAATTGACGTGGCTGTAGCGGCAGTATTAATAGTTGTGCCATCTAATTTTAAAGTAAGAGCCGAGCTGGCTGATGCAACACCGGCAATACTAACATTACCGCCAACAACTATACTTAATGGCTCTGCCCAAGGAATATAGCGTGGTTCAAAAGGTGGTAAATTAAGGCGTACAGCAAATTCTGTACTTCCATAAACGGGGATATACATGTCGCTTACATCTGAGTTTACCTGTTTTTTTGTTCCGGCACCGTTTCTAAAAATTGCTGTTATCTTCTGTATTGTTTCCCCGGCAGGTACACCAAAAAAATTGCGAACATTATTGATTGTGTATTGATATTTATTGGCCCCTAAAGTGGTAGCTTTTGCTAAAGGGTCTGTAGTACCCCAGGTAAATTTTACATACTTCCAGTCAGCTGGCCCGGTACTTAAATTGGTAATTACACCTACATGTACATACACATCATTAGAGTTACCACCCCCATAATTTAATAAACCCTGATTGCCTTTGTTACAATCAACAGTAAAAATAAGAGTAGAATTATCTAAAGGAAATTCAGGTGTCCAGCTTAGTAAACGCTGGGCTTGAGATGCGGTTCCAATACAAAACAGGACCAGCAAAAACAGGTATCTCTTCATAAACAAGCAATTTGAATTAATGTGTAAAACTAACACATTAATTCAAATTGCAAAATAATTCTTGGTGGTTATTTTTTATATACCTGTTTGCCGTTGATATAAGTTTGATTAACAGTGGTTTTTAAAATATCCTTAGAATCACAGTTAATCAAGTCTGTATCTACCAGTATAAAATCTGCAGCTTTTCCTTTTTCCAAACTGCCTTTTTCTTTTTCTTCAAAAGCTGCTTTTGCAGCCCAGATGGTCATGCCACGTAATGTTTCTTCACGGGTTAAAGCATTTTCTATTTGAAAACCTCCGGCTGGAAAACCCTTACTATCCTGCCTTGCCACTGCAGCATAAAATGTCTTAAAAGGAGAAATATCTTCTACCGGAAAATCTGTGCCCAATGGTATCCAGCCATTTTGTTGCAACAATTTTTTATACGCATAAGCCCCTTTTATCCGCTGACTGTCCAAACGTTGTTCCGCCCAATACATATCACTGGTAGCATGTGTGGGTTGTACCGATGGAATTATAGCGTATTGTTCAAAATACTTAAAATCGTTTTCATTTATAACCTGTGCATGTTCAATGCGCCAGCGTTTATCATTTTTTCCTTTTAATACACCGGCATAAATTTTTAAAATTTCCCTGTTGCCACTATCGCCTATAGCATGTGTACACATTTGAAATTTTGTATTAGCTAATTTAGCTGCCACTTCTTTAAAATGTTGGGGATCGCTTAATAAAAATCCTTTCCATCCCGGCTTATCTGTATAATCTTGCAAAAGGCAGGCGCCACGGCTCCCTAATGCACCATCACCATACAGCTTAAAACCACCCACTGTTAAATAAGGCGTTTTATAAATTCCTTTTGCAATCCATTTATCATAGTATTGGGCACTATCAGTAAGCATGGCATAAATTTTCATTTTTAAATTGCCTGCCTTTTGTTCTGCATCTACCAAATCAATTGTATGCTCACTCACTCCGCAATCATGTACCCCTGTAAGCCCAAGAGCAAAACAGGTGTTTTGTGCCTGCTTAAAATAAACCCTTGTCTGTTCATCGCTTATTGGAGGAATAATATTTTCAACCATGTCCATAGCATTGTCAATTAGAATGCCGGTAAGTTTACCGTTCTTTATTTCAAAACTGCCGCCTGTTATTTTTGTATTAACAGTAATCCCCGCCAAATCCAATGCTTTTTGATTGGCAATTGCAGCATGCCCATCAATACGTTTTAAAAAAACAGGTTTATCAGGATATAACCGGTTTAATTTTTCATTATCCGGAAACTCTTTTACATCCCAGTCATTCTGATCCCATCCCCGGCCATAAATCCATTTTGCATCACCTGATTTAAAAAAATCTGAAAGATGATGCAACACATCATCAAATGACGTGGTGCCAACCAAATTGCATTTCCATAAATCTGTTGCGTAGCCTGTAAAATGGCTGTGGGCATCAATAAATCCCGGGTAAATAGTTTTACCCCCTGCATTCAGTTCTTCTTCTCCCTCATATTCTTTCAATATTTCATCGTTGGTGCCAATAGCAATTATTTTTCCGTCACGTATGGCCATGGCCTCGGCAACAGAAAAACTTTCATCAACAGTATAAATTTTTGCATGATGAACCAACAAGGGAATTTTTTGGCGGAATTTGCAGGAGGACAAGGCAATAGTAAATAGTAACCAGATAATAATTTTTTTGAACTGCATATCGTTTAATTGTTTTTCAAAAATACTATAAAAGCATTGTTGTTAATTTTTAACTTTGCTGGATATTAAAGTTATTTATGTACAACGAAGCACAAACAAAAAAACTTCAGGAGCAAACAAAAAAAATATTGAATAATGAACCAGGAATAATGAATAACGAAGTAGAAATATTTAGGAACGTTCTTCGTTTTCATGAATACCGTTATTATGTTCAAAACGACCCCTTGATAAGCGATTTTGAGTATGATACCGTTTATAAGCAATTAGAAAAATTTGAAAAAGAAAATCCCGGTTCAATAACTCCCGATTCTCCTACTCAAAGAGTAGGAGCCGGATTGACAAAGGATTTCCCCAAAGTACAGCACCTGGTACCCATGCTTAGTTTGGAAAACAGTTATAACGCTGAAGACCTGCTGGACTGGGACAGAAAATGCCGTGAGCTGAGTGGTTTGGATGTGGTGGAATATTCGGTAGAACCCAAATTTGATGGTGCCAGCATTTCATTAATTTACGATAATGACTTCCTTAGCCGTGGAGCCACAAGAGGCGATGGTGTTGTGGGTGATGAAATTACCACCAATGTAAAACAGATACGGTCGGTACCACTCTCTGCTGCATTTAGCGAATATGGTATTCAGCAAATTGAAATACGTGGCGAAGTGCTGATGAATAAAAATAATTTTAAAGCCTATAACGATAAATTGATAGAAGAGGGTATTCCTCCATTAGCCAATCCACGCAATGCTGCAGCCGGAAGTTTGCGGATAAAAGATACCGCAGAAGTAGGGAAAAGAAATTTAGAAGCATTTTTATATCATGTAAGCTATCTTATAAAAAGTAATAGTGAAAAGGCAATAAGCAATAATGAGCCCACTTCGCATAGCGGCATGATTGAAATGTTGTGGCAACTTGGTTTTCGCAGTCCGCAAAAAGAAATTAAAATATTAAACGGGATTGACACTGTTATACAACACATCAACGAATTTGAAATTAAAAGAGATGGCCTGCCGTATGAAATTGACGGTATGGTTATTAAAGTAAATAATCTGCAATTGCAGGATAAACTTGGAATGACATCCCATCATCCACGCTGGGCAATAGCTTTTAAATTTAAAGCAAGGCAGGCAACAACACGGCTAATTAGTGTAGAGTTTCAGGTAGGCAGAACCGGTGCTGTTACACCTGTTGCAAAACTGGAACCGGTGCAGGTTGGGGGTGTAACCGTAAGCAGTATTTCCATACACAATGAAGAGTACATAAAAGAAAAAGAACTGATGCTGGGAGATACTGTGTTAATAGAAAGAAGTGGCGATGTAATTCCACAAATTGTAAAATCATTTACTGAACTAAGAAAAGGCAATGAACAAAAAATTAATTTCCCCACCACCTGCCCGGTTTGTAGCCATCAGTTATATAAGCCCGATGAAGAAGCTGTGTGGCGCTGCACCAATATTAATTGCGAAGCACAGGTAGTTGAACGCATAATACATTTTGTAAGTAAAGATGCTATGGACATCCGCAGTTTTGGCGAAGCTAATGTGCGCAAATTTTATGAAATGGGTTTTTTAAAAGATATACCTGGGGTATATACATTACCATTTGATGAAATAAAAAACACCGGAGGCTTTGGCGAAAAATCGATCACTAATTTACAAGCTGCTGTTGAAGCCAGTAAAACACAGCCGCTGCACAGGGTAATTTATGGTTTAGGTATTCGTTACGTAGGAGAAACCACCGCTAAAACCCTTGCCGCTGCTGTGGAGCATTTAAATGATTTTGCAAATTATACAGAGGAACAATTGCAGCAATTAGATGATGTGGGCATAAAAGTGGCAAAAAGTATTGGTGCCTTTTTTGCCGGTGAAGACAATATAAAGCTGATACAAAGACTTGAGGCATTGGGTGTTCAATTGAAAAATGAAAAGAAAGAGTTAGCAAGTGATGGTAATTTATGGGGCCAAACATTTTTATTTACCGGCACTTTAAATAAATTAAAACGAAGCGAAGCAGAAGCTATGGTGGAAAAGAATAGTGGTAAAATTGTTAGTGGCGTAAGCAGCAAGCTAAATTACCTGGTTGTGGGAGAAGATGCAGGAAGCAAACAGGAAAAGGCTAAAAAGATAACCTCAATAAAAATTATATCTGAAGAAGAATTTTTAAAAATGCTTTCATCTTGATGAAAAATATTTTATATTTATAGTCTAACCTTATTTATCAGTAAAAAAAATTTTCCAGGTAAGCCAAAACACCTGGATCCCACTCTTAAAATCATATCAAAATGATTAAAAAAATTCCTGGAGAAATTTGGAAACCCATTCAGTTTGCAGGTCACAAAACACTTCGTAAAAAATATGCTGTATCATCATTAGGGCGTGCTGCAAGCTTTAACGAAGCTGTTGAGAAAGATGGCAAAATCTTAAATGGTTCTTTAACATCAGGCTACCGCACCCTTAACCTGCATATTAACGGAGGCAATGGCACTATTTACATTCACAGGGAAATAGCCAGGCTTTTTTGCAAAAAGACATCGCCGAAATACAAATTTGTAATTCATGTTAACCATAAAAAGAAAGATAATCACTACAAAAACCTAAAGTGGGCAACACTTGATGAAGTAAGCAGCCACCAGCAATTTAGCCCTGAAAAAATTGCCTATAAAAAAAGGCAGGCTAACAAAACAGAAGGTTTGAAACTGAATGCTACACAGGTTAAAACAATCAAGGATATTATTAAAAACCCTAAGCGGAAATTAACTTACAAACAACTGGCGGCAAAATATAAAGTAAGTGAAATGACCTTGTATCGGATTAAGAGTGGTGAGAATTGGGGAAGGGTTAAGTAGAAAGTTGTAAGTACTAAGTATATAAATAAAAGGAGTTGGCTGATGGCTGGTTCCTTTTTTGTTTTATGTAAATTCGTTTTCTAAATAAAAATATTTTATGTTGCAATCATCTACCTTAAAATTTTTAAAAGATTTAAAAAAGAATAATAACAAACCCTGGTTTGATGCAAACCGCAAACAATACGAACTGGCTAAGGAAGATTTTCTTTTACTGACAGAAAAACTTATTACCGACATTGCAGTATTTGACCCATCCTTTGCATTTTTAAAAGCAAAGGAATGCACATTTCGTATTAACCGTGATGTTCGGTTTAGTAAAGACAAAAGTCCATATAAAAATAATATAGCCGGCTATTTCAACAGAAATGGAAAAAAGGGTGCCGGTGCCGGGTATTATTTACACATTGAACCCGGCAAAAGTTTTGCTGCAGGCGGCTTATGGATGCCCGAACCAAAAGACCTGGCCAAAATAAGGCAGGAAATTGATTATAGCTTTGAGGGCTGGAAAAAGATTACCAGCAATGCCGCTTTCAAAAGATCATTTATTGAAGGAGTAAAAGGAGAAGCTTTGGTTAGGCCCCCAAAGGGTTATGAAGAAACTAACCCTGCCATCGAATATTTAAAAAAGAAGAGTTTTATTGTTACTAAATCATTTACTGATGCGGAAATACAAAGCAAAACATTTGTAAAAGATGTGTCAAACACATTTAAAACAATAAAACCAATGATTGATTTTTTAAATTCGGCCACTGAATAGCATAAAATAATTTCAGCTTAAAAAAAATGGCCAGAGATAAAAATCTCCGGCCTTGCTTACCTCTGAAACCACAAGAAAAAAAGGTATAATAAGATTACTCTATTAAACAGTTGATTTTTATAAATGAATTTGTAATTGGATAATAATGGGACTTTGCACAATACAAAAAGTCCAGGAAGCTTTAAATAAGATTGGAGTGGATTAAATAACCTAGCAGGTTGTAAAAGTAGTGTTTTTTTTGTACTATCATAATTTATTTTCCTAAATTTTTCCGGCAGCTTTTAATTCACGGCTTGCAAATTCCATTAATTGACGCCTTTTACGGTTATACCACCACATCGGAGCTGTTTTTTTCATTAAAGTATCAATATTGCGCATACCAAAAAGTTTCCAAAGGCCGGTTAATTTACCTCCTACACTACCCTGGAGCGCTCTAAGGCTCATGGCAACCCCACCCTCAATATACTCCATATGATGCCAATAACCCGCCGGCATAAATAAAGTATCGCCATGTTCCAATATTACCTCATAACCTTTTGCCAGTTTTGTTGCCGGAAAATTTTCATAATCAAAGTCCTTGCTATAATTGGCGAAATTAGCAAGGCTCAATACCTCCCAGGGTTTGCGGTACAATTTATATTGCTCTTTATAAGGAAATAACAATACCTTTTTACGCCCTATAAACTGGGTATGTAAAATATGGCTCATGTCAATATCAAAATGAATATGGGTTACAGCGCCCTGCCCCCCAACAAAAAGCATCGGATATTTTTTTACAAACCCTTTCATCAACTCTTCGGGCCAGGTAAAATCGTCAACTACCTGTGGCGCATGTTGAAAAATATTGAACAGGAAAATTCTTAAATCCAAAGGTCCCTCCTTTACTTTTTTGAGATACTCACCAAATTTCATATAAGCATCTGCTGTATTTATAGGTGTATAAGCATCGCTTTTTATATTATTATAAACACCTACTTCTTTATCGCCAACAGTATCAATAAAATAATCCCAGGTCCATTTTTTATATGCCGGCCATTCTTTAGCAAGATTTTTAATAACCACCGGTTTCATGGTGTTATAATAATTATTTTTAAAATCTTGGGGGGATATGGTATCCACCGTATCAACAGCTTGTAATTGCATAGCAAAAAATTTACCATGGCAAAAATAATGATTTATGTGTGAGAAAATATTTAAAAAGCTGACCTGAAAAACTAATAAGTGTTAGTTTTGTAAAAAGGTGACATGGCAAAAATAAAGGCAGGTAAAAATGCCAGTAAAAAAGAGGTGATCATAAAAAAGGCGGCTGTGCTTTTTAGAACGAAGGGATTTAATGCCGCTTCTATGAGAGAGCTGGCAGAAGCTGTTGGAGTTGAGGCTCCGAGCCTATACAATCATATTGGCAGCAAAAGTGAATTGTTGCAGGCCATTTGTTTTAAAGTAGCTAACGAGTTTACGGCGCAGTTAGATGAAACAGAAAACAAAAACTCCGGCATCACCAATAAGATTGAATTGATCCTGCGCTTTCATATAAAAATGATGCTTGATGAATTTGATGCCGTTTTTGTTGCCAACCATGAGTGGAAGCATTTACAGGAACCATTCTTCAGCAATTTTTTAAATCAACGCCGTAGTTACGAAAAAAGGCTGGTTGCATTTATTGAAGAAGGAATTAAGAAGAGGGAATTAAAAAATATCAATCCCTATGTTGCCGTACTTACCTTGTTATCGGCAGTACGTGGGCTGGAATTTTGGCAACGGCACAAAAAAAATATCAGTACCAAAGTGCTGGAAGATGACATGGTAAATCATTTATTAAAAGGCCTGATAAAATAATTTTATGGCAGTTCATTTTCATACACTAAAAGTTAAGGCTGTAAAAAAAGAAACCCCCGATTGTGTTTCCATTTTATTTACTGTACCGGAAATCTTACAAAAAGAATTTGCATTTGAACAGGGTCAAAACATCACAATAAAAAAAACAATTGATGGAGAAGAAATTCGCCGGTCTTACTCTATTTGTGCTGCCCCTTTTGAAAATGAATTAAAAGTTGCCGTTAAAAAAGTGGATGGTGGCAAATTTTCTTACTATGCCAATGAAATTTTAAAAGAAGATGATGAACTGGAGGTGCTGCCCCCAACAGGAAAGTTCAACTGCAAACTGCAAACCAACAACAGCAAACAATATGTAGCTGTTGCTGCAGGCAGTGGTATTACGCCAATTATTTCTATTATTAAAACAACTTTACAAACCGAACCCAACAGCAGCTTTACCTTGGTATTTGGCAACCGCAGCCGTTCGTCAATCATTTTTTTTGAAGAGCTGGAAAGCTTAAAAAATAAATACCTGCGGCGTTTTAATTTCATCAATATCTTAAGCAGGGAAAAAACAGATGCTCCAATAAATTCCGGCAGGATAAATGAAGAGAAGCTGTCTGCTTTATCAAAATTGATAACTTATGAAAATATTGATGACTTTTTTATTTGTGGACCCGAAGAGATGATTTTTTGTGTAAAGAATTTTTTAGAAAAAAAAGAAATTGATAAAAAGAAGATACATTTTGAATTGTTTACAACACCGGGGCAAAAGCAGTTGGCAGTTGGCAGTCGCCAGTTGGCAGTTAGCAGCGATGCCCCTAAAAGCAAGATCACTGTTAAGTTAGATGGCAGAAGTTTTGATTTTGATTTAGCTTTTGATAACGACAGTATTTTAGATGCTGCTTTAAAACAGGGTGCCGATCTGCCTTTTGCCTGCAAAGGCGGCGTATGTTGCACCTGCAAAGCAAAACTTATAGAAGGCCAGGTGGCAATGGATGTAAACTGGGGACTGGAGCATGAAGAAGTGGAAAACGGTTTTATTCTCACCTGTCAAAGCCATCCTGTAACAAAAAAAGTGGTGGTGGATTTTGATGTAAAATAAAATTGACAATTTTCTTGCCAAACTAACAGTTGTTAGTTTTTTATTACTTTTACACCTTAAACAAAAAACAATGCCTGCACTTGATTTTGAAAAAATTTTTCAAGATAAAATTGATAACGAAATAAAAATTGAGCCTAAGGACTGGATGCCGGATGCCTACCGCAAAACAAATGTGCGGCAGATAAGCCAGCATGCACATAGCGAAATTGTAGGTATGTTACCCGAGGGTAACTGGATAAGCAGGGCGCCATCTTTAAAGCGCAAAGCAATTTTATTGGCTAAAGTGCAGGATGAAGCAGGGCATGGCTTATACTTATACAGCGCTGCCGAAACATTGGGCACCAGCCGTGACGAAATGGTAAATGATTTAAACAGTGGCAAAGCAAAATATTCTTCTATTTTTAATTACCCTACATTAACATGGGCCGATATGGGCGCCATTGGTTGGCTGGTAGATGGAGCAGCAATTTTAAACCAGGTAATGCTTACCAGAACTTCTTATGGCCCTTATGCAAGAGCAATGGTACGCATTTGTAAAGAAGAAAGTTTTCATCAGCGCCAGGGGTTTGAATCATTATTGGTTTTGTCAAAAGGAACTGTAGAACAAAAAGACATGTGCCAGGATGCCATAAACAGGTGGTGGTGGCCTTCGTTAATGATGTTTGGTCCGAAAGACTCAGAATCTACCAACAGTGACCAGAGCATGAAATGGAAAATAAAAAGAAAAACCAATGATGAATTGCGCCAGCAATTTGTTGATATGATTGCAGAACAGATAAAAGTATTGGGCATGGTTTTACCAGATAACAATTTAAGATGGAACGAAGCAAGAAGACATTATGATTTTAGAGCAATTAACTGGGATGAGTTTTGGAATGTGGTAAAAGGAAACGGTCCGTGCAATAAACAACGTTTAGAAGCCAGGCGTAAAGCACATGAAGATGGTCAATGGGTAAGAGAAGCGGCAATGGCATATGCAGAGAAAAAGAAAGTACAAACAACTAAAAATTTAGAAGCCGCATAATTATTTAAATCTCTTTTATGAAAATAGAAATCAGGAAAAATTTTTACGGTGATATCCCTGAAGAAAAAGGTGGCGGCAGTAATTATCAAGCTAAAAATGACACCACGACATGGCCCTTATGGGAAATTTTTATCCGCAGCAAACAAGGCCTCGATCATAAACATGTGGGCAGCCTGCATGCAACAGATGCTGCAATGGCAATAGAAAATGCAAGAGATGTTTATACAAGAAGACAGGAAGGGATAAGCATTTGGGTGGTGGAAAGTAAACACATTACTGCATCCAACCCTGAAGAAGCAGGAGAATTGTATGAGCCCGCAGTGGATAAAATTTACAGGCATCCTACTTTTTACAATTTACCTGATGAAGTAAACCATATGTAGTTAATGGATAATTTTTTAATTGATAATTGATAATGGTACAAGCGGATCAACAACTGATAAAATATATTTTACATCTTGCAGATACTACACTGATTCTTTCACAAAGAAATAGTGAATGGTGTGGACATGGGCCAATACTGGAACAGGATATTGCTATCACTAATATTTCATTGGATCTGTTAGGACAATCGAGAAATTTTTATCAATATGCTGCTCAACTGATTGGTAAAACTGATGAAGATAAACTGGCTTATCTACGTAAAGAAAGAGAATTTAAAAACTTATTATTAGTTGAACAACCCATCGGCGATTGGGGACAAACCATTTTACGCCAGTTTTTATTCAGCCAGTTTCAATATCTATTATTTGAACAATTGCAGCAAAGTAAAGATGAACAACTGGCAGCAATAACTGCCAAAGCACTAAAGGAAATAAAGTATCATGTACGCTGGAGCAGTGAATGGGTGGTAAGATTAGGCGATGGCTCCGAAGAAAGTCATAACAGAATGTTGAAATCCGTTGATGAATTATGGCGATACACAGGAGAAATGTTCATTCCATCAACTTATGAAAAAGAAATGACCGTTGGTCTTTCTTTATTAAAAAACCAATGGAATGAAAAAGTAAAAATAATTTTTGATATAGCCACTTTAACCATTCCGGAAAATGTGTTTATGCAAACCGGCGGTAAAGAAGGCACACATACTGAACAACTGGGTTATATTTTAGCAGAATTACAATATGTACAGAGAGCCTATCCCAATAGCCAATGGTAGTAACTTCCACCATACAGGAAAAGAAAATTTGGGAAATACTTGAAACAGTTACTGATCCTGAAATTCCTGTACTTACCATCACCGATTTAGGTATTGTAAGAGATGTGAAAATAAACGGCGATGAAGTCGAAGTGGTAATCACTCCCACTTATACCGGTTGCCCTGCTATGGATATGATTGCTATGAATATTCGTTTGGCATTAATTGAATACGGTTACCTCAATATAAAAATCACTTCAGTTCTTTCTCCGGCATGGACAACAGACTGGATGAGCGAAGAAGGAAAAAGAAAACTAAAAGAGTATGGCATTGCTCCTCCCAATCCAAAGCAACAGGTTTGTAATGATAAATTATTTGCCGAAGCCGAAGCGGTACAATGTCCGCATTGCAATTCTTATCGCACTATCCGTATCAGCGAATTTGGCAGCACCGCCTGTAAGGCATTATATCAATGCATCGATTGCAAAGAGCCTTTTGATTATTTTAAATGTCATTAACCCATGTATTAATTTTCGCAGCAATTGCTTACATTTATATTTATGGACTTAAGTATTTATTTTGAGGAAGCGGCTCAGGTTTCCGCAGCATTTATAATCGGCGCCATAATCGGTATCGAAAGGGAGTTTCGCAGCAAGCCGGCGGGCTTTAGAACCATGATATTAATTTGTGTTGGCTCCTGCTTATATACTATTTTATCAAAAGAAACCATTTCGGGAAGCACCGACCGTATTGCAAGTAATATTGTAACCGGTATTGGTTTTATTGGTGCCGGTGTAATTTTTAAAGAAGGCATTAGTGTAAATGGACTTACCACAGCCGCTCTTATTTGGGTAACTGCTGCATTGGGTATGGCCATTGGGTATCATAATTATCCTTTGGCAATTGTTGTATCAATAATTGTTGTTATTACACTGTTTGTACTGGAACCGGTACAACGTTTTATAAACAAATTACACCGGGTAAAAGATTACCGTATTAAAACAATAGAACTGGGCAATGACTTTAAAAACGAACTGGAAACGTTTTTTAAACTGAATGATATGACCTTCCGCTGCATGAAAGTTGTAAAAGAAGATAAAGATGCGGTTTACTTATACCGCATAAGTTCAAAAGATAGAAACTATGATGCCGTTAACCAGTTTTTATTAAATCATATTGATGTAAAAAGTTTTGAAGTGTAAAAAAATTTTCTGTAAAAAATAATTCTATGTCGTCCATTCTGTTTGAAATAAAAAATTCCATTGCTTACATTACTTTAAACCGGCCTGAAAAATTTAATTCTTTTAACCGTGAAATGGCTTTGCGTATGCAGGCACATTTAGATGAATGCGCCAGTGTGCCTGATGTACGGTGTGTATATATTACAGGCGCTGGTAAAGCTTTTAGTGCCGGGCAGGATATCAGCGAATTGGTGGGTGAAAATAAAATCGAGATCAAACAAATACTTGCTGAACATTATAACCCTATTGTTAAGCGGATAAGAAATTTACCCAAGCCTGTTGTTGTAGCAGTTAATGGTGTGGCTGCAGGTGCAGGTGCAAATATTGCCTTATGTTGTGATGTGGTGATTGCAACAGCAGCTGCATCTTTTATACAGGCGTTCAGTAAAATTGGATTGATACCCGATAGTGGCGGCACTTTTACTTTACCCCGGTTAATTGGTTGGCAAAAAGCAAGTGCTTTAATGATGACAGGAGATAAGGTGAACGCTACAGAAGCAGAACGGATGGGCATGATCTATAAAGTTTTTGATGAGGCTTCTTTTGAAACGGAAAGCAAAAAAATTGCCAGCACGCTTTCGCAAATGCCCACCAAAGGATTAGCGTTTACAAAACATGCATTAAACCATTCATTTCATAATGCGTGGGAAGAACAATTGTTACTGGAAGATGAATACCAGCAAAAAGCTGCTGCAACAGCAGATTATACAGAAGGCATAAATTCATTTCTTGAAAAAAGAGTACCCAACTTTAAAGGAAAATAAAATGTCAGCCGAAAAAGATAAACTTGCCAACGATGTTGTTGCTCACATGATGCAAAACGATTTTTTTTCCAAATGGCTGGGCATTGAAGTATTGGAAATAAAAGAAGGTTACAGCAAATTAAAAATGACTGTTCGAAAAGAAATGATCAACGGCTTTGGTATTGTACATGGCGGGATTGCATTTTCATTGGCGGACAGCGCTTTCGCATTTGCCTGCAACAACCGTAATGTTTTATCGGTGGCATTAGATACGGCTATTAATTTTATTAAGCCCGTACATGTTGATGATGTATTAACTGCCGAGGCAAAGGAGTTGCACAATGGAAAAAGCACGGGATTATATCATATCACCATTACTAATCAAAATGATCATGTTGTTGCATTGTTCAAGGGAACCTGTTTCCGCACAAACAAAACTTTGATATGATCTTCGAATTCAATGGATATAAACCTGTCATAAACAAATCATCTTTCATTCATCCGCAGGCAACAATAACAGGCAATGTAATTATTGGTAAAGATTGTTACATTGGCCCAGGCGCAGCCATTCGTGGCGATTGGGGACAAATTATTATTGAAGATGGTTGTAATGTGCAGGAGAATTGTACCATTCATATGTTTCCCGGAGTTACTGTTTTATTAAAACAAGGTGCACATATTGGCCATGGCGCAGTAATACATGGCGCAACTATTGGCAACAATTGTTTGGTAGGTATGAATGCAGTTATCATGGATAACGTGGTATTGGGTGATGAATGTATTGTGGGTGCTTTAAGTTTTATAAAAGCAGATGAAGTATTTGAACCCAGAAGTTTAATAGTAGGTAATCCGGCAAAAAAAATTAAAACAGTAAGTGATGAAATGATGGCCTGGAAAACTGAAGGCACAAAACTATATCAGCAATTACCAAAACAAATGTTTGATAGTTACACAGAATGTGAACCTTTGAGAGAAATGCCCGGAAAAGAAAATTCAACTGAGCAAAAAAATTATAACCCATGGAGCCATCGTGCCTCCTGACATTATCAAATTTCATTACTGTACCTTCGCACAAATAAGAATAACAAGTGTCAGAAAGATCAAACTTTGTAGATCAGATAAAAATATTTTGCCGCAGCGGCCATGGTGGTGCAGGCAGCAAACATTTATTGCGCAATAAATTAACTGCCTTTGGCGGGCCTGATGGTGGCGATGGCGGCCGCGGTGCTCACATTATTTTAAAAGGCAACACCCAGTTATGGACCTTACTGCACCTTCGCTATTTTAAAAATGTATTGGCAGAAGATGGAGAGAATGGCAGCAAAAGCAATTCCAGCGGCAAAACCGGTAAAGATATTATTATTGAAGTGCCTTTGGGAACCATTGCCCGTGATGAAGAAACCGGAGAAGTGCAGGCAGAAATTTTAGAAGACGGACAGGAAATAATTTTAGTAAAAGGCGGCCGTGGCGGATTAGGCAACAGTAATTTTAAAACACCTACCAATCAAACTCCTGAATATGCCCAACCTGGTGAACCCGGATCTGAAGGTTGGAAGGTATTAGAACTTAAAGTATTGGCCGATGTTGGTTTGGTTGGTTTTCCCAATGCCGGAAAGTCTACTTTATTAAGCAGCATAACAGCTGCCAAACCAAAAATTGCTGATTATGCTTTTACTACTTTAATACCTCAGCTGGGTATGGTGGAATACCGTGATGGTAAAAGTTTTTGTATTGCCGATCTGCCGGGTATAATTGAAGGCGCTGCAGAAGGCAAAGGATTAGGCCATCGTTTTTTACGGCATATTGAGCGCAATTCCGTTTTATTATTTTTAATTCCGGCAGATAGTAAAGATCATAAAAAAGAATTTGATATTTTATTGAATGAACTGGAAGAGTACAACCCCGAAATGCTGCAGAAAGATTTTGTTATTGCAATAAGCAAAAGTGATATGCTTGACGATGAATTAAAAAATGCCATAGAAAAAGAGCTGCCAAAAAATATTCCTCATATTTTTATTTCATCGGTAACAGGCCAGAGCTTATCTGAATTAAAAGACCTGCTTTGGAAAATATTAAATACGCCTGTAAAAGGATAAATTTTTCTCTGTTACATGATTTTTTAAGTTAGTATTTCATGCCATCAGGCAACAGCACAAAAGCAAATAATATTTTCTTATAAATTGTGTATACCTGTTTATAACATAAAAAATATTATACCGTTAAGAGGGTATTGCATCATAATTTTTTTAATTGTTTCTTTACAGTAAAATTTAAAAGCATGAAAAAATATTTTTTATTTTTAATGGCAACGCTGGTTTTGGCTAATGTTATTAATGCACAAACAACCCGCCCGCTTAAAAAAATAATAGAACTTAAAATGCCCAAAACCATCGATGACAATATGCCCGGCACAAGGGGAGCCAGCATGGCCTGGCACCCGATACAAAAAAAATATTATGCTGTAATGGCAGGTAACATGGCTTATCCACTAGCAGTATTTGATAGTAAAGGTAAACGCCTTTCACAGGATACTTTAACAGCAATGGCAGACAGCCGTGGCCTTTGGTATAACCCTGTAAAAAAACAAATTTGCGGTAATGCATATAGCAGCTACGGATGGTTTTCTTACTCCCTTGATAAAACCGGTATTCCTGTAAGCATAAATACTGATTTTGAAGGAATGAACCAACCAGATGACCAAAGTGTTGGAGCATATCATGTTGCCAAAAAAGCGGTGTTATTTATATTTGGGTCGCAGGTGTCATGGTATGATGGAGCCGATGCTTCAGTAAATTCTGATGAAAAATTAATAATTCACTGGGGCAATACTGCAAAGCAGGGCATTAACGAAGATGAAGACGAAACAGCAGAACCTGAAGGCTATAACCTTACCACTTTAATATACACCGGTAAACCCGGAGCAGAAATCGGGTTTTTAAATATAGTAAAAAAGCAGGTGGAGCTGTATAATTTTAAAACAGGTTTTTTAAGCCAGGTACTTAAACTGCCTGCCGATATTCCTGCGGAAGCTACTTTTAATTTTGCATTTACCAACGATACCTACTGGTTTTTTAATATGGAAAAGCGGGTATGGATCGGCTGTAAATAAATAATAAAACAATCAGCATATCAGCCCCTGTTTAACGCAGGGGCTTTTTATATTATTACTCATGTTATCTTTATAAAAACTAAACCAATTGTCAGCAGTATTTAAATACATCCGTGAGTTTTATCATAAAGAATTTAACCTTTGGTATTTTTTATTGATACTGCTGTTGCTGGGTGCAGTTATCTATTTAAACTACTGGCATTTTTTAGAACGTAGATATGCAGCAGGTGGCAAAACAAGATGGAGTAATTTTTTGGGTTACTATCTGTTATACTTTATTCCATTTGCGGCAGCCTTTTTATTACAGTTACTTTTTTTAAAAGATTGCAGTTATTACACTAATTATTGGTTTTGGATAATACTGTTGCTGGCACCGGCATTTTTTTCTTTCCGGGTAAATTTTGATTTCCAGGAAAATATCATCAATAAAATATGGACTGGTGATGAATTACAATTTTGGTTACGATGCATTAATTGGGTAGTTCGGGTATTTGTGGTGCTGCTACCGGTATTTATTATCTGGATGATAAAAGATAAAAGCAATCAGCCTTTTTATGGTACTAAAGCTTTGGATAATATCAGGCCTTATCTTATCATGTTGCTCATCATGATTCCGCTGCTGGCATTAGCAAGTACACAGCGGGATTTTTTGAGTATGTACCCCAAAGCAAAATTTTTAGCCCAATTACAAATGGGGCATCAAAAATGGCGTTATCTGGTATATGAATTATGTTATGGCTTTGATTTTATAAGTATAGAATTTTTCTTTCGTGGATTTTTAATTTTATCGCTAATGAAAATTTGTGGTACACACTGCATAATTCCTGTGGCCTGTTTTTATTGCACTATTCATTTAGGCAAACCCATGGGTGAAGCCATCAGTAGTTTTTGGGGCGGATTATTGCTTGGTATTGTAAGCTATAATACCGGTAGTATTTGGGGAGGTTTAATAGTACATTTAGGTATTGCCTGGTTTATGGAAATTGGCGGTTGGCTAGGTGCTCTGTTAAAAAAATAAATTTCAGATCAGGAAATATTCAGGCAACTATCAGCATCAAAAACAAATCCTGGTATAAAAACCTGTTCATATGTTATAAACCTGTATGCTGTTATATTGCAGGAACAGTAATTGATGGTTAACTTTGTACTTTCCATATGAAAATTATCATCAACATATCTTTATTATTTTTTGTAAGTGTGTTGCTATGTTCCTGCCCGTACAGTTCTCCTTATTTGATAGATGAAAGCCCTTCCATTTATGTAGAAGATGATTTGATGGGTAATTGGGCCGCTTTTGTAAAAAAACCGGGAAGTGGGAAAGAAGAACCCATAAAACTTATGCTGAGTAAAAAATCTGACACAGAATACAATATTGCTTTTACAGGAAAACTGGATGAACTTAGGCCTTTTAAATTAGTTTATAAGGATACTGTTAGTGGTACCGCCTTTATGAGTACCGTTGCCGGAAACCAATTTTTAAACATCACCATAAAAGGCACCAATTACATAGCCGAGTTAAAGCTTAAAAACGGAATGCTTTCCCTGCTTCCTTTAGCCGAGCATTTTACTTCTAAAATGGTACAGAATAATTCAGAACTCAGGATTTGTGTGGAATTTCATTACAAAACCCGTGTACATGCCATTTACGATGATGATTTCTGTCTTAAGGGAATGGTGAAGGTTAATTAATTTTTTATTGCAGCTTATAACAGCACTTTCGTATTTCATAGCAAATTCAGTAGATAAATTTTTAACAGTTATAGTTAACATTAACAGTAACAGTCGCACATAACTTGTATTTGCATTGACTAACTTTGTAAAATAAACCGGTCGAAATGAAACAAAAATTATTTTCAGCATTAATATTCATTTTTATGTTTAATGCGGCGTTTACACAAAACACTGTTTCTGTTTTTATAAATGGTGTTAAAAAGGCTGAGTACATTACAAAAGCAGATGAAACTGCCGCAGGTATAATCCTTAAAAAAAGTGATTGCAAAAAATTAAAGCAGTTATCTGTACAAATAAAAGGAGAGCATATTGGCAATACCATTTATAAAAGAACTATTGACGTAACCGATAGTGCTGATAAGTCTTTATTAAAAGCCCCGGAAACCGCCGGCACACCCGGGCAGTTTATCCTCGCCAATATTAAACTTAAATTAATGCTGGTAAAAGGCAGATCTCTTAAATTATACCTGTTGATGGACCCTGCAAATGACATGATGACAATGCCCTCCAAACGTATTTACCTGTGTACCGTTGCTGCAAAATAATTACATGAGCCGTAAGTTTATTTATTTTATTAATCCAATATCGGGCACAAAGGTTAAAGTGCCAATATTGGAAATTATTAAGCAAAGAACTGCTGAAAAAAATATCCCTTTCGAAATTCTGCACACCAATGCACAAGGCAATTACGATTATGTAAAAGAAAAAATTGCTGCAGAAAAAATAACCGATATCATTGTTTGCGGTGGCGATGGTTCAGTAAATCAGATCGCCAATGCATTGCTGGGTGTTACTATAAATATTGGTATTATTCCGATGGGCTCCGGTAATGGTTTGGCTTTTGCAGCAAAAATTCCAAAGAATGTTAGTAAAGCACTAGACGTGATCTTCAATGACCATGCAATATACATTGACAGTTTTTATATTAATAAAAAATTCAGTTGCATGTTGTGTGGTTTAGGATTTGATGCACAGGTGGCACATGATTTTGCCCAACAGCAACAACGTGGTTTAAAAACTTACATAAAACAATCTGTAAAAAATTTCAGAACAGCTATACCCTATCACTTTGAATTAATTGTAAATGGCAGCCGCATCAATACCGAAGCATTTTTTATCAGTATTGCCAACAGCAACCAGTTTGGTAATAATTTTACCATTGCACCACAGGCAAGTTTGCATGATGGTTTATTGGATATTGTTATTGTAAATAAGATGAGCAAGATTCGGATGCTGTGGAATGTATTAAAGCAAATACGTAAAGGTGAAGTACGCCCTTATGAAGATAAAAAATATCACCGAACCGATATTGGCTATTTTCAAACAAAAAAACTAGCTATTCAAAACCCACAACTGGCACCGCTGCATATTGACGGCGACCCTGCTGAAACCAATCAAACATTTAAAATTGAAATTATAGAGAATGCTTTTAAATTACTGATGCCGGAGTAATACTATTTTATCTATTTCTTATAACTAACCATGGTTATGCAATTGCAGATTTAAAAGTTGAGTATATTCATGCCTGATCTTTTTAATATTTTAACCACAATTGAAAATGCTATATAAAATACAATCCAGTCTTACCATTGCCTTATTGTTCTCGTTAGCTGTTACTGCGCAAATATTTGATATTACAAAATATGGTGCCGTTGGCGATGGCAAAACACTCAACACGCCGTCCATACAAAAAGCAATAAATGATTGCACTAAAAATGGTGGTGGAATGGTGCTTGTACCGGTTGGTACTTTTATAACCGGTACCATCAATTTAAAAACCAATGTAAACCTGCACCTGGAAGCCGGTGCCGTACTTAAAGGAAGCGCCAATTTAAATGATTACACGCCTTATGGTAAAGTTCATTACGGAATGCTTTATACTGAAAATGCGGAGAATGTTATTATTGACGGCAATGGCAATATCGATGGTAACGGCGATGTTTTTTTTGATTTGACCAAAGCAAAAAAAATTGAATGGGGTGGTACGCAATATACCCGTCAAAAAGATAATTTTAGAAAAGTGTTTGATGGTGGTATTGGCGATGGCCCAATAGTTCCTAAAGACAGGCCGTACCAAATGATCATTTTCAGCAACTGTAAAAGAGTAACGGTAAAAGAAGTTTTTATTACTACTCCAAGTTTTTGGACCATGCTTTTTGCAGATTGTGATGGTGTGGTTGTAGATGGCATCAGGCTTTGGACAAACATGCTTGCCCCTAATGCCGATGGTATTGATATTGCCAGTTGCAATAACGTAACGTTAAATAACTGTGACATCCGTGCAGGTGATGACGCTATTGCCATTGTGGGTTACGATAGTCATTTTGAATGCCCGGGTTTTAAAAAACTACGGCACGTTTCTAAAAATATAAATATCACCAATTGCAATTTACAATCATATTCAAGCGGCATTCGTATCGGTTATTTTGATCAGAATCCGGTAAGTAATATTAATATTTCCAATTGCAATATCACTAACTCTACAAGAGGCATTGGTATTTTTTTAAGGGATGACGGCTCGCTGGAAAATATCAGTGTAAATAATGTAGTGATAGAGACCAAGCTGCGTACCGGCGATTGGTGGGGTAATGGTGAACCCATTCATATTTCGGCAGTAAGAGGAAAAGATACCAGCCTTGCGTTGGGAAAAATTAAAAATGTAAGCTTCAGTAATATCATCTGTAAAAGTGAAAATGGTATATTGATCTATGGCAGTAAAGAAAGTATTATAGAAAATGTATCGTTCCGGAATATTGTTTTTAACCTTATAGATTCAAAACTAAATGATGTTGCCGGTGGTAATATTGATTTAAGAGGTTGTCTCGATCAGAAAATTGCTTTGTTTCAAAGCGACCTGCCTGCATTTTTAGCCACCAATATTAATGGTTTATCAATAGAAAATTTTAAACTGGAATGGACAGGAACAAGAATGCCTTACTTCACCAATGGCATTGAAGTAAATAACTTTACTGACCTGTATATTAAAAATTTTAAAGGAACAGGTTCTCCAGTTAATAAAAAAGCGGTACCTGTTTATATTGCCAATGGTAAAAATGCAGTGACCGATTCTAAAAATATTATGAAGAAAGTAAATGTACAAAATTAATGAACCGCAGAAACTTTATACAAACCACCGGTTTATCTCTTGCAGCTGTTTTGATCAGTGATAATATTTTTGCGTTGCAGAAAGAGCAACTGATAAATTTCCCCGATAGTGTAACTGCAATAGTAAATGATCAATTAGTAAAGCTAACCGGTAAGGGAAACCAGCAATGGGTATATCAGGATGTGATTGTTAATTTAAAAAATACCGGTAAAACTATTGCTGTAGAAATACAGGCACCTAAAATAAGCTTGAGTGCTGTGACTTTATATTGGAAAACCCCGGTAAAAGACAATTCGCTTATTTTAAATGATCATTGGGAGCGTACTTATGGCGATATCTCCTGGCATAAATCAGCCACATCCGAATTATTGCCCTGGTATTTTATGGAACATAATGGTAATACCACCAATGGTTTTGGCGTAAAAACAGGTACTGCATCTTTTTGCGGCTGGCAGATAGCAAACGGCAATTTGGGTTTAACATTGGATACCCGTGCCGGTGGTAACGGCGTAGAGTTGGGTGATAGAAAACTACTGGCTGCAGAAATTGTAACTATAAAAAATACTTTGAACGAATCTGCTTTTGCCACTGCCAGACGATTTGCCAAATTAATGTGCAATAAAGCAAGAATGCCAAAGCAACCTGTTTATGGTATTAACGATTGGTATTTCAGCTATGGTAATAATTCAGAAAAATTAATTGAGCAACATACCAGCTTAATGGCACCTATGGCTGAAGGATTAAGCAACCGTCCTTTTTCTGTAATTGATGCAGGTTGGTTTATTGGCCCGCCTAGTATGCCAAACGATTGTTGCTGGGGTGATAATATGAATACGCCTAATACAAAGTTTGGGGATATGAGTAAGCTTGCTGCAAAAATAAAAATCATTGGCATGCGGCCAGGTATTTGGACAAGGCCACTTTGCGGAAGTTATAAAGATGCAAAAAATTTAAGCTTACCATTAATTACAGGACGGGAAGCAAATAAACCTGTACTTGATCCGAGCATTGCTGAAAATACAGAGCGGATAAAAAATTATTTTAAATTGTACAATCAATGGGGATATGAAATGGTAAAGTTTGATTTTACCACTTATGATATTTTAGGTAAGTGGGGTTTTGAAATGATGAAAGATAATACCATGACCCCGGCCGGTTGGAACATGAATGATAGAACAAAAACGAATGCAGAAATTATTTTGCACTTATACAAAGCCATTCGTGAAGCAGCAGGAGAAACCTATATCATTGGTTGCAATACCATCAGTCATTTATCGGCAGGCTTGTTTGAATTGAACCGTATTGGTGATGATACTTCCGGAAATGAATGGGAAAGAACAAGAAAAATGGGTGTGAATACTTTAGCATTCAGAAGTGTACACCAGGGAATATTTTATGCTGCTGATGGCGACTGTGTTGGGCTTACACCAAAAGTATCCTGGGCAAAAAATAAACAATGGATGCAACTCGTGGCAAAAAGCGGCACACCGCTTTTCATTTCTGCTCAACCCGAAGCTACGGGTAAAGAACAAAAAATATTTATCAAAGATTGTTTTCGTTTGGCTTCACAATCATTACCCGTTGGTGAGCCATTAGACTGGATGGAAAATCCACTACCAAAAAAATGGAAGCTGAATGGAAAAGTTGAAGACTTTAATTGGGATTAAAGAATCACTTCAGTAAATCCAGCACTTTTTTTAAAGAAGCCTGGTTATAACTGTTGTTAAAAGATTCCATCACATCTTTTTTTTCCTGTGCTGTTAAATGAAAATTCAATGTGGCACCTTTATCCTCTTTTTCGGGCACATACATAAAATTGATGCGGTGTAACACCGTGTCCAGCCCGTCGTGTAAATAACTGTATTGATTGGTCTCGGAAAAATCCTGCAGCTTATACCAGTTGTGCTGCAGCATTGTAGCTGGCTTAATTATTATATCAGCAATGCTGCCACTTTCAAAAGGTTGTTGCCAGTTATCATTTTTTCGGTCACGCAATTGCAACACAATTACGCCGCCGGTATTTTGTTGTATCCAGTCTTTAAAGTTTTCAATAAAGCGCAATGTGGTTTCCTGCCCGAAATTATCCCTTAATCCTGCATCCATTACATCAATAACCGGTTTGGTTGGCAGCCACACATTGGGTAACACATAAGGAAAACTGGCATTCATACGCAAGGCAGTAAGGAGGCGCAGGTTTTGTGGATCCTGCTTTGCAAAGAATGCTGCAAAATCAACAGCATCAGGACTTGCGGTTGTATCACTGGCATATAAAAAAGGTTTCATCATAAAACTCAGTGGCTGGGAGCTTACTATCATTTGCCGGCCATCCCTTGTAATGGTGGAATTAAAAATCATGAGTGGTACAGCTGCTGCTTTTTCATCTGCTGCAAAATCTTTTATTTGCCAATTAAGTATGCCATTAGTATTCTCATTCAGTTTTTGTTCAAAAGCATAACCCCTGTCTTTAACATATTTAAAATTACCTACAGTAAATTTTTGTGCCGGCGAAAAAATATCTCTTGCAATCATAGAAGAAAAAACAGGGTTCAGTAAGTCCTGAGCAATATTATCGGTAAAACGGGAATAATGTAAATTAAAGGCGGGACCGGCAGTTAAATTAGCCCGTACCAGCTCCCGGTAATATGTGGCCGCAAGCATACCACCACTGGCACCGCTTATCAGCATGGTATGCTGCATTAATTTACCATTTGTAATACTGTCTAACTTTTGCAGCGTATTCATAACAAAAGTACCGCTGCGTAAACCGCCGCCGCTTACATTTATAAAAATCATTACAGGCTTTGGTACAGTTTGCTTCTTCTTCCAGTTTTCCAGTATGGTAATCATGTTGGCTTTATCTGCCGCAGTTTTTTCAGGTGTACACAATTGCTGCAGCGATTGTTTGCTATAAACCGGCCGCTCTGTTATATTGGTATAGTTTAAGCCATATGCTTTATTGCGTGGGTCAATAATATCTTTATTGTATAAAATATCTACAAAGAAAATAAGTACTATCACAAAGGGGAGGCTCCAGCTTTGTAAAAAATAAGTGAGGGCACCGATAACAGCCGTCATTACAGCAAAAAAAATAAAAATACTGGCGGCGGCAGGAACCTGGAAAAATTTATCATCTAAAAAAAAGCCTACCACGGCTAAAAAAACAAAAGCAAGTACAATACTGATGATAGCAGAAAAGTGATGCCTTTTAAATATCATATCCAAAAAATCCTGGCTGTAATGCGATACATTTCGTGCCTTGCGTAACCTGAACCTTCCGGTGAAATAATAACCCACTTTCATACCAAAGCCTTCCTGCTGGGGATTTACAGCCGGATGATAGTCTTCCTTAAACTGCCTGGGGTTGCCCACTATCGGCGCAACACTACGCAGTATGGTTTTTTCTGCATGAAAAAAATAAATAAATGAAACAGTCAGCAACAATATAAAACCACATAGTAATCCTGCAATTATTGCTGCAATTTCTCCTCCACTAAGCAACTCTTTATATTTATTAAAAGGAATAAGCCTTACAAAATAAAAAATGATAAACAGCAGCGGTAACACCGCATTATTAATACAATATTTAAAAAATGGTTTTGAGGTGGTAGCAAGAAATTTACAGCGCTTACTGTGTAAAATAAATGTGGTTACATTCCAGCTCATAATAAACACGCCAAGCGCCACACCAACAATTACTGCGCCTAATGCATTTACCTTACCTAAATATTCCGGGGCAAAAAACAAGGCATCGGCCCCAAAATTTTTCATAAAGCCGCTGTTAATGGTACTGCCCAGCAAATACCAAAATACAAGCAGCACCTGGTACTTTCTAAAGTGAAGAATAAAAAGCTGTACAGGAAAAGAATAAAAAATATTATTCAACAGCTGTTTCATACATGTGGTTGTTTTTTAAATGTACTGAAAAAAACAGACATGGTACAAAAGAGGTTTATTGTGTTATGAAGTGGAAATTATTTTGCAACCTTTTTCCGAAGTATATATAGCAAAGTGATTATACACATTAACAGCAGCAGGGCAACAAACTGGTGCAATGCGCCAAACAATAAAAGCCCGTTAGGTTGGGTAGACTTTAACACTGTGAAAATACCCAGCACCAGTTGTAATGTTACAAGAACTAAAACACCAAACCGGAGTTTGCTGAACAACCTGTTTTTTTTAACCACCCCGGCTTTAAAATACCAAACCGTAATTAAAACAAACAGCAAATATGCCAGCCCACGATGAATAAAATGAATGGTAATATTATTGGTGATTAAATTTTTACCCCAGGGAGAAAGTTCGTTCATTGCAGCGGGGATCATACTGCCGTTTATTGTTGGCCATGTGGGAGCGCTTACTGCAGCTTTAAGCCCTGCCATAAAAGCACCGTATATCAATTGAAAAAATAAAACCACCATAATTGCCAGCATCAGCTTTTGCAATAACACATTAATAACAAGTTGCTTTGGTTTTATCAGCAGGCTTAAGGCAAACCATAAGGTGTAACATAATAAACCCAGTGCAGCAATAAAGTGAGTGGTTAATTCCACATGGCCCACAAAATATTTTTCGGGCACCAAACCACTTTGTACCATTATCCATCCAATGGCGCCCTGCATAGCTCCTAAAACAAACAAAATGATCATTGGCGTAATCATTTGCTTGTTAAACTTCTTCTTTGTTAAAAAATAAACGAACCCAATTACAAAAACCACAGCCAGTAACCTTGCCCACAGGCGGTGAAACCACTCCCAGAAAAAAATAAATTTAAAATCAGCTAAAGAAAAATTTTGGTGAACATATTTAAACTGGTCGGTTACTTTATACTTATCAAATTCAGCCTGCCAGGCTGTTTCATTCAATGGTGGCAAAGTACCTGCAATAGGTTTCCATTCGGTAATTGACAATCCTGATTCTGTTAAACGGGTAATACCCCCCAATAAAACCTGAATAATAATCATCCCCACACCAATTAAAAGCCAAATGGCCACTTGCCTGTTATTACGTTGTATTGTATTATCCATATTGGGTGCAAATTTAGTACAGCAAATCTTGTTACAACTGCATTAACAGATATTTTATAGTTTTAGCAGATATTTGTTAAACATAAATGTTAGCAGCTTATTTACATAAAGATTTAATTGAAGCCGGACTTGATGAAGCCGGACGTGGCTGCTATGCCGGCCCTGTGTTTGCAGCCGCCGTTATTTTACCTAAAGATTTTTTTCATCCTCTATTAAACGACAGCAAACAGCTAAAGGAAAAAGAAAGAGATCTGTTGCGGCCCATTATTGAAAAAGAAAGTATTGCTTTTGCTATAGGCTCTGTTGATAATAATGAGATAGATAAAATAAATATTTTACAGGCCAGTTATAAAGCCATGCATTTATCGCTTGATAAAATGAAGGCAAATCCTCAGTCTTTATTAATAGATGGTAACCGGTTTAAAACTTATAAAACAATTCCGCACCACTGTATTATTAAAGGCGATGGAAAATATGCTGCTATAGCAGCCGCAAGTATTTTGGCAAAAACTTACCGGGATGAGCTGATGAAAAAAATTCACCAGGAGTTTCCGCATTATGACTGGGCTAAAAATAAAGGTTATGGCACGGCAATTCACCGTAAGGCAATTGAGCGGTATGGTATATGTAAATATCACCGTAAAAGCTTTAACATATTCCCTGAAGAAAAGGTTTTTTTATAAAAAAATTTATCGCCCTTTAAACCCTATCCCCCATTCGCCGTCTATGTCTCTGTAAAAAGTATTTATTCACCTTTATTTTAATTAAAAACATTTTTTATGAAAACAACATTTTTAGCAGCCGCTATTGTATTAGGCGCCATTTTTAACACAGCAGATGCTCAGGTAAAACAACACGCAAAAAATGAGCACCACCGTATTAAACAAGGCGTAAAAAGCGGGGAGCTTACTAAAAAAGAAACCAAAAATCTGGTACACGGTCAAAAAGAAATTCACCAGGATGTTAAAGCCGCAAAAGCTGATGGTGTGGTAACAAAAGATGAAAGAAAAGATATCCGTCAGGATCAAAGGCAGGAAAGCCGGAAAATTTTCCGCAAAAAACATAACAAAAGAGATAGAAATTAATAGCTTTTGTGCCTCTGATAAATGATAAGTCCCCCGTATTGCCGGGGGATTTTTTTTATGCCTCCCATTCGCCCAAACCCTGGCGCAATATTGTCCAGTCGTTGGTAGTACAATCAACAACGGTTGATGGCACTATTCCTCCAATACCCCCATCAATTACAAAATCAACAAGGTGTTCAAATTTTTCAAAGATTACTTCCGGGTCTGTATATTCTTCCACCATATCGCCGGGTAAAGAAGCGCTTAAAATGGGATTACCCAATACTTCTAAAATATGCCGGCATATAATATTATCCGGAACCCTTAAGCCAATAGTATTTTTTTTGCTTTGTAAAATTTTAGGTACCTGTTTACTCGATGGTAAAATAAAAGTATAAGGACCGGGCAAATAGCTTTTCAGCATCCGGTATAAAGGTGTATCAATACTTTTAGTATAATCGCTCAGGTGGCTCAGGTCTTTGCAAATAAAACTCAGCTGTGCTTTTTGTGGATCCATATTTTTTATTTTACAAATCCGTTCCACCGCTTTGTGTTGCATAATATCGCAACCAAGGCCGTAAATGGTATCTGTGGGATATATAACTACACCCCCGTCTTTAAGGCATTCAGCAACTTGTTTTATTAATCGTGGTTGCGGATTATCAGGATGTATTTGAAGCCTCAATAGATAATTTATTAATGAATAATGAATAATAATGCAGCTGCGTCAGTCAAAACATTTACTTTTGCGCCATCAAATCTAATTGCTTAAATCTAAACATTAAAATCAATTTATGTCGGTAATTACAGTAGGTACCATGGCTTTCGATGCTATTGAAACTCCTTTTGGAAAAACAGATAAAATTGTTGGCGGCTCCGCTACTTATGTAGCTTATGCAGCATGTAATTTTGTTACCCCAATTCAACAAATTTCAATTGTTGGCTACGATTTTCCGCAAGAGGAAATGGATGAAATGAAAAGGCGGGGCATTCAACTGGATGGTGTGGAAATTGTGCCTGATAAAAAATCTTTTTTCTGGAGTGGTAAATATCATATTGATATGAACACCCGTGATACTTTGGTAACCGACCTGAATGTACTGGCAGATTTTAATCCTGTTGTTCCCGATAGTTTTCAGGGTGCAGAGTTTTTAATGTTGGGTAACCTGATGCCTAAATTACAATTGAGTGTAATTGATCAGTTAAAAGTTCGCCCCAAATTGATTGTAATGGACACCATGAATTTTTGGATGGACATTGCCATGGATGATCTGAAAGAAGTTTTAAAAAAAGTAGATGTATTACTGGTAAATGATGGCGAGGCAAGGCAGCTAAGTGGTGAATTGTCTTTAGTAAAAGCAGCCCGTTTAATTATGAAGATGGGGCCAAAATTTTTAATAATCAAAAAGGGAGAACATGGTGCATTATTATTTCATGATGACCATGTGTTTTTTGCACCTGCCTTACCGCTTGAAGAAGTGTTTGACCCAACCGGCGCAGGTGATACTTTTGCCGGAGGATTTATTGGCCATTTAGCCAAAACAAAAGATATTAGTTTTGAAAACATGAAAACCGCCATCATTGTAGGCAGTGCCATGGCAAGTTTTTGTGTTGAAAAATTTGGAGCCGATCGTTTAAAAGAAATTACCAAAGCAGATATTGATGCCAGATTAAGTGAATTTGTACAACTCGTGAATTTTGATATTGATTTAGTTTAAAAATTAATTGGTTTAACTGTATTTTAAAAAGCATCGCCGGTTGGCAGATGCTTTTTTTATAAAAGGAAGGTCTTTTAGCAATCTATTAATATTTTTGTTGGGCAACAATCAGTAAATTGTACACTTCTTAAAATATTAACTGCTCATAATTACAATGGCAAAAAAAATTATCTTTATATTATTATCAGCATGCTGTTATATCAATGCAGGTGCACAGCAATTATTCGATTCTTTATTAAATATATCAGTTACCAGATATTCGCAGGAAAAAATTTACCTGCATTTTGATAAATCTTACTACAATACCGGGGAAACCATTTGGTTTAAAGCATACATCACCGCTAATAACAGCCCGTCACTGATAAGTAAAACATTATATGCCGAACTTATTAATGATAACGGAACAGTTTTACAACGAAAAACGATGCCTGTAGTACAATCGAGTGCTGCATCAAATTTCGACCTGGCCGATTCAAACTACAATTCCAAATTGTACATCAGGGCTTATACCCAATGGATGCTGAATTTCGATTCTTCTTTAATGTATCTTAAACCCATAACGGTAATAAATACAAAACCGGGGGCAAAAAAAAATCCATCAGCTGCAACATTTACCCTGACTCTTTTTCCCGAAGGAGGCGATTTAATTGAAAATATCAATTGCCGTATTGCGTTTAAAACAAATAACCAGGATGGTTTACCCTTTGCTGTTACAGGTACTATTGCCGATGGTAAGGGCCAAAAAATAAGCAGCTTTACTTCCATACACGATGGAATGGGGGTTTTTTCTATTACCCCTTTGGCTGGTGAAAAATATAAAGCCGTATGGAAAGATAAAAATGGTGTACAACACGAAACGCCTTTACCCGATGTAAAAAAAGAAGGCCTGACATTACGTGTTATTAAAAGTAACAACCAGTTATTATACACCCTTAACCGGCCCGACTCGGTTGATGAAACATTTAAATCCTACACTGTATTAGCCCAAATGCACAGCCAGACAGTGTACGCTGCTAAAATTAATATGCAGCGTAAAACACAAATAAGTACTGCAATAATTACCGACAGCATGCCCGATGGTATTATCCAGATTACGGTATTTAATGCCGAACAGGTACCTGTTGCTGAAAGAATAGCTTTTGTAAACAACAACACTTATTTTTTTAATACTGATCTGCATACTGCTGAAAAAAATATTACCCGGCATGGTAAAAATGTTTTGCAGGTTGATGTTGGTGGCGACTTTCTCAGCAATTTATCTGTTGCTGTTACAGATGCAGGGCTTGATGCAGCAGACAATAATAAAGAAAATATTTTTTCCGAATTACTGCTTAGCAGCGATTTAAAAGGATATGTTTATAATCCTGCTTATTATTTTTCAAGCGATGCCGATTCGGTAAAACAACACCTGGACCTGGTAATGATGACCAACGGATGGAGAAGATTTAAATGGGAAAATTTACTGGCAAATAAATGGCCGGTAATAAAACACCAGCCCGATAATTATCTTTCTATAAAAGGCAGCATATTTGGTTTATCTAAAGTTCAATTAAAAAACAGGGAGTTAACCGGCATCTTAAAAACTTCAGCCAAGGGCAGCAGCACGTTTTTTCTCATCCCGGTAAATGATGAAGGAAAGTTTAACCTTGGTGGTGTTTACTTTTTTGATACGGCCAGGCTTATGTACCAGATCAATAATGATAAAAATAAATTATTAACTTCTACTGCAAGTTTTTCTTTTGATAATGGCCTGGGAACACCTGTGCCAATTGATGGAAATTTGTTATCAACACTATACTTTAATAAAAAGCCAGACAGCACTATTTTACAAAAGAGTATTACCCAAAGTAAGTTATTCCGTTCCCAGTTAGAAATGCAAAAAACAAAAACATTAACCGGGGTAACTGTTGCCACAAAACAAAAATCATTAAAAGATAAATTGGATGAGCAGTATACTTCTGGATTGTTCAGTGGCGGTTTTGCAAGGGTATTTACTACCGAAGATGACCCATTTGCCCAATCGGCCATGAGCATACTGGATTATTTAAGGGGCAAAGTTGCCGGCCTGCAAATATCAACAGATGGTGATGGCAGTATTACAAGGCGGGGCAGCAATACCGATGTATTTTTAAACGAAACACACACCGATATTAATATGCTGCAATCTACCCCAATGAGCGATGTTGCCATGATAAAAGTTTTTGACCCTCCCTTTTTTGGCGCAAGTGGTGGCGGTGCAGGTGGTGCCGTAGCTGTATACACAAAAAAAGGTGGCAGTAATAATGCTAATGTAAAGGGATTGAATGAGGTAATGCTTTACGGCTATTCAGCCATTAAAGAATTTTACATGCCTGATTATGAAAAGACAAATGATATTGATGCTAAAGATTACCGCACTACTTTATACTGGAACCCTTTTTTATTATTCGATGCAAAAAAACGCAGGATAACCATTCCATTTTTTAATAATGATAATTGTAAAAAAATACGCGTAATTATAGAAGGTATGAATGAATACGGCCAGTTAACACGTGAAGAAAAGATTTTTGAATAAAATTAAACCATTTTATTATGTTAGATATTATAGCACTTATTTTTATTTGTAAAATGAACGGTGCTTTGGCATTAAAAAAAGGATTAAAACCCGGCACCTGGAAATTCTATACCATTTTAGCATGGCTAGTTACCGAAATTACCGGTATGATTATAGGAATAATATTTTTAGGTTTTGATAAAAAAGATTTATATAGTTTAATGGCTATTGGACTGGTAAGTGCATTCGGTGGTTATTTAATTGTAAGGGCAATTTTAGAAAAGAAGCCTGACTGGGTAGAAGAGGACATAAACAGTATTGGTGTTGATGATTTGAGGCCGCCGAGAGTTTAATTCCTCCTTGCCAACACAATCGTATTCTTAAACTGTTTTTTCTTTCCGCTTAAATTAAATACTTCGGTGTAAATTATATAAATACCTGCTGGTAGTTTTTGATTTTTCTCTCCCAGGCCATCCCATCGGTAGTTGCCGTTGGTACCACATAATGCATTACGTTGCAGGTAACGCACTACTCTTCCATTTGCATCAAAAACAGTAATATTGGCCACATAACCCGGCGAAGGAAAGTTGTAAGTAACCGTTGCAAAATCATCTATGCCATCATTATCCGGAGAAACAATTTCGGGACTAACAGTTATGTCTCCCTGTACCCCATCATTAATTTTGTACTGCGAATTTTTGTAAGTGGGTGTGCCATACCCAACAGATGTTGCAGCACTATGCCAGTTATCGGGTTGTTGTGTTGGTGCATTGTAATCTATTCTTTCCAATGCCACACCTTCCCGGTTATCAATTAATTTAAAATGCCATTTTTCATCATACAGTAATTCATCAGTTATGTTGCCCTGTGCATTTAAAATGATCACATCTCCTTTATCATCGTTAAAAGAAGGCATTGAAGCCACACTTACAAAAGCATCCATATTTTTTGTGATGAAATCTCTCTTAATAATTGCCGGGTCTTCTGTTATCACCATAAAATCCTGCGGAAAAAATAACTGGCTTTCTGCACTCAGTTGTTTTATACTGCTAATAACACCGGCACTGCTGCGGTTGGCAATATAAGTTTGCTTTAAATCGATGATCTTATTGCTGCGGTTATAAATTTCTATATAATCTGTTCCGTTCGACGGCGGGTTAAATAATATTTCGTTGATAACAATATTTAAACTGTCTGCAATTTCGCTTAAGCCAACTTTTGCAGTATTTTTATTACCGATAACATTACTGGCACAATCAGTTACTAGTGTTACGGAGATTGTATATACCTTATTGCGAAGCAATGGAGTATTCAATCTCAGGTTTACTTTATCAAATGTTGGCGCTGTTGCAGCAGCAGATTGTGGTATGCCAATTCCATCGCTGATAGTATAGTTAGCAATTGCAGCAGCTTTTAAACTATCCAATGGTTCATCAAATACCAATACAATATTTACACTGTCTGTTGCAAAGGCCCGTAACAATTGTGGCGCTGCTGCATCGGGATTAGCAGCATCTGCTGAATTTTTCTTTGCCGGTGTTCCACCTTTTGTATCTGTACTTGCTTTCCAGTTGGTAAAGCCACTACAAGGATTTTTTGTGTCAATCATTTCCAATGTCCAGCCACCATCTTTCTTTAATTCATTTTTGTACCAGGCATCTGTATAACTTACTGCATGTATAATTTTATTTTGTGGGCTGCGTAAGTAAATCACATCGCCTGTATTATCTAAACTTGGGAAACTCGTTACTGTAATGGTTGGCCCATATGCACTCATTGCACCAACAGCACTTGCAGTACATACAATTACAAAGCTATCGGGCAATAAAGTATATATAGGCATCGGGCCGCTTTGAGCTGTAGCATCACCAATTCTCCAGCCCGATAAATTAAAAGCTGTTGAAGAAGTATTTCTCAATTCTATCCATTCATTATTGGGCAACAACACCTGAGGTGTGGGGTCAATCATAAGCTCATCTATTACTATATTAAATCGGTTTGCTATTTGAGCATTAGCAATAAAGCCAGCCATAGTCAACATAGTTATCAGGTAATATTTTTTCAGCATACTGTAAATTTATACATATATAAATATAAATAATTTGGATGAATAGTTGTTTGTATTTACTTTTGCTCCGCAGATGACCAATAATAAACACATAAAACATTCTAAGAAATCTTTTTTAAAAGAGAAGGTATGATTGTTTTATGTTTAAAATAAGTACAGGCCTTCCTAAAACGGGAAGGCTTTTTTTTAACCAAAAAAATCTCTTTAAAAAGAGAATCGGGGGAACAAAATATGAAAGTTGCAGTAGTAGGCGCCACAGGATTAGTAGGCACCAAAATGTTACAGGTTTTGGCGGAAAGAAATTTTCCGGTTGATGAATTGATTCCTGTTGCATCGGAAAAGTCAATAGGTAAGGAAGTGGAGTTTAAAGGAAAAAAGTACAAAGTGGTTGGTTTTGCAGATGCCATTGCAGCCAAACCAAATGTGGCAATTTTTTCTGCAGGTGGCGGAACATCTTTAGAACTGGCTCCGAAATTTGCCGAAGCAGGTATTACCGTAATTGATAACTCCAGTGCATGGCGCATGGACCCAACAAAAAAATTAGTAGTGCCGGAGGTAAATGCCAATGTGCTGACTACAACTGATAAAATTATTGCCAACCCAAATTGCTCAACCATTCAAATGGTGGTGGTATTAAAACCATTGCATGATAAATATAAGATTAAAAGGGTGGTGGTAAGTACTTACCAAAGTGTTACCGGTACTGGTGTAAAAGCTGTAGAACAATTAATGAATGAAAGAAAAGGGATTACTGACGGGCCAATGGCTTATAAATATCCGATTGACTTAAACGCCATTCCACAAATTGATGTGTTTTTAGATAATGGCTATACCAAAGAGGAAATGAAGATGACCAATGAAACGGTTAAAATTATTGGTGATGCCAATATTAAAGTTACCGCCACCACCGTTCGTATCCCGGTAATGGGCGGCCACAGCGAAAGTGTAAATATTGAATTTGAAAATGATTTTGACCTTAATGAAGTGAAAGAATTGTTAAGCAAAGCGCCGGGTATAATAGTACAGGATGATATAGCTAATTTTATATACCCAATGCCCCTTACTGCACATGAAAAAGACGAAACATTTGTGGGCAGAATAAGAAGAGATGAAACACAGCCTAATACTTTAAACTGTTGGATTGTAAGCGATAATTTACGTAAAGGTGCTGCCACCAATGCAGTACAGATTGCAGAATATCTTTTGCAAAAAAATTATCTATGATAAGAAATTCAGTAATACTATTTTGTTTGATAATGGCCACAAACTGTTGTTCAGCACAAAATAGTATTGCTGTTCATTTTTTATATGGTTCTAAACCTGCCAAAGGTTTTAAACAGATAGAAAAAAAAGCATTTGGTGGTAAAAAAGGCGGGCATGTTACTATTGAAGAGGAAGACAAAATTATAGGATTTCAGCCTGGCGGTAACTGTCATGTATTTGGAAGTAAAAAAAAGGCCAATGGCTATTTCAGAGCCGATGATAAAACAAAATGGATAGCAGATACTGTTTCCCGAAAATATTCTTCTGTAATTATTCCTTTAACAACCGGGCAGTACAGTAAAGTTAAAAATACACTGAAAGCTTATCTTGAAAAACGGCCATATGACTATGCCGTATTTGGTATGCGTTGCGCCGCTGCTACTTATGATATTTTAGAAGATGCCGGTATTGTAAAACGACGCAGCCGGTTTGGCAAATGGTCCAGTTTCTTTTACCCACAATTATTACGCAGGCGTATTTTAAAACTGGCTGAAAAAAATAATTATACTGTTATAAAACATCCAGGCAGAAGCAGCAGGCAATGGGAAATGGAGTAGTGCTCAAGCCGCTTCCGCCCTCTTAAGGGGAACTGATTATGTAGAATACTTGAGCTAAGATGAAAAAGCAGATAGAAAAATCATAAATTAAAAGCCACTGTTATTAGCAGTGGCTTTTAATTTATAGGCTCCAGGTTCCCTTTTAGGGACGGAGGGGTTCTTAATTTATTACCCAGGTTTCATTACCTCTCAGTAATTTATCCAAATCGCCTTTACCTTTTTTAGCAATCATATCTTCTATCTGTAATTTCATTACGTCTTCGTAGCAGGCTCTTTCTGTTTCATAAAAAACACCGAATGGCCTTGGCAGATGTCCGGCCAGTTTAGGGTCGTCAAACATGCGTATCAATATCTGTGCTTTATAAAAATCTTTATCATCATGTATCCACAGATCATCTGTACTTGCACCTGCTGCTAAATCAACAATCACAGGTTTAAAACCATCCAGTTTAATACCTTTATTTTGTGTAGCACCAAATACTAATGGTTTGCCTTGCTCTAAAAATAATACTTCATCTTGCTTGCTGCTTTTTTCGGTAAATATTTCAAAAGCCCCATCATTAAAAATATTACAGTTTTGATAGATCTCTAAAAATGAAGCGCCTTTATGTGCCTGGCTACGCAATAACATCGCCTGCAGATGTTTGGGGTCCCTGTCCATGGTACGGGCAATAAAACTTGCATCGGCACCCATGGCCAATGCTAATGGATTAAATGGGTGATCAATACTTCCAAACGGTGTTGATTTCGTTATTTTATTTTCTTCAGATGTTGGAGAATATTGCCCCTTGGTTAAGCCATAAATCTGGTTATTGAACAATAAAATATTGATATCAAAATTCCTTCTTAATAAATGAATAGTATGGTTACCACCAATACTTAAACTATCGCCATCGCCTGTTACCACCCATACGCTCAACTCTGGCCTTGCCGCTTTTAAACCGCTGGCTACTGCCGTTGCCCTGCCATGAATGCTGTGCATACCATAAGTGTTCATGTAATATGGAAAGCGGCTGCTGCAGCCAATACCACTTACAATTACAATATTTTCTTTTGGAATACCAAGCGTAGGCATCACTTTTTGCACCTGAGCTAAAATGGAATAATCTCCACATCCGGGGCACCAGCGAACTTCCTGATCGGTTACAAAATCTTTTGCTGTTAACGGAGCTGGATTTGCAAGCATTGTTGTATCTGACATAAATAATATTATTGGGACATAAAGTTACTTAAAACAAATTAAAAATATAGAACACAAAACAAGTAATCTGGATTGGTAATTTTTAGGATGAATGCCAACTAAATAGTATTCAAGTTTTACCATTTGCTAAAGAAGTATTTTAATTTTTGCCTGGGATACCATATTTTTTTAAAGTTTCATCAATTACAAGAACCCAATCATTTCCTATGGCGGTTGTTGGGGAAGTAAATTCCATATTATTCCCTTTTTGTATAGTATCTATTTTTTGAGATTTACCGTCTCTGGGGTTAAACCACCAACCAGTTAATTGCCCTGATAAATTTGATAGATTGATGGTTATGGTTTTTCCAACAGGTAGATATAGCATAGCATAACTATTGTCGGCTGAACGAAATGCTTCAATATGCTCCCCTTTTTCTCCCTGGCCTTTTAAAAGAATTGAGTTATCAGGAATCCGCTTTAGCATTGGCCTTGATTCAATTAAATTTTTCAAATACCCTACCTGAAAAGCCCCCGGCCTGTCCATTGCATTTATCCAACCTCTATCGGGGTAGTTAACCGTTTCTTCTTTTGCATTCATAAACTGCCATACTGCATGATGCCCGTAAGTAACGCCACATGCGCCTGCAAAAACAGAGCGATAGCATTGTTTGCGTACATCATAATCTCTGTAGTACCCTTTATCTGTATCCCACTTTGGCCATGGGTTAACCGGGTGATCTTCATAATTGGGCTCACCATCCAAAGTTGGTTTTGCCGGCGTGTAATTAAAATCTCTTTTAGTTAACTCCCAGCAGGGTACATCATGCCCGCCACCATGCCCGGATTGAAACATATTCATATCCAGCCATGCTTCATTATGTATCCATTGCGATGTAGAGTTGCTGCCTCCCCAGGGGTGATATGTGATAAGGCATTGATGATTGGTTGCTTCAATAATTCCTTTTGCCATGGCACGCCAAACAGGTCGCCAGTCATTGCTGTCTTTTACTGCTGGCCTGTCGCCTCCAAGTATCCAGATAATATTAGGTTCTTTTTTATACCTGTTACCTATCCATTTACCATAAGTGTACGCATTTATACTATCGAAAACTACCGGGCCAGCACCCCAATTATTAGTTACTTTATCGCCCCATGTTGGCAGCAATCCAATAAATAAATTCTTTTGTCTTGCCATATGGATAGCACTATCAATTACAGTAAAATATTTATCGTTGGGTTTTGCCGGGTTATCATTTTTTAAGGGCAATTCGCCATATTGATTTGGTTTGTGTAATCCATCAAATTCTGCTAAAGCCACAGCTTGTATTACTGTAAACCCTTTTGCTGCTCTGTTATCAATGTATTGTTTTATTTCGCTTAACGTTAACCTGTGAAATAGTTCCCAACCGGTATCACCCAGCCAAAAAAAGGGTGTACCATCAGCAAATTGAAGATAATGCCCGTCTTTGGTAACCCTTAAATTTCCATGTGTAAAAACAGATTGGGCAAATAAACTGCCGTTTATAAAAACAAAAATAATAAGGCTGATAAGCAATCGCATAATTATAAATTTAAAAAGCTATTTAATGTTTTCGTTCAATTCTTCCCAGTACTCCGCAGCCCGCCTGGTATGCGGTACTACTATTGTTCCGCCTACAATATTAGCTACAGCAAATACTTCATACATTTCTTCGGTGGTAACATTTAATTCGTGGCTTTTGCCCAGGTGATATTTAATACAATCATCGCAACGCAGCACCATACTGGCAACAAGGCCCAGCAATTCTTTAGTCTTTACATCTAATGCGCCTTCGGCGTAAGTGTTGGTATCTAAATTCCAAAGGCGTTTTATTACAAGGTTGTCTTTACTTAATATAACCTCGTTCATTTTGGTGCGGTAGTCGTTAAATTCAGTTACTAAATTCATTTTCGTAATCTTTTTTTAAATGTGGGATTGTTTTTTAAAAGAGGGGATTGATGATGCACAGAAAGAATATGTATTTCTTCTTCTGAAATAACTTCATAAATAATCCTGTACCTGCTTATCAATATTTCTCTCAGGAATTTTACTTTAGTTTCCGGTACCGGCTTGCCAATAAGTGGATAACGTTCCAGAATTTTTGATTTTTCAAAAAATAATTCTACCATATTCTTTGCAGCCTGAGCAGAATCATTGGCAATATATTCTGCAATTGATGCAATATCTTTTAAGGAAGAAGGCGCTCAGATTATTTCAGCCATTTTTGTAACTTCTTTTTTGCCTGAGGAGTAGTTAAGCCTTTCCCGTCTTTAATTTCTTTACGGGCATTTTCAATTTTATTGAGCACTATCAGTTTATCAATGGCATCATCTACCGAAAATTCTTCAGGCATTTCCCCAATGGTTTTCATCACTTGTTTTTTTACCAGCATAATTTTAAATTTTCTATCTTAAAGTTACTTTAAAAATTTGAACTACCCCTATACTATTTTATCTGTAATTTCATGCCTATAATCAATCAATATGAAGCCATTTACCATTATTACACTTTTCATTTGTTACTCCATAAATTGTATCTCTCAAAATTTTGATGCAAGTTATTTCAACAGCATGCAATGGCGCTGCATTGGCCCACACCGTGGCGGCAGAACGGTTGGAGCAGTTGGTGTTCCATCTCAACCCAATGTATTTTATATAGGTGTAAATAATGGCGGCGTATGGAAGACCAATGATTATGGCCGTACCTGGAAACCCATTTTTGATGACCAGCCAACAGGCTCTGTTGGTGATGTGGCGGTATCGCCATCTAACCCCAATGTAATTTATGTGGCAAGTGGCGAAGGTTTGCAGCGGCCAGACTTATCCGTTGGTAATGGAATATATAAATCAACTGATGGAGGAAAAACATGGATAAACACGGGATTAAAAGAAGCACAACAAATTGGCGGCTTGGCTATCGACTCAAAAAATGAAAATATAGTTTTTGCGGCAGTACTCGGGCATCCTTACGGCGCTAATGAAGAACGTGGTGTTTATAAAACAACCGATGGCGGAAAAAACTGGCAGCGTGTTTTGTATAAAGATGAAAACACCGGTGCCATACAGGTTACTATTGACCCTAACAATTCAAACATTGTTTATGCAGATATGTGGGCGGGCAGGCAGGGCCCATGGGAAAATGGGGCATGGAACGGAAAAGAAAGTGGTTTGTTTAAAAGTATCGATGGCGGAACAACATGGAAAAAATTAACCAATGGCTTGCCTACTACCGAACAGGGTTTGGGAAGAATTGGTTTTTGTATTGCACCATCTAACAGCAACCGTTTATATGCAACTGTTGATGCCGGAAAATATGGCGGCATTTACCGAAGCGATGATGCAGGAGAAAGCTGGACAAATATTAATGCTGATGAAAGATTATGGGGAAGAGGAAGTGATTTTGCAGAAGTAAAAGTGGATCCTAAAAATGCAGATATTGTTTACACAGCCGATGTGGTGGTTTGGAAAAGTATGAATGGTGGAAAAACATGGTCCGCTTTCCGTGGAGCGCCGGGTGGCGATGATTATCACCGCATATGGATAAACCCCGGCAATACAAATATTATGCTCATAGCAAGTGACCAGGGTGCAATTGTAACTGTTAATGGCGGCGAAACTTTTAGCAGCTGGTACAATCAACCAACTGCACAGTTTTATCATGTGAGTACCGATAATTCTTTCCCTTACAATGTATATAGCGGACAACAGGAAAGTGGCAGCGTTGGTATTGCATCCCGTGGTAATGATGGTGAAATAACTTTTAGAGATTGGCATCCTGTTGGTGCAGAAGAATATGGTTATGTGGTTGCCGATCCTTTAGATAATAATATTATTTATGGCGGAAAAATTTCTAGATACGACAAGAGAACCGGGCAGGCACAAAGCATTGCCCCCGAGGCTGTACGTAGTGGTAAGTATCGTTTTATAAGAACGGCACCGGTATTATTTAATCCTATTGATAAAAAAACATTGTACTATGCCGGCAATGTGTTGTTTAAAACAATGAATAGTGGAAACAGCTGGCAGGTTATCAGTCCTGATTTAAGCAGAGAAAAATGGGATGTGCCAGTAAGTGTTGGTATTTATACAAAGGGCGACATGAAAACCATGCCACGCCGTGGTGTAATTTATACCGTTGCGCCAAGTTATGTTGACATTAATACAATCTGGTGTGGTACCGATGATGGATTGATTCATGTAACACATGATGGGGGAAAAACATGGCAGAATGTTACTCCATCATCAATCACATCATGGAGTAAAATTTCATTGATGGATGCAAGCCATACAGATAAAAACACTGCTTACGCAGCAGTAAACAGAATCCGTTTAGATGATATGCATCCGCATATTTATAAAACAAAAGATGGTGGTAAAACATGGACAGAAATTGTGAATGGTTTACCCAATGACCCTATCAATGTGGTAAAAGAAGATCCAAAAAGAAAAGGCTTATTATTTGCCGGAAGTGAAAGAGCCGTATATGTTTCTTTTGATGATGGCGCCAACTGGCAATCGTTGCGTTTGAATATGCCTGCAACATCTATAAGGGATCTGGTAATTAAAGATGATGATTTAGTAATAGGCACACATGGCAGAAGCTTTTGGATACTGGATGATATTACCCCCCTGCGTTATTTAGATGAACGGCTGAGTGCATCACCTGTGATATTATATAAACCACAAACAAGTTTCCGTGTGCGCTGGAATATGAATACTGATACGCCGCTGCCACTGGAAGAACCTGCCGGGCAAAATCCGCCTGATGGTGCAGTGATCAATTATTTTTTATTCGAGGAGACACAGAATATTAAACTGGAGATTTTTGCCGGAGCAGATGTTGTACATCCCGGAAAACTGATTAGAACATATACTAACAAAGACACGCTGTATAAAATCCCTGCTAACAACGTACCTCCTTATTGGTTAAGACCACAACAAATACTTTCCGGTGCAGAAGGCAGTCATCGCTTTATGTGGGACATGCATTATCAACCCTTAAATGTACCACCTGCTTTTCCCATTGCTGCAACGTATATGAACACTGCACCAGATGCCACTTCGCCATGGATAATGCCGGTTATGTATATTGCCAAACTTACTGTTGACGGAAAAGAATTTTTCCAGGCATTCCAGGTAAAGATGGATCCGAGAATTAAAACAAGTGTAAAAGATCTGCAACTGCAACACGATATCAGTTTGATGTGTTACAGCAATATTCAAAAATGTATTGCTGCAAAAAACAATGGCGCAACAAATTTAGATAAGCTACAAAGCGCATTTGCCAGCATACTGAATGTGTTACAGGACAGCGATATGCCTCCAACAGCACAAATGATTAACGCAGCAAAAGAAACGGAGAAAGCTTTTTTAGAAGCAATAAAAAAATAACAGGCTCTTCTTTGTGTACCTTATCAACTTTTTGGTAAAACAGAAACCGCAAAATCCACAAAGGAAGGAATCATAAGGTTCACTACGTTATTTTTGCTTGCATCCATTTAAAAAATCCTGGATGCCTAAAATAATTTTGTCGGCGATCTGTTGCTGAAAACTTTCATCCAGTATTTTCATTTCATCTTCGGGATTGCTGATGAATAATGTTTCCACCAACGCATTGGGATATTCAATCGGACTATTAAGCATAAAATTAAAACTGCCGGTATTACCATATTCTTTTAAATCCAGTTCAAGCATACGTTTATAAATATCATGGCTTAAATTTCTAAAACCAATATATCGGTAAAAAGTACTGGTGCCACTAACCCTTATAGGGTCGGCAGCAGAATTCAGGTGAATGCTTATTAAAAGATCAGGTGTACTGTCGCGGTAAAATAAAACACGCTGCAGATTATCTACAAATTTTTCTATAGTTCTTGTCATGATAACTTTTGCGCCTTGTTGCTCTAATGATTTTTGCAATTTTAATGCAACAGCTAATGTTAATATTTTTTCTGATGAACCAGTTGGCCCTCCTGCCCCTGTATTGCTGCCGCCATGGCCTGCATCAACTGCAATGGTTAAATTACTTAATGATAAATTTTCCGGCTGTCGTTTTACTTTTATCACCAGCATGTTTCCTTTGTAATAAATCTGGTGGCCCCAGTGCTGCTGATGTTTCAGTTCGATGGTGATTCTGAAAACTTCATCTTCAGTTTGTTCGTAATAAACATTTTTAATTTCTTTTACATTTTCCAGTTGTGTTATCCAGTTGGTATTATTGGTGGCTCCAAAAACATCCACTACAATTTTAGATGGATCAATCAACTGAAAAGACTGATACGGCAACCTGGCAAATAAACCAAGTGTTACATAATCGTATAACGAATCACCGTACACCCGCCAGGTATTGGTAAGCGATTCCGGTGTAAAATTTCCTTTTGGTAAAAACTGAACACTGTCATCATCAATATAGGCGGTGCGGTATTTAGATAATTGTACTTTATATTTTTTATCAACTTTCCCAATTATATTCAGTTGCACCATCGAATCCAAGTAACCGATCTTTGCGCCACCCAGCCTGTCTTCTCCCAAACCAAACAGTAAATGCGCCAGCCTCCCTTTAGTAACAGCAATGGCCGGGCTATAAGGAGAAAACATGGATATGGTATTTTTAGTTTCCTTTGTTATAGTAATTCCATTTTTGTCTGTAATAGTAATCGGAAACTTAGCTACTAAAAAACTATCCGTTTCTTTTATTACATATTCGCCCTGATAAATGCCTGGCATTGCCACAGGTATTTCGTAAAGCGGAATATTTTTCCCTGCAACAACGATACAACCTGTTAATGCTTTAACCCTGAATTTTATTTTGTCGCCTGGTTGTACCAATAAATTGCCCTGGGGGAAAGTTTCAATACTGGCAATGTCCGTTGTTTTAACCGTGTCTGGGGGCGCAGGTAAAGAATAATTGTAAGTAATTTTTTTATTTACCGATTTATCTGGTGCAATAAATGCAATTAAGTTAAACGAGGTATCGCCTGTTTTTAAATTGAGCTCATAAGCAAAAGCTCCGGTAGGATAAACTTTTACCGCCTCTTTATTAATGGTAAGGTTACAGGTTTTACAGGTACTGCCAATTAAAAAATTTCGTGAGGCCTTTACATTATTCTTTTCTTTTACTGGCTCAACTAATTTAATAAATGGCTTATCGGCGTTTTGGCAAAAGCCCGTACCGAAAAAAAGAACAAAAATTATGGTACTTAAATATTTCATGATGTTTTTAAATGTCTATAAAATTATTGTATTTATTCCTTTTGTATCAGTTAAAATATATTTACCGGTTTTAACTTTTTAAACAATAGCATTTTAAATAAACACGTTATATTTGTTTTAAAATAAATTTGTACCAATAACTATGCGCTTACTGCTTTCTGTACTTTTTTTCTCTTTTTGTAATGTAATTATTGCACGTGCACAGCAACCGGTTTCCTATGTGCCGGTAAAAGATGATTCCTTACAATTAAGTATTATTAAAAAAGCAATAAAAGATAATTATCTTAAAGACAGCGCTGCTGTTACAGGTGAAAATAAAAAACAGGTAGTACAGCTTTACAGGGAACGTTTTGAATTTATAAATGAAATGTTTGTTGACAAAGAATTCATGTATACTGCTGAAACCAATAACTATCTTTCATCATTAGTAAATGAAATACTTAACCATAATCCGGAATTAAAAAGCCTGGGCACTCATTTTCTTTTTTCAAGGGCTTATTGGCCCAATGCTTTTAGTACTGGAGAGGGAACCATTGTTTTTAATATTGGCCTGTTTACAAAATTAAATAATGAAAGCCAGGTGATTTTTGCACTATGCCACGAGTTATCACATCTTTATCTTAAACACAGCAATAAAGCCCTGGAGCATTACATCAATACTGTTTATTCAGATGAATTTCAAAAAAAATTAAAAGCCTTAAAAAAGCAACAGTATGAAAAAAATAAAGAATTAGATAACCTTGAAAAAACGGTTACTTATTCCGGCAGGCGACATGGCAGGGAACATGAAACTGAAGCAGATTCAATGGCATTGGTGTTTATGAAAAATACCAGGTTTGATGTGGCGGAATCACTTGCCTGTCTTGCAATTTTAGACAATATAGATAAAGACACTTACAACACAGAAGAAGGGTTGCATGCATTATTTAATTTACCCGATTATCCTTTTCAAAATAAATGGATAAAAAAAGAAGCCGTCTTTTTTGGAGTTACGGCTGATAATAAAATAACAGATAAAGAGGAAGATTCTTTAAAAACACACCCTGATTGTAAACTCAGGATATTAAAACTTTCTCCTGCTGTTGAAAAAATAAAAACTGATGCTGCAATAAAATTTGTGGTTGATGAAACTGAGTTTAATAAGCTAAAACAGTTGTTTACTTTGGAAATAATTGCCTTTTGTTACAATAGCGATCGTATTAGCCGTTGCCTGTACCAGGCTATGGAACTGTATAAACAATACCCCGACAATGCTTACATTACCACAATGATTGGTAAGTGCCTGAATCTTATGTACACCAATCAAAAAGTACATACTTTAAACAGAATTGTAAGCCTCCCATCGCCTTTGGGAGAAAAAAATTATAATACGCTGCTGGAGTTTATTCAAAATGTAAGCTTAAAAGATATTGGAGCAATAAGTTATTTCTTTTTAAAACAACACGAAAGTAGATTTGCTGCTGATAAAGAATTTTCTGCCACTTTTGCACAAAGTAAAATTAATATAAACAGTCATTAATTAAACCCTTTTAAAACATCAACAATGAAAACAAAAATTTTAAACCTGTTTACAACAGCCGTCTTATTATTTGCCGGATCAGTTTGTTTTGCACAGGGTAAGCTTACTATTGAAAACGTACGTTCAGTTTATATCCGCAACTCCGGTGAAATTATGGATGGCGAAGAATTAAAAGGTTATTTTACTTTTTATGTATCCGATAAAGTGGACAGAAAAACCAATGAATACACTTTACAGATCTTAGATAATAATCTTAATAAGATTAAGGATATTGTTTTTGAAGATGATAAAAATGTAGCGGTATTAGAATCAAGTTATAATGGTAATTCTATTATGTTCTTGTTTTTTAACGATAAAGAAAAAACGCTGGAGTACAGGGCGTATGGTTTTGATGGCAAACAAAAAATGACCTATACAAAAGAATTAACCAAACGCAGCAGGAATTTAATTGAAGAAACCTACGGCAGCAAAAGTGAAGATGGACAAAATGAAGCCCTGTTTAGTGTGGGTGACAGGGGATATGTAACTGTATTTCCTGTTAAAGAAGGAAAATATTACAGTTATGAAGTGAACTTTTTTGGTACCAGCGAACGCAAACAATGGAGTTATGAAGCCGCAGAAGAGCAAGAAGATAAATGGTCATCTGCAGTTTATTTAGGCGCTACAGATTCAATTGTTTTATTTGAAGTGGTAAAACAAAAACGCCTGATGTCAGGGCAGCCACACTCCTGGCTTTTGGGATTAAATATTTTCTCAGGTAAAAAGATTTTTGAAATGAGCACGGAAGCAGAAGATTATAAATTTTATCCGATGAACACTTCTAAAATTGCAGGCTCAACTGATATTTTATTATTGGGAACCTATTATGAACCCGACGGAAAGGTAATGAAAGATGCCAGCCTCGGCCTGCCTGCATGGTCCGTCAGCAGCACCGGAAAAATCAATTCGAAAAAATACAACTCCTGGGAAAATCAAATTGGCAAGTATCTGTCTTTAGATAAAAAAGGAAGGGTGGCTGATGTTGGGTATATTTATTTTCATAAAATATTACAAACAAGTGATGGCAATTTTTTTGCCATTGGTGAAGGATATAAAAAAGTAGTTAGCGGATTAGGGGTTGCAGTAAATGTTTTATCGGCTTTAGGTGGCGGACGTTCCAACATCAGCAATTTTAAAATCAAGATCACCGACCTGGTTACCCTTCAATTCAATCCCAAATTTGAAGTAAAGGGGGCACAGATCTATGATAAAAACAATAACAGCATTGAGTTACCTGCCGGTTCAGGATACCTTTCGCCACACACCATGGCATTAATGATAAAAGCATGGAGTGCTTTTGATTATGATTTTACACAAACCAATAAAGAACATACCCGCTTTTCGGTTGGCTACCATGATTACGAAAGAAGCAAGGATTTTAAAGGGCAGACCTTTAATTCCATTTCGTACGATGGCGGAAAAACCACAACAGACAGAATTGAACTAACTTCTAAGGCAAAGTGGCTGCGTGTGTTTCCTGCAAAAACCGGATCAATTATGATAATGGAATATTTTAAGAAAGATAAACGCCTTGAGTTTAGATTGGAAAAAATGAACTAACCCAACCTTAAATAAAGTAAAAGCCGTACAGCCTAAGGCTGTACGGCTTTTATATTGATAGTTATAGTTTACCAGGGATATTTATTTTCTGCAATCATCTTATCTGCAATTCTCCTTCTTGCATCTTTACTGTTAAACGGTTCTGTTTTTGTAAAGCGTTTTAAACCCAGCAACATCATGCGCTGTTCATCACCTGTTGCAAAAGCATTGATCGCTTCTTTACCTGCTTTGTTCACTTTATCAACTGCATCGTTCAAATAACAATGCATCATATCAATCTGGTATTGTGCAGCAGCTTCACCTTCTTTGTCTGCAAGTTTCATTACACGTAGTAAAGTACTTTCAGCTTCAAAAGTTTCAATGGCCATGTCTGCAATGTTCATCAGTATCTCCTGCTCATCCTGTATTTTCATCATCAGTTTTTGTACGGCAGCACCAGCTACCATCAAAATACATTTCTTCATGTTTACAATGGCTTTACGTTCTTTGGCAAAAGAGCTGTCATCATCATTGCCAAATTCAGGAATGCTCATCAGTTCTTTACTCACTGCCATTGCCGGGCCCATCAAATCCAGTTTACCTTTCATGGCTCTTTTCAAGATCATATCAACCGTAAGCAAACGGTTTATTTCGTTTGTACCTTCGTAAATGCGGTTAATGCGGCTGTCCCTGTAACCACGGCTGGCTGCATATTCATCACTAAACCCATTACCACCATGTATCTGCACGCCTTCATCTACTACATAATCCAATACTTCGCTGCCATGTACTTTTAAAATAGCGCACTCGACAGCATATTCTTCTGCCGCACCCAGTAAAGCCTCGTTAAATAGTTTACCAGCTGCCGCTAGTTCAATTTCTTTATTATCTACCCATTTACCGGTCCGGTATAAAGCACTTTCACTTGTAAAAATGCGTATAGCCATTTCCGCAAGTTTATATTTTATAGCACCAAAATTTGCAATTGGTGTTTTAAACTGTTCTCTTGTTTTTGCGTACTCCACCGAATTGCTTACTGACATTTTAGCTGCACCCAATGCAGCAGCACATAATTTTAAACGGCCAATGTTTAAAATGTTAAAAGCGATGATGTGGCCTTTACCAACCTCTCCCAATAAATTTTCTACGGGTACTTTACAATCCTGGAAATATAACTGCACAGTTGATGATCCTTTAATACCCATTTTATGTTCTTCGGGCCCTTGTGTAAATCCTTCAAATCCTCTTTCTACAATAAAAGTTGAAAATTTATCACCATCAATTTTTGCAAATACGGTATATACATCAGCAAAACCACCATTGGTGATCCAGCATTTTTGTCCGTTTAAAATATAATGTTTACCATCAGCAGAAAGTGTTGCTGTAGTTTTTGCACCTAATGCATCACTGCCACTGTTGGGTTCTGTTAATCCGTAAGCACCCTTCCATTCCCCGCTGGCTAATTTTGGAATATATTTTTGTTTTTGTGCATCGGTACCAAAATACAAAATGGGTAATGTACCAATACCGGTATGTGCAGCAATGGCAACACTAAAAGAATAGCCGCCACCAAGCCCTTCATTTACTAATGTAGATGTAATAAAATCTTTTCCCAGCCCTCCAAGTTCTTCCGGTACGCTGGCACCAAGCAATCCCTGTATACCAGCTTTTACCATCAACGATGGCATAAGACCTGCTTCCATTTTATCAATCCTGTCTACAATGGGAATAACTTCGGTATTTAAAAACTGAAGGCACATGTCTTTTACCATCAGTTGTTCTTCATTAAAATCTTCGGGAGTAAAAGTTTCAAAAGCATTACTTTCTTTAATTAACCATTCACCGCCTTTTAGCAATATTGTGGTTGATGTTGATGTGCTCATATAGATTATTTTTTTATTGCTGTAATTATTTTTCAGACAACTGACCACCGACGACTGGTTTTATCAGTTGTCTATCGTCCGTCGCCGGTGGCCGTCATTTCAAATTATCATACACCATCTGCAACACTTCTTTAGCAATTTCAATCTGCCCGTTGGTTACTCCTCCCAATGCCTCGTTTAATGTTGTATTCGCAATAATCATACATTTTTCTTCCAGCTCTCTTCCCTCATCAGTCAGCACAATCAGGTTCTTGCGTCTGTCTTCCTTAGAAGCGTTTCTTTTTACCAGTTTTAGTTTTTCCAGGTTATCTACCAGTCTTGTAATGCTCGGCTTATCCCTGAATGTGGCATCGCACAATTCTTGCTGGCTCATGCCGTCCTGTTTCCATAAATGATACAGCACACTCCATTGTTCAATAGTTATCTCCAGGTTAGCCTGTTTAAAATTTTTCTGTAACCGCCTGCCAATTGCAGTACTTGCCTTTCCGGTAATAAAGCTGTATAGTTCTCCTTTTTTAAATTGGTTGTTTGGCATATAGTTGTTTATGCAACTAAACAAAGATAATGATTCATTTGAAATTTTAAAATTTATTTTTGTGTTACCGGTTCCGCCATTGGCGGGATACGGCATACCAATATGCAGCAGGTTTTACCCATTAGTATTCTGTTGGTTTTCATCCTTTATGCTCTGCTCATTCTATATTACTTAAGGGCCTGGATGAGCATACCAATGTATCAACCCAAAGTTCAAACCCCGGGCCTTCAAACAAAAATCAGCATAATAATTTCTGCCAGAAATGAAGTGGAAAATATTAAAGCCTGTTTAGATGCCTTAATAAATCAATCTTACCCCAAACATTTATTTGAAGTATTGGTCGTGGATGATTTTTCTAACGACAATACAGCTGGCCTTGTTTCGGCATATGCAGTACAAAATATTAAACTCATTTCGCTTAATAATTTTGTGGACGCGGATGCAATCAACTCTTATAAAAAGAAAGCTATTGAAATTGCTGTTCAGCAATCAACCGGTGACTTAATTGTAACTACAGATGCCGATTGTATTGCCCAACCAAACTGGCTGCAAACTATTGCAATATTTTATGAACAAACTAATGCTGCTTTAATTGTAATGCCCGTAGCTATTAACTGCAGCAACAGGTTTATTGAAATTTTTCAGGCAGTAGATTTTATGACCCTGCAGGGAATAACCGGGGCATCGGTATATAAAAAATTCCATAGCATGTGCAATGGTGCCAACCTTGCATATACCAAAAAAGCATTTAATGATGTGGGCGGTTTTAAAGGTATTGACAGCATTGCCAGCGGCGATGATATGCTGCTGATGCATAAAATATATAAACACTATCCTGACAAGGTTTTGTTTTTAAAATCGAAAGATGTTATCGTAAATACAAGAGCTGTACACACAATTAAAGAATTTTTCAACCAACGCATCCGATGGGCCAGTAAGGCTGATAAGTATGATGATAAAAGGATATTTGCTGTATTACTGCTCGTATATTTATTTAATGTGGTGCTGCTTATAATGCCAATTGTAGCATTATTTAAAAACATTGTTTTTAATACTCATATTTACACTGTTACTTTTATTGCTTCTGTTTTTGAACTGTGGTTAATTTTAATCACCAGCAAAACCATTATCGAATTATTTTTTTTGTTTCCGGTTGCCAGGTTTTTCAGTAAAAAAAAGCTCCTGTGGTGGTTTCCTGTACTGCAACCTTTTCATATTTTATATACCGTCATTGCCGGCTGGCTGGGTAAGTTTGGCAATTATAAATGGAAAGGCAGGAATGTGCAATAATTTACTGTCATAACTCCAATACCACAATCTTAAACTGATTTTGTAATTTACATTATGCAGCAATCATTTTCCTTCTCTCAACAAACCTGGAAGCGCCTTAAAAAAAACAAGGGTGCAGTTTTTGGTTTACTGGTAATTTTTATTGCTGTGTTGGTCTCTATACTTGGTTATATAATTGCGCCTGATGGTTCGCCAAATGCCGACCTGCAAACCGTGGAAATACAGGCAAAGAAGCTGGGTTACACTCAACAGTTTTTAAAAATAGAGGAGGGGAAACATTGGGGAGATTTATGGTTAGAGCATTTGATTAGTGGTAAACAAAATCATTTTAAGCTGGTTCCAATAAAAGGATACATTATTAAAAATGACAGCTTATTTATCAATAAATTTATTGACGAAGATACTACTCTAGTTCAATATTTCTCTATAAATCAACTTACCAATAATCATCCTGAAGATGTAACCACAAAAAATATTATCACAAAAAAATACTGGTTAGGTACCGATAAGTTTGGCAGGGACATTTTAAGCCGCTTAATAATTGGTACACGAGTTAGTCTGGCTGTTGGATTAATTGCTGTATTGATCTCCTTAACATTTGGAATTATTTTAGGTGCATTGGCGGGTTATTTTAAAGGTTGGGTTGATGAAGTGGTAATGTGGCTGGTAAATGTAACCTGGAGTATCCCAACCTTATTATTGGTTTTTGCCATCACTATGGCAATGGGCAAAGGCTTTTGGCAAATATTTATTGCTGTTGGGCTAACCATGTGGGTAAGTGTGGCCCGTTTGGTACGGGGGCAGGTAATGGCTGTAAAAGAACTGGAGTTTGTACAGGCTGCAAAGGCTTTGGGTTTTACTAATTTCAGAATAATTGTAAAACATATTTTACCAAATATACTTGGCCCTATATTAGTTATTGCTGCAAGTAATTTTGCAACGGCAATTATTGTAGAAGCAGGTTTAAGTTTTTTAGGTATTGGTATACAACCGCCGCAACCCAGCTGGGGGTTAATGATAAAGGAAAATTACAATTTCATTATTACACATAACCCTATGCTGGCATTAATGCCGGGCTTTGCCATTATGCTGTTGGTTTTGGCTTTTAATTTATTGGGGAATGGGTTGAGAGATGCTGTGGATGTAAAATCGTAAAAGAATTAATTAAAAATTTAGGTGCTGATTATTTACTCCTGTTAATTAGTTTTCCATTCCAGCCAATAGTTTCATCAAAAGGATTTTGTGCCAATGAGTTTATAAATACAGCAAGTTGCTTTCTGGTAATTGGTTTACTATCTCCCGGATAATCTTGTTTAAATTTTTCTGCCCAAACTTTTACTTGCTCATTTCTGATTATTGGTGGCCATGGATGCGGAATACCTTTTTTTATTCTTATGGTATGTAATAAAATAACCAACATATCCCATGCTTCTTTTACCTGCAATGAACGGGTAATAATAGTATCTGTTGTAGTCAAACATGGAATGAAATTATTTATAGCCGATTTAAATGTTTCATAGATTACCAGGCTATCTGGATAAAAGTAAGTTTTATTGGACCAGCCTTCGCTCTTTCCAACGCCTTTCAGTATTCCCGTTGCTCCGGCTTTCTGCATAGCCTCCCAATATATGTCATCGGGTTTTACATCTGCATAAGGCAGCAGGTAACATTTTGCATTTAATAAAATCTGCTGCACTTGTCTTATATCTGCATTACGTGGCTGTACTTTTTTTTGCACACAGTATGCTGCCAATGCACCCGCCACCTGCCCCGTTAATAATACAACCGGCTGCAACCGTGTAGTACCATTAACTATATTACTTACCGAAATATTTTTTCTGCTGCAATCAATCCATCCGTCTTTTCAGGAATTAAACAACCTAACGGAATATTATAGGATGGGACTGCTGTGAATTTTATTATAGGTGCTGCTTCATTTTTATGGTGATGATGATCTATCGGATAATCACCAACTGATATTCCGGTTCTGTACAGTGCATCTGTTTGTTCAAATGGTTTAACCAGGTGATTATTATTCAATCGCACAACTCCTCTTATTCTTCTGCTTTCTCTGTTGTAAGGAATAAATGGTAATTTATCTTCAGCAGGAAATTCATCATCTGCCAGTCCCAAATTTTTATACCCCAGGTCTTTTTGAATAAAATATATGAATTGCAGCGTATGATTTTTTGCAGCTTTATATTTCTGCTCTCTTTCCTCATAATTATTTTCCAGCACATTTAAATAAAAATCATTCCCGCTGGCTGGCCAGTTAATCATGTACTTATTATTTTTTATCTTCCCATAGTTAAGCATTTTTTGCGCATTCCATAGAACAGCCGGTGAATCTGCACAAAATTTTGATAAGCAACTTTTGAAAAACTTTGTGGAGTCGTATCCTTCAGGCTTTGCAATTGTTTTATCAGCAGATTTACCATAATCTTTTAAAATGGCAGCCCATGTTAAATCCTGTATAATACTATTTTTTCCGGGTGCCATTACTTCTTTAGAATAATTAGCATCTTCCATACCAATATCATAAGCTGTTCTGCTCATAGCAATTACATCTCCCAACTCTGTGGCATCAATACAAATTTTACATTTTATGGTTATTATTTTTCCGGCAGCATTTTTAAAAACAGCACCGGTAATTTTATTTTTTTCTTTTAAAACTGATTTTAATACAAGCCCATGCATTACTGTTAAATACTCTTTTTCATTTAAACACATTACTTTAAAAATACTATCCCCAACATGAGGTTCAAAAAGTGTATTGCTTACCCAACCTGTTGCCAGGTTTTTTGTTCCATAATGTTTATATAATTGCTGGCGAAACTCTTCCCATAAACCACTTGGTAAATCATGATTGCCATCGGTAGCGCTAACCCCTGCTGCTGTTAACATGCCGCCAAGCCAGGATGTTGGCTCAATAATGATGGTATTTACTTTTAATCTTGCCGCCTGTATTCCGGCAGCAGTACCGCCTGTTCCGCCACCAATAATTAATACATCCGTATTAATGGTTTGTGCAAATAGTAAAATGTTTAAAGAAAAATGTACAAATAAAAAACAGGTTATCTTTTTCATTTTGCTAAACCCGGGTAACTGATTAATACATTTTGTAAAAAAATAACTCAATTTAACTTGCCGGAGACACCTGAACATTTCTACTGAATCCTTCTTCCAAAGAGATAAATGTTTCGGTACGCTCAATGCCTTTTATTTTTTGCAGCTCATCATGCAAAACATAGCGAAGTTGATTAATATCTTTACAAACAATTTCAATAAACATACTGTAATTACCGGTAATGTAATTCAATCTTACAATTTCAGGTATCTTCATTAAATCCTGCGCCACACTATCGTATAAAGAACTCTTCTCTAAATAAATTCCAACAAAGGCGGTAATATCATAACCTAATTGTCGCAAATCTACATTCAATCTTGTACCTTTAACGATACCAAATTCCTGTAGCTTCTTAATACGCACATGAATGGTGCCACCGCTGACAAATAATTTTTTTCCCAGGTCGGCATAAGATATTTCAGCGGTCTCCATCATTTCATGAATGATCTGAAGATCCAATTTGTCAAGATTCAATTTAGCAGCCATTTCGTATTTTTATTTTAGTGAGTATTCAATATAATACACAAATATTTGAATTATTTCTATATTTTACAAATTTTTTATAAATTATTTTTAAAGTATTGGGTATTTATATAGATTTGCACTATCAAGTTCTTAATCATACACTGTGGGGTGATGAAATTTTTGGCAGACATGCCCTCTTGTCTCGAGGGTGAGGATAACAGGATAAACGAAGCATAGAGCCGCAAGGGTAGCAATACCTTAGCGACCGGGGTCGACCACCGAACTTTGTACTTCAGCTAACTGCCTCGTGGAGGTTCGATCCCTCCCCCTACAGCTTATTAAACCAGTTAACGAATTGTTTATCAACACGTTAACTGGTTTTTTGTTTTTCTAAGTGTCGCTAAGAGTTTCACTATACTACCGAATCAGTATCTTTTCCTTCCTTCCAATCGTATTGGTGGTTGTCTTTCGTTATAAATTATATGGCTAACTACAGTCTCCAGCAGTTTCCTATCGACGTGATCAAAAAAAGTAGGATATCTCGTTAATCCAACATTTATTTTATCGACAAAAATATCTATGGAGGGTGACTCTATTACCACACCAGCATGATTGGTGATTTCCAGAACAGAAATGAATACATCCTGGTAAATAGGTCTGTCTGCTTTATATTTTACTTTATATTTTTTGCTATCTACATATATGTCAATGTTCTTTAAAGTGTAAATTCCGGCTAAACTGACCCCCCTTCGCCATTTCAAATTGACCCCCTTAAAAACGATTTCAAAAAGGTCCTAAAAAAAGCCTGCTAAAGAGG
>JAYVPT010000026.1:0-69273 GCA_043757165.1 Ferruginibacter sp.
GGGTCAATTTGAGCCGGAATCAGGGGGTCAAATTGAAATGGCCGACGGGGGTCAGTTTGAAATGGCGGGAGGGGGTCAATTTGCGTGGGTTTTCCAATTGATAAGAGTATTATGGAAACCGTATGCGCTTTAAGCAACGAGCCCGGGTTGGGCGGCGGGTATATTTTATTGGGTGTAGAAAGAGATGAGGCAACCCTATTTCCTGAGTATACAGTAACTGGTATTGGTGACCCCGATAAGTTACAACTTGACCTTGTAACACAATGTGCCAGCATATTTAATCAGCCGGTACGGCCAGATGTAGAAGTTGAAAAGTTAGAGAGTGGTAAATTGGTAATGAAAATATTAATTTCAGAATTACCACTTGCACAAAAGCCACTTTACTTTAAGAATAATGGATTACCTGCCGGTGCATTCAGGCGTATTGGCAGTAGCGATCAACGTTGTACAGATGATGATCTGTATATTTTTTATGATAGGGAAGATACGCTTGACAGCAGTGTAATTAAAGATACTTCTCTTGGAGACATCAATGAGGATGCGGTAAATATGTACCGAAAATTGCGGGCAAATGTTAATTCGCTTGCCGAGGAACTGTCGTATGATGATAAGGAACTCTTACAAAGCCTCGGTTGTATAAAACAGGAAAATGGTAATTGGTTATTAACCTATACAGGGTTACTTGTTTTTGGAGATAAAAAAGCCCTCAGAAGAATACTGCCGATGGTACGGGTAGATTATATAAGAGTGCCTGGTAATGACTGGGTGCAAGACCCTGAAAACCGGTTTACAACAGTTGATATGCGTGGCCCATTGATTGAACTGGTACAAAGAACTTTTAACTCAATTGCAGATGATTTGCCAAAGGGGTTCTTGTTACCAGAACATGAAGTACAGGCAGAGAGTGTTGGTTTACCCGTAAAAGTTTTGCGTGAAGCCATTGTAAATGCCTTTATTCATAGAACCTACCGGGAGAATCAGCCTATTCAGATAATCAGGTATGGTAATAGAATAGAAATTAAAAATCCCGGATTTTCGCTTAAACCGGAAGAGCAGTTAGGTGAACCAGGTTCCAAAAACCGCAACCCTTTTATTGCTGCTATTTTTCATGATACCAACCTGGCAGAGACTAAGGGAAGTGGCATACGTACTATGCGTAAGCTGATGGAACAGGCTAATATGGTTCCTCCTACATTTGAGAGTGATCATTCAGCCAATCAATTTACAACCCGGTTGTTATTACACCATTTTCTTAGTGAAGAGGACATTGTTTGGCTTAATGGCTTCAACGATTTTGAAATTAACGATGCGCAAAAAAGGGCTTTAATCTTTACTAGGGAAACCGGCGCAATAGACAATCCATCATATCGCCAGTTAAATGGTTGCGACATTTTAAAAGCTAGTGGGGAACTTAGAAACATGAGGGATTTAGGAATATTAGCTCAAAAGGGCAAGGGTAGAGCGACTTATTATGTACCGGACCTGGCTTTTTATGCTCCCGAAATGGGACCTCCTCATCCTAAAGAATTTTCCTTTCAGCAACCAGGTGCCTTATCTGACCAGTTCGATTCCTTACCTGACCAGTCTCCTGTCTTATCTGACCAGTTAGCTATCTTATCTGACCAGGTACCGGACGAATTAAAGGAAATGGTAAAGGGTTTGGGTAAAAGAGAAGGTGATAAGGAAAAAGTAAATGCTACAATTCTTGCGTTGTGTTCATGGCAAGCATTAACATTGAAAGGGTTGGCTGCTATTATGCAAAGGAATGAGAAATACCTCCTCAGCTTTATTACACCCTTACGTGAAAGCGGAAAATTATCTTTTACTATTCCGGATATGCAAAACCATCCTGAACAGGCATATAAAACTGTTAGTATCTAAACCATAACATACATGCAGATAAAATTTGAAAGTGAGTTAGATTATCAACAGGAAGCGATTAGTGCGATTGTAGATATATTCAAAGGACAGGAAGTTTGCGCATCAAATTTTACAGTGTTTTCTCCCGAATACCTGGCAAAGCAAAAAAGCCTTGATTTTAATCAAATGGGTTATGCAAATAAATTACAATTAACAGAATCGCAAATACTGGATAACACACAAAAAATTCAATTGCGAAATGGTTTAAAGCCTTCAACACCCGATGAGGTAGATATAAAGCATCTTGATTTTTCTATCGAGATGGAAACCGGTACCGGTAAAACCTACGTTTACTTACGTACCATTATGGAAATGAACAGGCGATACGGGTTTAGTAAATTCATCATTGTTGTGCCGTCAATCCCTATTAAAGAAGGAGTTTACAAAACACTAAAAATGACAGAACTGCATTTCGGTGAACACTACAACAAGATTCCTTACAATTATTTTATTTACAATAGTGCTAACCTTCCGGATGTACGGGATTTTGCAGTTAATGATCAGTTACAGATAATGGTAATCAACATCGATGCATTTCGTAAAAGCTTTGAGAATGAAAAAGACGAAACAAAAAGTCAAAATATAATTCACAGGTACAATGATAAGTTAGGTTATAAACCACTGCAGTTAATTCAGGATACAAAACCTGTTGTTATTATTGATGAGCCACAAACAACCTTGAGCACCGAGCTTGCCAAAAAAAGTGTGAGAAATCTGAATCCATTGGTAATGCTCAAATACTCTGCTACGCATAAAGAAAAGCTCAACATGATGTATAAATTAGATGCTGTAGATGCTTACAGTAGAAAATTGGTTAAGCAAATAGAAGTGGCATCTGTAAAAGTTGAAGGGGCTGCAATTGATGGAGCTTATATGCAATTGATTGGAGTAAAAAACAAACCCGCCATAAGAGCTAAGGTGGATTTAGATATTCTGGAAAAAGGTGAACGCAAACGTAAACCCAAAGAGCTAAAGAAAAATGATGATTTATTAGAGATAACAAAATTACAGCAATACGAAGGGTTCATTGTAAATGACATTTATACGCAGGCTGGCAATGAATATGTAGAATTTATCAATGGCACTATTTTAAAACTCGGTGAGTCTATCGGTACTGTAGATGATAAGTTGATTAAAAGAATGATGATAAGGAAAACTATTGAAGAACATCTTGATAAAGAACTCAGGTTAAACCCATTGGGAATAAAAGTTTTAAGCCTTTTCTTTATTGATGCAGTAAAACATTACCGCATGTATGATGAAGATGGTAATATGCAGAATGGTGACTATGCAATTATGTTTGAAGAAGAGTATAGGAAGCTTATCAAAAAGCCAAAATACCAATCTCTTTTCGAAGAGATAAAGGATCTGGATTCGGCTGTACATGAAATTCATAATGGGTATTTCTCTATTGATAAGAAACCCAAAGCCAGTAACAAAAAAGAGAAATTTGAATATTATAAAGACACTTCAGGTAATGTAGCTGCTGACGAGGATACATATAATCTCATTATGAAAGACAAAGAGATTCTGTTGGGTTTTGAATCAAAATTACGGTTCATATTTTCTCATTCTGCTTTGAAGGAGGGCTGGGACAATCCAAACGTGTTTCAGATTTGTACTTTAAAAGAAGCAGGTAGCTCAGAAATACGAAGAAGACAGGAAATTGGCAGGGGACTACGATTAGCAGTGAATCAGAATGGAGATCGGGTATATGGATTTGATGTAAATATTCTTACGGTAATGGCGAGTGAGAGTTATGAAGATTTTGCAGATAACCTGCAGAAAGAAATAGAGAAGGAGGCCGGTATTGTGTTTGGTGTATTGGAACTACATAGCTTTAATAATATCATTTTAGAAATGCATGGCGTTGATGCTGCATACTTCGGTCAGGAAAAATCAGAACAACTATATGATTATCTTATGCTAAAGGGATATATCAATAACAGGGGTAAAATACAGGAAAGGCTGAAAGCGGATTTAAGAAACGGTAAGGTTGAATTACCGGATTACCTTGCCGATCACGTTAAAAACCAAGTTATTCAAACACTTAAACAAACTGCCGGAAAACTTGAGATAAAGCGAAATGAGGATAAAGAAGTAATTAAAATAAATAAGCAAATATTATTAAGCCCTGAGTTTAAAGAATTATGGGACAAGATTAAATTTCATACAACGTATGCTGTTGATTTTGATTCTGCTGGATTGATCAAGGCTTGCCAAAAACATATCAGTGACAGGCTCGTGGTAAATAGAGGAAAACTCGTTTATGAAAAAGCAAGTCTTGATATAACTAAGGGAGGGATTTCTGTGGTTGGCGATCCGGAAACAGAGTACGGTACCATTGATAACGAAATAGAAACTTTACCGGATATAGTCAGTTATCTTCAAAACGAAACACAGCTAACAAGGAAAAGTATAGTTGAAATATTATTAGGCTGTAGAAACCTCCGGTATTTTAAATTAAATCCTCAAAAGTTTATTGAAGGCTGTATAGACATTATCAATGAGCAGATGCGGCTATATATTGTTGATGGTATAGTGTACACAAAAATCGGTGACAAAGAATTTTATAGCCAGGAGCGTTTTGAAAATGAACAATTAACTGGTTATTTAAAAAGTAATATGCAAGCGAGTACCAAGTCTCCTTATGAATATGTTGTGTATGACAGCGGAATAGAAAGTACGCTCACTACAGAATTCGAGCGAAATAAAAATATAAAAGTCTATGCCAAACTCCCCGGCTGGTTTGAGATTGATACACCGCTGGGGAAATATAATCCTGATTGGGCTGTATTAATTGATGTAGATGGTATCGAGAAACTGTTCTTTGTGGTGGAAAGTAAAGGTACAATGGGCTTTGACTTTCTGCGTCCTGCAGAACAAGGAAAAATTGAGTGTGGTAAGAAGCATTTTGAGGAATTGGGAAAGCAATCTGGCAGTAATTTAAGTCTTGAATATGTGAGTACGATGGATGAATTTATAGATAAGGTATTAGCAAAGGCGGGCTAATTTAAATTGCGTAGATTTATAAAAAATATTATTCATCCTATATGGAATGAAAGTTCTGGAAAGTTTGGTTGAGTTCTTTGATGTTTGGCATTTACGAGAGGTTATAGTTATCATTCTTAGCTATATAATTATTCACTGTAAAACTATAAGTATTATGGAAATGATAAAAACTATTTATGTACACTTATTTATTGGAGCAATCCTGGCTGTTGTAGCAAATTTTATTTTTGCAATTGTGGGTCCCGTTGTCCTCGGAGGTGGGTTAGACAACTATCCGCTGTTGATGTCAAATTCATTGTAATAAAATCAAAACCTGGTTCGAGACCGGGACCCACCACATTAGCCACTTTTAGGAGTGGCTTTTTTTTTATTCCCACTCAATATAAATGTGCCCTCCAGCGTCTAACTTTCGTTTCTATATCCCCTTCTATAATTTATAATAACCCATCAGCAAAACTTAAATATTGCTTCTTTGCCGGTGAAACAACAAAGTGATCCAGTAAATTAATTTTCATAAAATTAGGGCCTTCTTTTATCCTTTTTGTTATAATATCTGAGAACTTCGGCCATAAAAACATAGATACCGACAAGAGCTACATGGATAAGTTTGAAAGTGGAATCACGAATGAAAAACGCACAGGCATTGGTTGATTTTAAAAATCAATAATTGTTATAATTTGATGTGCTGTTAATGTTATCTTTAAAACAAAATAGGTAGCATAAAATTCAAACTTGATTTATTTATGAAAAAAATAGTGAAAACCAAAGAAGAGCAAATATTGGCGATGAAGAACAAGATTGTTCACTTAATGACATTAGCAGTATTAAGTGCCAAACGTGAGAAAAAAAACTCTAAGGATGATAGGCGAAGTTGAATTATCCTAAAAAGATTATAATTATAGTCAATGTTTTCATTGGTTAAATGTTTTTGCCCCTTTATTCAACTCGATGAAATATTACTCAATAATCCATTTAGAGCAATAATTTCTGAACCGTCTTCATCTTTAAAAATTAGACATGGGTGTGCGGGTTTTACCCAATCCCTACACCAATCTCCATATTGGTGAATATTTTTACCGACAACGTCTTTCGCAAAATACATCGCACTTGCTTCACATTTAATGCATACAGTTACAACTTCTTTCCAGCTTACCTGGGATACGCCCAAACAGGAGAGACATTTGTTTTTATCATCTGGCAAAGATGCAAATTGTCCATGTAATACGATACCATCAAGATCGTCTCTGCTGATATAAATTGAAGAAAATTTATAGTGCCCCTTTCTATTACACTCACACAAATCATCACATCCTTCAACCAAATACTCTGCATTAAAATATATTTCAGTCTCGTAATTGCAGCATTTACAACGAAAGAGTGCTGCCTTAAAATATATAGTTAGGTAACCACTCATAATTTAATATAAAGTATTTAGTATAACTTTTTTAAGTTCCTAAAACGTTCCTTTTGTGATTTTCAACAACCTTGTCCATACTTTCAATCATTATTTTGGCGATCGCTTGTTGTTCAAAAACACTTAAATTCCGGACCTCGTTAAATTGTTTTTCGTGTACAATTTCCTTTTGAAAATATTTGTACTTCCATGTTATTGTTAAATGACCGGTGCCATAAACAAATAAAATGGTTTGATTCTTACCTTTTTGGTAAAGCTGAATAGTTCGCTTATCTCTAACAATAATTTCACCTGTTCCATTAAAGGCGACTTCATTTATCGATTGAATAATTATTTCAAATTTTTCAGACAATGATTGTTGATGTAAATCATTATTGTCTTTTTCAAATGCGGTAAAGAATTTGATTAAAGCTATCGCTACAATTGCAATTATAATAATAATCCACATCATTTATTTATTTAGTTATTTATTAATTTTATTTTTACTCATGATATTACAAAGTTAATTCGGTACATTCTAATTGCTTTTTGGGAACAAAGTATTTATATGCATGGACTATATTATCCAAATGCACCATATCAAAAAAACCATCATTCGTGATAAGTTTTTCGGGGGTATTGTTTTTATAAAGCGCTGACAATAATGAAGACTCCCCTTTCTTTTCTTGGATTACGCTGTTGACTACATCAGGAAAACAAGCATTAAACTCAACTGGGAATTCTCGAGGAATTATATTTTCATCCCTGTATAAAAGTCTTAATGATGGAGCAATAGATTTATAGAAGTCATTCCCTTCCTGCTGGCTCTTGTAATCATTAATAAATAACTTGTCAATTATGTAATTTAAGTTAAGTGTGAATTTAAACAGACTAATATTATTAGGGACCGCCAATTTCGTAAAAAACAATTTAAGTCTTGGTAATGTTGCAGGGTCGTTTATCATCGTATTCCAATCTATAATAGCTCCTTTTTGATACGCAATTTTCGAAATTATCCCTCCTCTTAAAAGATAATCACTGCTTTTATCATCAGGTAAACAATCTGTCATACTCACTTCCCAATTATCATTGTATTCAAAATAAATATACATTCCGAAGTGGGTATCAGCAATAACAATTTTTTCATCCGAAATCATTAGTACTGCGCAAACACTTAGATTAAATTCAGTTGGTGAGAGGTTGACTTGTTTAACATTTTTATCTTCGCTGTATTCTTCTGTGCTATTGATTAAAACAAGTGAATCACAAGCAACAATATTGGATATGGAACCGCTTAGATGAACGACATTATTATAATAATCGATTATTATTTGTTGTGGGTCTATTGCATTTAATTTATCACCTAAACCCTGGTTAAATTTGTAAGGAGACAAATTACCTAATGTTAATACCTTCCTTTCTTTTTTTGCAAATTCAAGTAAAATTGTTAGCGAAGTTCCGTTCATAAGGGTATAATTTAAAATAAATGATCGTTATTATTTGAATTCCTTTTTTCTTGCAACTATGTGTCTCGTATCATATAGATTCTTCAAACTGGAATTGACTCAGCAATTAACTTTAGTTTCACCCTTTTGCTTTTGGTTGAATTATTCTGGTAAAAGTTAGTGGCGTCTTATATGACGCCACTAATATAAGTTAGTTGTGTCACATTGCGTTGGTGAATTACAAACACAATGCAGAATATTGTAAAGCTTTCGGAAATCAATTAAGAAAACTGAGAGTCGATAAGGGCATTGGTATGCGTAAATTCGCCTTAATTGCAGAAATAGAATACAGTCAACTTAGCAAAATTGAGCGGGGTGTTTCTAATCCTACTATCTCAACAGTTTTAGCGTTAGCATCAGCGTTAGAAATTCCACATACCGATCTTTTTGACTTTAAGTTCCCGATCAAATCGAGTAAGTAGAACTTACAGTAACCCCTCATCTGCAAAACTTTTAAACTCCCTGTCTACCGGAGAAATAACCAGGTGATCCAGAATCATTATCTCTAAAATTTTACCTGCATCTTTAATGCGCCTCGTTAATTCAATGTCTTGTATAGATAGCTTCATATTACCTGACGGATGGTTATGTGCAAGTACGATACCGGTTGCAGCAACCTTCAATGCAACCGAAAAAATCAGTCTTATATCTGCAACGGTACCGTCAATGCCACCAACTGACATTGGATAAATCCCAAGAACACGGTTTGCCTTGTTAATATACATGACCATAAATCTTTCTTGTAACGAGATTGTATTTTCATCAAAGAATATTTTAAACAGCAGGTAAGCGTCTGTGGAACTTACAATAATTGGTTTGTTAGCGATTGGGGGCCTATAGCTGACCTGTATTTCCGCAACGCGATCGGTTATTTGTGTCATAATTTTAATAATAAAAATGTCCGGCGTACACTTCGTTAGAAAGCGGACAGCCGGACAGGGTGTAAAAAATAATCCCCGTTACTTAGTATAACAGGGATAGTGATGATGTATTAAAAAACTGCACCTATTTTAAACAGATAATATGGCCACCAGTGATCGGTAACTCTGTATAGTAACTTATAGTCTCGGTGCGACTCAATTTCTTCAACGACAACCCAGGTTCCTTTTTTTAAGACTTTGGTATCATAAAGTAATTGCACTTTGAAAGGTACAAATAGTTGTCGCATTTTACCAGTGGGGTTAATGATCAGTATGCAGTTGTAATCAACGAAGTTTAATTTAGGTGGGTCCATTTATCGTTTTAAAAGATGATTAATTCAAGTACCAGTTTTCTCCTCTTCCTTCCAATGCCCATCTTATTTGCTCTACAAAACTGTATGCGTTCACGGACCGGTCCAGGAAACTATCAATGTAGGAGCTCTTATTACTACCAGTGAAAAGATTATACAATCTCCAGAGGTTAATGCGACCATCATTATCCCTGCAAAAGCTGCTGTCCTTATGAAAATCTTTTACCACAGAAGACATCTGCTGATCACCAAACAGAATTGGTGGAATCGTTGACTTTATCTCTGCAGGTAAATGGTGGTACATCCGGCACCTACCTATCAAATTTGCAAACTGCTGTTCACTGATACTGAATTCTGCAAGTCTTTGTAAATGACTTACATGAAAATTTCGTTCGTAACCTTCCAGTAAAGTACGAATGGCACCTTTCAACTGTCCGGCGCTTTTAACTTTTACATCGTTCATGTATCCGTCGGTCCACACACACATATTTGTACATACTTTATTCTGGAAACCAATAAAGATTTTAAAATGCTGATCGCTTACACTCCTGCTGTACAGATTATCCTGGTTGTAAGATTTTACCCCGCCGATAGTAAGCGATAATATACTTCCATCAATTACAGTTTGTATAGATGGGATCTCGATGATGAAAGCCATACGTTCGTAGAACAAAGTTTTCTCAAATTCCATCAGCAGGTTTGCTGGTTTGTCCTTCGCTTCCGGTATACGACCTTTAATTGGATGCGAAACTCTAACGTCCGGGTATAAGATATCCTCACCGTGAAAAACATCAGCAGCTATTGACCTGGTGGCTTCAATAAAATCGGCATGGCTGATCAAAGTTTCATTGTCCTTCACAAATACAGGTATGATGTGATTGTTTCTTATTTCATCAAAAGAAATATCGATCGTATTCGCTTCAATAAAAGGACTACGATTGCTGTCCGTCCGTACAGGTTCTTCATGGTTATTTACCGGCCGGACAACGACCGGCATTAAAGTTTCAATGAGTTCCATTTTGATTAATTTGTTGGTTAGTTAATGTGGTTGCTACTTCTGCGCCGATCAGTATCCGGCGTTTTTGCTTTTCAAATTCAGGTTTTAAAACCTCCTTAAACTGAGGGTGTTGTTTATACAGTTCAAGCAGATCTTCTATACTCCGGCAATCACTAATTCTTGTAGACACATCATCAACTGATATATCAACACCGTCGTTACACCAGGCAAAAAGCATCTTTCCCGTTTCTACAGATATCTTATGTTCAGGTTTACCAAAGAATAATCCTGTCCTGTCTTTTGAAGCGATGGCATGGTTTTTCATATTCAGGTCGAACACTAAACTGAACTCGTATTCTAAGCCTTCGCGTTGAACCGATTTTAATCCAACTTTCTCGGGGACCATTTTGCCGCTTTTTTCATTTATAACGTAGTCTTGTTTGCTACGCATGGTGCTAATAACATGAGCTGGTGAGCGTAATATCTTGTGCACAAAATCATTATGCCTTGGTGTGATCTTACCCCAGTTGGTAAAAGAGTTTCCCTGTAAGGATGAGTGAAATTCAAGAAGAGTTTCCCATTCATGAGTAGTAGAATCAATGATGATCACCTCCATTCCTGCCTTTTCACAAACATCAATCGCCTGGATATACTTTTCAGGTGTAAAAGGTGCCTGTAACTGTAACACATTATATGAACCAAGATGTGCGTAGAGTTCGGCAGAATGGTTTTCTGAATCGATCACACCTATTTTGCTCCAATCACCACAGAGACCGAATGCAATTAATAATGCACCCATTGTTTTACCTGATCCGCTGGGTCCCTGTAACCCCATTTTAATCTTTGCTCTTTTTCGTTGAGCTGTTCGTAATTGCATTGTTTAAAGTTTAAAAGTTTAAGAATAAAAAAGGGGCGATAACAATTGTTACCACCCCATTGAACTAAACCTTGGAAGTTTACTGGTTATGCCAACTGTAAATCTTCAACTTTAGCATGTCCAATAAGTTCTACGGAACCTTTCGGTCTGTAGGCATACGAATGCTGCAACTGCATTACTTCACCTGTACGTTTGTTCACATACTCGTATGTTGCTGCAGCAACACGTTCAACCGTACCTTCAATCTGCTGTCCTACCATCATCTTCGCTGTTGATTCATCAAAAGTTGATGGAATCGAGCAGCTCTTTTGAGTAGCATAAAAGTTCCCGGTGGTTGTGCTTTGTTGCATTTCTAATCCACCACTGATTATTAATGCGATAAATGTGCTACCGTCTTTTTTAGTACGAATAGCATAATTGATTACTTGTACCATTTGAAATGATTTAAGTGTTTAAAAAAATTGGTTTAGTACCTGCATTAGTACCTCCAGGGTTAGGCGGAGTACCGTAAGGTTAAGTTAAGGGAGGGGTTATCGAATGGGGGAACCATTAACATCCCATTACACACGATAAATATTCTTTCCGAAATTTTTTTTGAAAAAATTAAAAATTGACCAACTACATCTTATAGCTAGGATACGTCCTACAACCAATCGGTTGTATCACATTCCTTCTGAATTGCCTCATCGGGGCACAAGATTGAGAATGTTCAATTAACGAAAATAGTTGCGCTAAAAATTGATCGCATTTCTGTAAAACAGCCCGAAGGTTGGCAGACGACCACGTGAGCACGATAGACTTACATGCTGGTGGGGAGGGCAAACTAATTCCCCGAGAGTAGTTCTTTTTTGTGCATTTATTATTAACTTCAACATTATATTTCCTATCAGCAGCGGTTGCGGGCGGACACAACAACAATTCCCCACCTGCACAAAGCCCTGCACGTTGGCAGAAACATTTTGACCTCAATTAACAAAAGCAAATTTATTTAAACATTTAAAAATAAAACCATGAAAAGTTTTAAACTTCTCTATTCACTTCTGTTTTTTACAACAATAATGATCTCCAGTTGCAGCGGACAAGGAAGCAGTTCGACGAAAAGTACAACTGCAACACAATTTAAAATTTTCTATTTTGTTGATGGTATAGTTGGTGTAAGAAACGGCAACATAGTTAAGTTTTACAATGGTAGACAGTTTGCATTTTCATATATGGCTGGTAAGGATTTCAATATTCCTTCAAATACAGACCAAATATTTTCGTTCGCTGACGGTATAATAGGACTGAGAATTGGCAACACAATTAAGTTTTATAATGGTAGACAATTTGCATTCTCGTACTTAGAAGGAAAAGACTTCAATATCCCGAATAACTGTGAAGATATTTTTTATTTTGCTGACGGTATAGTAGGAGTTCGTACTGGACGAACAGTTAAATTTTATAATGGTAGACAATTTGCATTTTCTTACATGCAAGGGAAAGACTTTACTATTCCAAACAGTGTTGACCAAATCTTTTCATTTGCAGATGGTGTATTAGGGGTAAAGAATGGTAACACGGTGAAGTTTTATAATGGAAGACAATTTGCGTTCTCTTATTACGATGGCAAGGATTTTACCATACCTGCATCGTCTGATGAAATATTTTACTTCGCTGATGGTGTTGTCGGTGTTAGGACAAATAATACAGTGAAATTTTATAACGGACGGCAATTTGCGTTTTCATATTATCAAGGGAAAGACTTTAGCTTTTAAGACCATTACTTTTGCCAACATGGGATTTGGCGTTATTGGGGCATGACGTTGTAACAACAACTTTAGCTAATTGCAAATCCAAACTTCAGTTTCGGCAGACACTAAGACATCATATATGAATTACCTGGTAGGATTAGCTATCTATATCTATATAATGAGGTTGTATATTACTCCCGAAACAGATAGTAGAAGAAATGCAGGTTATTAATTATCGGTCGTCAATCAATCCGATTAGGCAGAAATTATGAATAATATTTTTTGACAAAAATTGGAGCACTATCACCTGCAGGTGATCATCTTTTACAGGGGGACCAAGATGTCGGTCAACTCTTCAGAATCGGATAGGTGGTCTCGACCCCATCCCCAACTCCTGGTATAAGATTTAGGTTAAGATCCATAACAAAAAAGGTACTCTGGTTGCATACTTTGTGGGTGTTATGGTACAGTCTTATAGAAAATGTCAACTTACTAAAATTTCGAGGTATGAAATTTTTTATATAAATACGGGGTCAAACGCTTTGAAAAAATAGACTCTAAAATAGGTGGAAGAATTTTACCATCTTTTGATTCTAAAAGCGCATTGGCTATATCCTGGATAGTTTCCCAGACGTTTGGTTTCCTTACTTCATTTCTTGTCGCCTTGTCCCAAAAATAGAAATTCATATCTCCAAAAGTTGTCTTACCTAAAATCTCGTTTGCCTTTAAAATTTGACTTCTAATTTTAGAGAAATCGTTTTCGTCATTATTAGTACATCCCAAACCAAACGGCTTTGCCCTTTTTAAGTATCTATATTCTGCGCAATATCCAGCCATAAGGCACATTGAATACCTCTTTAATCTTTTTTCCAAATTGAGCATAATGATCTCAACCTCGGCAGTATCCAATTTATCGAAGAACTTTGAAGACTGTGATAATTGGGTCGTAGGAAAGTGGACTGGACAATTTACAAATCCGTTGCCATTCTCATCTATACTGGCATAAATAATTTCATCGCTAAAGAGCATATGTAGCACTGCATGTCCTGCTTCGTGATGAGCAGCAACTTCACGAGTATTTGGATTTGCTTTTAATTTTTTCATTTAATTTAAAGCGTAGTAATTTAATTTAAAATTGATAAACATTGGACTTTGGTCGATATCACAAACGGTGAAATTAATGGCTTCATTTTTTTATTGCTGTCTTACTCAGTTGGCTCCCAATAAAATTCATTTGGCTAATCCTACGCAACTTGCATGATCTTTTCAGTCCAGCGCTTTTTCATGTGAGTGCTTAATCGTTTCGCGGCATCCAGTTTACTTACCCTTATATATTTCAAAAACGCTTTTTCTGTTTTATGCCCAGTTATCTTCATCAGGTCAATAGTAGGAAATCCCTGGAGGTAATAATTAGTTGCAAAACTCCTACGGGCTGTATGAGATGATACACTTTCCCAAAGCTCTAACTCGGGCTTAGTGCTTAAACGACCCTTTTCGTTTAATTCAGCCAGTTTGCAAACATCCTTGATGTAGTCATTAAACTTCTGGTTACTGAGAGTTTTTGGCAGCATATTAGTGTTGTGTTGATATTTGTTAAATATATCCAACACAGTCTTATTACATGGTATTATTACAAGCTCATTTGTTTTTTGAGTAATAATCTTAATAAAATGGTCACCTTCAATCTGAACAATGTTTTCAGGTTTTATATTGCTGAAATCAGAAAATCTTAACCCAACCCATGCACCGAAAATAAATAAGTCTTTTACCTGTTCTAATTTCTTACTATAGCTCAAATCAAACTTATAGAGATCGTTTAATTCTTTTTCTGTCAGATACACCTGATCGGTTTCAACCTCACTGAAAGAAAACTTTGAATTCTTAAACTGCATATTGGTTGTGTAACCTAAATCAACTGCTTCACCCATGAATACTTTTAGAATTGAGACATCTTTTGCTATAGTGTTTGTGGCCAAACCCGATTGTTTAAGGTAACTGGTATACTTATAGAAAAAATCCAGATTAATGGTATCAAATGTAACCGGCGTTTTGGTTTTAATCTGAAATTCCTTTAAATGTTTTGTGACTGCGCCATAATTATTAAGACTACCCTTGCTCTTATCCTTACCCTTAACTTTTATCTCTCCGTTAATAAACCTTTCAGCCAAAGAAAACAATGTGGGTTTACCGGTATCTTCATTATGGTTCTGGTTTAGAAAATCAATTAGCGGCTTTCTTAGTTGCTCTGGTGTCGGGATGCCGTCTTTTAGAGATTCATTATAAGTTTTCTCACATAACTGTTCCAAATTTTTCAGAAGATCATTTAAAGCGAATTTACCATCGGCGGTTGTGGTATCCTTTCTCTTGACTCTTTGTCTGCTTTCATTCCAGTCACCAGGCTTAACTGTTTGACCAAAGGAATAAAACAGCCTGTTTCGATTATATAGGAACTGTAAATAAATACTACATTTCCCATTTTCATCTACGGGTTTTAATCTGAAATGTACTTGTGGGTGACGTGGCATGTAAAGATGATTTGATTGAAGATACCGAGTTTCACTAAAAGTTTCACTAAAACTTTATTTATCCTTCAAAATTGATAAAAGGAAGAACAAGAGAAATGCAGTATTTAAAGGTATTTCAGCTATTATCTTTCTATTGCTATAAAAGCCAGATAAAGAAGGTTGCTGTACTCCCCCTACAGCAGCTTAAAAGCTTTCGTTGAATAAACGAAGGCTTTTTTATTTTGATGAAAAAATAAATTATCAAAATTTTTCCAGAACATCCAGGATAATTTAGCTTTCGTTTTTAACGATACCTTCTCTCTTTTACTTTTTATCGCTCTATAGTTTTACAAAACTTTTGCATAAACATTGTTTTCTTTGCACTTCCTTAAACCTTATAACCTTCTTTATATGAGAATAATGTTGCTGGTGTTTGTATTTGTATTACCCTTATGTATTAATGCCCAGGATAAAATAATAAGAACCCTCCAATTAGAATCCGGAAGTGTTACTGCAAAAGTTCCTGCAGCAGATACTTCAAAAAAAACATGGAAAAAAGGTGGACTTTACCGCTTAAATCTTGGACAGGGCAGTTTAAGTAACTGGGCTGCCGGTGGTGATGATTTCTCCATTAACATCAACACCACACTTAACCTGTATGCCACACATAAAAAAAATAATTTCAACTGGGATAATTCTCTCGACCTCGTATTTGGGTTTTTAAAAACCACAACATTGGGCTCCCGGAAAAATGACGACAGGATTGACCTGGTTTCCAAACAAAACTATTCTATCAACAAAAAAACAACTGTTGGTACCCTTTTTAATTTTAGAACCCAATTTTTTAACGGCTATTCCTATTCCCCTAAAACAGAAAAAGTATATGCTTCAGGTTTTTTATCTCCGGGCTATATACTCACCAGCTTTGGTGTGGATTATAAACCTAAAAAAGAATTATCTCTTTTCTTATCCCCCATTACATCACGTTGGGTTATTGTACAAAACGACAGTTTAGCGACAAAAGCAGCGTATGGTGTAGATACCGGTAAAAATATTATTAATCAACTGGGGGCATTTGCCACTTTAAATTATCAAAGAGAATTAGTTAAAAACCTTACCTATAAATCAAGGTTGGATATGTTTTCCAATTATAAAAAAAATCCCTGGAATGTTGATGTGTATATGACAAATGTTTTAGCCGTAAAGGTTTTTAAAATGCTTTCGTTTAACTGGAGTTTTGATGTTATTTATGATGATGATACACGGATATTTGGAGAAGAGAAAAACACTCCTGCATTACAATTAAAATCTATAGTAGGAGCAGGCTTTCAACTCAGGATTTAATGCATCCTAATTCAATATAGCTTTAATTATCTTTGCCGCCCATGGCACAAAAAAAATTACAACGCTTTGCTGATCTAAAGACCTTTGCCAATGTATTGGAGTATCCAAAAGACATGCAGGGCAAATGGAACAGCTTTTTTAAAAATGAATGCCCCGTTGTTTTAGAATTGGCATGCGGCAGGGGAGAGTATACCGTTGGGATGGCAAAACTATTTCCGAAAAAAAATTATATTGGTGTTGATGTAAAAGGTAACCGGATGTACATTGGAGCAAAAAAATGTCTTGCAGAAAATATTCACAATGCCGCTTTTTTACGTACCCAGATTGAAATGCTTCCCAATTATTTTATTGCAGGGGAAGTGGATGAAATATGGATCATATTTCCCGATCCGCAGTTACGGCTTTCTAAAGCAAAGAGAAGATTAACACATCCCCGTTTTTTACGGTTATATCAGCAGGTACTAAAATTCTCTGGTATAATTCACCTGAAAACAGATTCTCCCGATCTGTATCATTTTACAAAAAAAGTAATTAAACTTTATGGCCTGAGCATTGTTGAAGATTGTAATGACGTTTATAAACAGCCGCAAATAAAAGAAGAACTGAAAATTAAAACACATTATGAGAGCTTAGATATTGCACAGAGTAACAAAATACATTACCTTAAATTTACTTTGCCCGCAGTTATTAAAAATATTGATGGCCAATTACAGGGGGAATTACAACATGAACAACCTGATTGAAGGAGAAGATTATTATTATAATGAACAAGGTTATATTGTTCTTACTGCCAAATATCATTTGCAAAAAGGCAGTTGCTGTGGCAATGGCTGCAGGCATTGTCCTTATGAGTATAAAAATGTTGCTGAACCAAAACGTAGCGAATTACTATCTTTAGTGCCTGATGGCAAAGAAACCAACTAAGTCTCCGGTTAAAAAATTTAAAAAAAAGGTTGTTGAGGAACAACCCAGAAGTGCTGTGAAAGCGTACAGCTTTTTTCAGGATGTATATGAAGTGGTAAGGCAAATACCCAAAGGAAAAGTTACATCGTATGGCGCTATTGCCGCCTACTTAGGCACTAAACTTTCGGCACGTATGGTTGGTTGGGCAATGAATGCTGCCGGAACCGCAAAACCAAAAGTGCCAGCACAACGTGTGGTTAACAGAAACGGGATGTTAACCGGCAAACATCATTTTGCCACACCTACATTAATGGAAGAGTTATTAAAAAAAGATGGTGTTACTGTAAAAAACGATACTGTGGTAGATTTTAAACAACGCTTTTGGGATCCAATAACCGAATTAAGTTTATAAGATGAGCAATACAATTATACAGGGAAAGGTTTCTTTTGTTAATCACGAAAAAAAGTACGTGATGATAGAATATGAAGTGAATGCAAAAAAGAAAACTATAAATGGAAATATTGATCCTAAAGAAAAACATTTTTTTCAAATTGGAGATGTTATAAGTTTTATTGCAGGACTATCGGGCCGTGGAGATAAAATGGTGGCTTCCAATATTGGATTTCGCTATAATACTGCCTTAGATGTGATTTTAAATAAAGCAAAAACAGAAAATAGTTTTATCGGTTATTTAAAAACCGCAGCTGATAAATATTTTGTAAAAGAAATAGACAGTTATCTTTTTTTTTCTCTTCCGGTTTCACCCTGGCAAATACCACCAACTGAGCAGGAATTAAACGAGGCAGTAACTTTTTCTTTGGAAAACCTGGATAAAAAAGAAAAGATAACTGCAAAATTATTCAACAACAAGTATATCCCTGAATTTTATACCGCAGTAAAATACAATAAAGCAAAAACACCAATAGAAGCAGAGGTATTTAAAGTCACGCCTCATGGTATTTATCTTAATGTAATTGGTGATAAAATTCAGGCCAAAATTTCGGTAGAAAAAAACGGGCCTGCAGCTGAGCCTGGGATAAAGGCCGGAGATAAACTTACCGTATTAATTACTTACCTGAGTACTTCCCGTATTATTGTTGAACCTGTTTTATAAAAATCCTTTAGTTGTAATACGGGCTGATCATTAAATAAACAATAACTCCTGTAACAGCAACATAAAACCATATTGGCCAGATAAACCTTACCATTTTTTTATGTTTTTCGTATTCGCCAATTAATGCCCGGTAGGCGGCAAACAATATAAAAGGTAAAACCAAACCCGCCAGTGGAATATGGGTAATTAAAATTATTAAATACACGATACGCATGCTGCCTGCGGCAGCAAGTTCTGCAGTACTCAATCCTTTTATTCCATCTGTTTCTCCAAAGACAGTTTCGCAGGCAAATAAATGATGGCAGATGTACGACAATAAAAAAAGTACAGATAATGCCATTGCCGTTAACATAATTTTTTTATGCAACTGGTAGTTTTTATTTTTTACAGTTATTAATCCGGCAATCAATAATAATGCAACACCCGCATTTATTACCGCATTAGCAGTTGCAAAAATGTGTTCGTTAAAAGGCAGTTTAACTTTTCCGGCAAGATTATATTTACCTAATATTGTAACAGCAGCAAATACAATTATTGAAACGGCGTAAATTAATTGCTTTGCTTTGCTGTCATTTTTTTGTAAAGACGGTTGTAACATATTCAACATTATGTTTTATTTCTGTTTCTGTTTAATAAAAGTATTACTACTAAAACAATTCCTATGGCTATAAATATTAAGGGCAGTATGGGAATAAAATCCCGTAATACAGATGGAGATGTTTTGTCCCTTTCCAGCATTAATAAAGGGATATCCCTTACTAGTCTTGTTTGTGCGGTAGTATCAAAACCATTATAAAAACCCCGTACAATTCTGTTGCTGTCTAATAAAAAAAAGTTTTCTGTATGAATGAATGCGGTATCTACTCCCGGGTCAGCAATATTTGCCCTTATCTCATTCAATGCAAAATCATAAGTTTCTTTTTTATTGCCACTTACCATCCACCAGGTATCATGATTGATATTATACCTGTCCGCAAATCTTCTCAGTTGTGGTACCGAATCATGTTCCGGATCAATACTTATAGAAATGAATTGCACAATACTGTCATTTTGTACAAAGGAATCCTGCAGCCGTTTCATGCTTTTTGCGAGGCCGGGGCAAATAGAAGGGCAGCGGGTAAAAAAGAAATCAAGCACAATTATCTTTCCATGTAAATCATCGAGGCTGACTTTTTTACCTAACTGATTGGTGAAGATTATATTTTTTACTTTATGCCAGATTGTATCTGTTATTTTTTTGCCGTTTTGTTCCCTTACAACAACACTATCCGGTACAAAGTATTTTCCCGGCATGTGTACAGCTTCTTTACTGTAATGCTTAACTAATAAATATCCTGCCAGCGGCATCAATATTGCCAGCATTAAAGAAAGTATTGCTTTTTTATTCATTGCCTTTTATTGAATTGGAATGCAAATTTACATCATTACAACCCTATTGTTAACACAAAAAAGAAGTCAGGTTTAAAACCTGACTTCTTTAATAAATTATATTAATTGAACATTATTAATCTTTCGCTCCCTTTTCCGGCACAGAATGTTTTTCCACCTTTTCTACTTTATACTCTTTACTGCCGGCATCAGTGTTTCGTAAATTTTTCCAGCTGGTACCATCCCATAAAAATGCTATGATGAACCAGATAAATAAACACAAAGGCACTACAATGGTCATGATCATATTCCTTATTTCATCGCCCAAATGCATAAAGATGGAAACAATATAAAAAGCTTTTGCAAGTGTTAATATACATACCAGTCCTTTAAATCCTAATACCAAGGTTGCATTGGGATTTGCACCTTTATGAATAGTATAAATTGCTAAGCCAATGCATAACTCTGCAATAGTTAATACTGTTAATATCCAGAATGTTCTCCATATTTTTTTTGTACTACCGGAATGTTCGGTGTGAAAAGTAATTTCCGGCGATGCTGAATGTGCTGACATAATTCTTTTTAAAATTTATTAAATAGCTTACTGTTATTACTAAATCAGATAAAAGCAAAGGAATACAAATACCCAGACCAAATCTACAAAGTGCCAATAAAGCCCTGCTTTTTCAATCATTTCATAATGTCCACGCTGATCAAAATGACCCAGTTTTGTTTTAAGGTACATTACAATATTAATGATAACACCACTAAAAACGTGAAATCCATGAAAGCCGGTAATTTCAAAAAAGTAACTGCCAAAAGCAATTGGTCCTGGTGTGGCATATTCTTTTCCATTAACGGTTATTTCCGGCCCCCAGGGATTGTGGGATACCGTTGTGTTCCAAAATTCACTATGCCCATTTACCCATACTTCATGTTGCCCGGTAAGTAAATGCGTCCACTCCCATGCCTGGCAACTTAAGAAAGCTAAACCACCAATGATGGTAAGTATCATGTACTTTTCAACGCCCTTCCTGTTCATATTATGTCCTTCATGTACTGCCAACACCATGGTTACAGAACTAAAGATGAGGATAAAGGTCATTAAACTTACAAATGCCAACGGCAGATTTGCATGCCCGGCTAAAGGAAAAGAATTAAACACATGGTTAGGGTCAACCCAATCATTTAAACTAAAACGCAAAGTGGCATAACTAATTAAAAATGCACCAAACGTAAAAGCATCACTCATTAAAAAGTACCACATCATCACTTTACCATAGCTTGCATTAAACGGGCTGCGTCCGCCGTTCCACCATTTGGTATTTGTTTCTACTGTTGTTGTTGACATATCTGTTTAAATTCTAAATATTAAAAACTAAATTTAAAAACATTAACTTTTAACTGCCTAACTGTTTGCTAATCTTATTATTTAATCATCACTAAAAAAAATAAAAGATACACCCAAAGTACATCTACAAAGTGCCAGTAAGTACTTGTAACTTCTACCGGAACAGTGTCGTAACTTCTTGTTTTTGTATTGAAGGCTTTAATAAACAGCACCAGCAATGCAATTATTCCTCCAATAACGTGTACTGCATGTAATCCTACAATGGCGTACAAAAAAGAAAAGGAAACATTTCCCTGTAATGTTATTCCAATATTCCACAACTGCTTAAATCCAATTACCTGCAATAGTATAAAAATAGCTCCCAATATTATTGTTGCCGTCATCAGGCTGCGGTACTTTGCCATTTCTCTTTGTTTAAAAGAACGGCCTGCTAAAAAAAGTGTTATACTGCTTAACACCATTATTGCAGTACTGTACCAAAATGCCAGCGGTATTTGAAACGTAAGCCAGTTTGCCTGATTGCGTTTTACAATGTATGCACTGGTTAACCCTGCAAACATCATTAAAATACTTCCGATGCCTATCCACAAAGTAAACTTGTGTGGATGAATTTTTTTTCGTTGTTCCATTGCTACTGTACTCATACCCCTGATCCGCCAACCGGCGGAGAGTTTTTAAGATCCTTTATTAAATATTCTTAAGCCCTATCGGCAAACAATGCCAGTAAGACAATCATTAAATAAAAATAAGAACTGAACATTACCTTTCTTGCACTTTTTGCATCCATGCGGATGAACAACATCACACTCACATATACCATCCAAAGATTACATCCTAACAAAATAAACATACTCACTGTTCCGCCGATGCCTGTAACAGAAGGCAGAAAACCCACTGGAATCATTAATGCACTGTAAATAATACTTTGTACAGCCGTGAATTTTGTAGGGCCTTTATCTGCAGGCAGTAATTTAAACCCGGCAGATTCATAATCTTTATGTGCCAGCCAGGCAATTGCCCAAAAATGTGGAAACTGCCATAAAAACTGGATAGCAAATAAAACCCATCCTCCTGTACTAAAATCATCTGTTGCTGCAACCCATCCAATTAAACAGGGTAATGCTCCTGGTATGGCTCCCACTAAAACAGAAATAGAATTCACTTTCTTTAATGGTGTGTAAATAAAGCCGTACAAAAACAGGCTGAACAGGCTAACCATTGCACTTTGAAAGTTAAAATACTTCCACATAATGAAAACACCTAAGGCACCGGCAATTGCTGCAAATACCGAGGCTTCATTAATGCTCATTCTACCGCTGGCCACCGGTCTTTTTGCTGTACGCTTCATTAATGAATCAGATTTTTTTTCTAAAATCTGGTTAATGGCATTGGCTGAACCCGTGATTAACATTCCTGCCACAAAAAGTAAAAGAACTGATATTATTTTATTCCGAACATAAAACTGTTCATTCGGTGCAATTAAAAAACTAACTACCGTACTGAACACCACCATAAAACTTAAAGTGAATTTGATCAGCTGAAAATAATCTTTCACTTTACTTGCCAAACCAAACGATGTTGATTTGTTTATGCTTGTGTCTTCTGGCATTTTATTTTTAGAGTAAATGTTTAAGCACATTTACTTTCCCTTCATTTTAATCTTTCAAAAATCTTAACCACATCAACCTTTTCCATTTTCTCCGCCAACTGGCGGAGATAGGGGCTTAATGATGTGTTTCATCATCGCCAACCGGAACGTTTTGTGGAATAAATTCCTTGCCGTCTTTTGCATAGTCATAAGCACCACGATACACTTCTGGTATTTCGCCGGGCCAGTTACCATGTCCGGGATTTATTGGTGTTGTCCATTCCAATGTATTTGATCCCCATGGATTTTGTGTAGTAACTTTTCTTCCTTTATACATACTGTAAAAGAAATTGAATATGAATAATAACTGAACAGCAAATACAATCATAGCCACAAAACTGATAAATTCATTCAGGCCACCAAATTGTTTAAATGATTCCCAACTTGAAAAATCATAATAACGACGGGGCATCCCGGCCAAACCTTCGTAATGCATTGGCCAGAAAATTAAATAGGCGCCTATTATGGTAACCCAAAAGTGAATGTATGCCATGGTATTGTTTAAATACCGGCCAAACATTTTTGGAAACCAGTGGTAAACCCCGGCAAACATGCCAAAGAAAGAAGCCACACCCATTACAATATGAAAGTGTGCAATTACAAAATAGGTGTCATGTAAATGAAGATCTAATGCAGAGTTACCTAAGAAGATACCTGTTAAACCTCCGCTTATAAATAAACTTACAAAACCAATGGCAAATAACATTCCTGGTGTAAAACGGATATTTCCCCTCCATAAAGTAGTTAACCAGTTAAATACTTTAATGGCCGATGGTACGGCAATTAATAAAGTAAGTAATACGAATACCGAACCAAGGAATGGATTCAACCCTGTTACAAACATATGATGTGCCCAAACCAAAAATGCTAAAATTGCAATTGCAAATAAAGAACCCACCATTGCCATATAACCAAAAATTGGTTTACGGCTGTTAACAGAAATAATTTCAGAACTCATACCCATTGCAGGTAATAAGATAATATATACTTCCGGATGGCCCAGGAACCAGAATAAATGCTGGAACAAAATTGCACTGCCGCCTTCGTTGGGTAATATTTTTCCGGCTACCACTATATCGCTTAAGAAAAAGCTGGTCCCTAAATTTCTGTCGAACAATAATAAAATAGCGCCTGACAACAATACAGGGAAACTCAATACACCCAGTACTGCAGTAAAGAACAAAGCCCATATGGTTAATGGCAGCCTTGTCATACTCATCCCTTTTGTACGCAGGTTTAAAATAGTACTGATATAGTTAAGACCCCCTAATAAAGAACTTACAATAAACATTGCCATACTCACCAGCCAAAGGTCCATGCCTATTTTACTTCCTGATGAAGCATCCCCCAGAGCACTTAACGGTGGATAGATCGTCCAGCCACCACTTGCAGGGCCTGTTTGTACAAACAGTGAAGAGAACATTATTATTGATGCAGTAAAGAAAAACCAATAGCTCAGCATGTTCAACATTGGTGAAGCCATATCCCTTGCACCAATTTGTAATGGAATTAAGAAGTTGGCAAAGGTTCCGCTCAATCCTGCTGTTAATACAAAAAATACCAATATGGTTCCGTGCATGGTTACCAATGCATAATAAAACTCAGGATCTATTTTACCGCCTTTTGCCCAGTGGCCTAAAAGATCTTCCAGAAATGGAAAAGTAGATTCGGGGTAGCCCAATTGAAAACGAAATATTACTGAAAATAAACCACCGATAACTGCCCATATCATACCTGTTACCAAAAACTGTTTGGCAATCATTTTATGATCCTGGCTAAAAACGTATTTCGTTATAAACGTTTCGTGATGGTGATGTTCGTGATGTGTGTCATGTGCGCCATGAACATCTGCTTCGTGTAATGTGGCTACGCTACTCATATTCTTATATTTTTTTCAACAACCAATTAATTATTTTTTTTCCAGAACAGCCACAACCGCAGTGGTTTTAACCGCAGTATCTGCCCTTGGTGCCCTGTCAGGGTAAACCGTATAATATTCCGGCTTTTGTGTTGCCAGCCATGCCCTGTATTCTGCTTCGCTTTCAACAATTATAACACCTCTCATACTAAAATGTCCCTTACCACACATCTGATCGCAACTTATTTCATAAGTAAAATCAGGATTATGCGTTCTTTCTTTCATTTGTACGGTGGTATATTTTGGTGTAAACCATTCTGTGGTTGGTATGCCAGGTACTGCATCCATCTTTAACCTGAAATGAGGTAAGCCCACATCATGTATAACATCCATTGCATTTATAACCAATTTAACAGGCCTGTTAACCGGTATATGCATGGTTCCGGAAACATGAATATCATCTAAACTTGCAGGATCATTAAAATCAACACCAAGGCTGTTAGCCCCTTTTGTTAACTTGTAGTTTTTCTTTCCTAACACTTTATCAGAGCCAGGATATCTGAACTCCCATCCAAACTGGTGGCCTGTTACTTCTACAACGATAGCATCTTTTGGTGCATCACCGGTAATTCTAAACCATGCCCTTAAACCAAAAACAACCAATACACATAAAACAATTGCCGGTATTGTTGTCCATATTAATTCCAGCTTTGTACTATGGGCAAAGTAATAGGCCTTTCTGTTATCATTCTCCTGGTATTTAAAGGAAAACCAAAAAAGTAAAATTTGAGTGAGTACAAAAACAAAGCCTGTTACAGCAGTTGTTATCATAAACATCTTGTCTATTTCTTCTCCTTCTATTGAAGCAGAGCCCTGTGGAAATAATGTTTTGCCGTAGTACAGATCGTTGCAATACCAAACCCCGATTAATCCAAACACTAAAAAGCCCAAAAGAAAAAATGCATTGATCTTATTATTTTGCCTGCGTGTCTTTTCTTCGCCTTTTAAAACGCTTACATACTCACTTGCTTTCGCAATCTGAAATATGACTACGAAAAGTAAAGCACCTAAAGCAATAATTAAAAACTCCTTCATGATTCAAAGTTATTTTCAGTAAATAGTATTCTTGTTTCTTTTTTAAAACAGTTTGATTTATGTATGATGTATCATACTCTCTTTTAAGAAAGGATGATTTTTTGCCAATAGTGAATGACTGCTTATATACCTGCCAACGCCCCACATAATTATACCAACAAATAAACAGGGCACACCAAATTCAAATGGCCTCAGCAGGTGTGCTTGTTCATGTAAAGTGCCGGGCATAACCATTTGATATAAATCTACCCAGTGTCCAAAAATGATGAGCACCGCCATAAAAGTTACCATTGTCCAGTTTCTTTTAGTACCACGTTTCATCAATATTAATAACGGGCAAAGGAAATTAACAATGAGGTTAAAAAAGAATATGCCTTGGTAAGGGCCTGATTTTTCTGCAGTACCGATTCTTTCTACAAAATATTTTGTTTCTTCCGGCTGGTTACTGTACCATATCAGCATATACTGAGAGAACCATAAGTAGGTCCAGAATATAGAGAAGGCAAACATAAATTTACCTAAGTCATGTAAATGCTCTTCGGTTACGTAACTTAATTGTCCTTGGTTTTTTAAGTAAATAACAAACAACGCTATTAACGACATGCCCGAAACAAATGTACTTGCAAATGTGTACCATCTATACATGGTGCTGTACCAGTGTGCATCAATACTCATTAACCAAAGCCATGGAATGGTAGATGCAACAGTTAATGTAAATACCACACAATACAAAGAAGCATAAACTGTATTTTTCCAGATCCATTTTTTACCTGTTTCATAATCCATGTGGCCATTGTTATCACTTTCCAAACTCATGCTACGCATTTTTTTACCTAACAACCACCAACCCAAAATTGCAAGACCAGACCACACCAAAAAGAAGGTGGGGTTTAAAAATCCCTTTTTGCCGTTTAGTATATGATCTGCTGCCACAGCATCTTTATCTAACCAGTGATAAATATCAGTTCTTCCTCCAAAAACAATTGCCAGCAATATGGCGAATGTAATAAGTCCTAAAACAGGCACAACACTTGAGATAGCCTCTGACACCCTGCGAAAAGCAACCACCCAACCGGCCATTGCCATTGTGGTTACACATATAAAGAACATTGCAGCATTTACCACCAATAAAAAGAAGACACTGTTTTGTAATAATACTGCCCAAAAACGGGTACCATCTAAAGCTTCATGACTTTCGCCATGAGTTACTGATGTAAAAGGATGAAGAAATATCACGCCATATAGCAATGCTACAATACCGGCAACAATCAGGCCATACGTCCACTTTTTATAACTAGCCGGTAATTCAAATTGATGGTTCATCTAAACTTTATTTTGTGTTAATACTTTATTTTTTTACCACTGCGCTGTCTGCCTTAGATGCTGTTGCAGCAGCCGGTGTCACTGCGGCTGTTTTTGGCTCAAGCGTTCTTATATATTGTACAATTCTCCAGCGTTGCTCACGGCTTAATTGTGATGCATAGCTTCCCATATTCCCCTGGCCGTATGCCATAACATGAAAAATTCTGCCATCACTATAGCCTGGTGAAGCTGCAACAATATTTTTTACACCGCCAAGTTTAAGTGAAACAGGTCCATTATTTTCTGCTTTAGCACCATGGCATACAGCACAATTAATATTAAATAACCTTGCCGCTTCTAAACTGTCTGGCTTGGTTAAAGGTGCTAATGGATTTTTTACCAAACTGCTTAGGTTTAATAAACCATTACTGTCGTTTGGAACAGTATAGGGAGCCAATTCCCATCTTTTCATAGTACCATTTACCGACATTGCGTTGTAAAATATTTTATGCTTTGAATTAGTTATATCCATGGTAAAAAAGCTATCACTTCTTTGTGCATAAGTTTCGTAAGCTCTGCTATATGCCATATCAGGCATATAAACCTTACCTGGCTGACGCTTACTGTCGCAGCTTATAAAAACAACCGCCGTTGTTATAATAAGTGTTGATATAATTGCAATTTTTTTCATTTGATTCTTATAAAATCTTTAAATCAGTTTTCTTTTTTTACTTAGTACCCCTTCTCTTCTTTATACAATTTTTGCTCTCTGTCATACCTTCCTATCCACCAGCCGGTTTCTGCAATTTGCACATTTATTTCTTTTGCACCGGCATTTTGTAAAAAAGCCTGTACTTCTGCATCATTGGTTTTATCGGTGCATTCTATTGCCATTACAAAAAGATCATCGGTAGCCCTTGGATGAAAATGATGCTTTTTTACAAATGGTGCCAAGTTACATAAATAACAAAATGTAAGCACCATACCTACTGCTGCAAACAATACTGTAAGCTCAAATGTGATAGGTATCCATGCTGGCAGAGCAAAGTGCGGTTTACCACCAATATTTAATGGCCAGTCTTTTGTAAAAACCCAGCTCATAAATGTAAGTGCGGTTGTAGTTCCGGTAATAGCATAAATAAACCCTGCAGTATGAATGCTTGTTTCCCTTATACCCATTGCATGATCTAAACCATGTACAGGAAAAGGAGTAAACACGTCGTGTATTTTGTATCCTGCACGGCGAACATTTTTCACCGCAGGAAACAATACCGCTTCATCATCAAAACTGCCTACAACAAATTTTTTAATTCCTCCAGCCATAATAATAAATTCAAAATTTATAATTCAAAATCCAAAATCTTAGTGTGCATGCTCTACTTCTGCTATATAAAATTTCTCTGCATCTGCTTTTTCAATATCTGTCATCTTCACTTTATAATTTTCGCCACTGGTTTTTAATACCGCTTTAATTTCTGCAACTGCAATAACAGGAAAATATTTTGCAAACAGGAAGAAGCAGGTAAAGAACAATCCAAATGTTCCCAGGTAAAAACCAATTTCATAAATACTAGGGCTGTAATAAGTACTCCAGCTACTCGGTAAATAATCCCTGTAAACAGATGTAACAATAATTACAAAACGCTCAAACCACATACCTATGTTTACAATAATACTCATGAAGAAAGTAACGGTGATATTCCTCCTTAATTTACGGCTCCAGAATAATTGCGGCGATACCACATTACAGAACATCATTAAATAATAGCTCCAGCCATAAGGGCTGAACAGGTTTCCCCTGTTCTCGAAAAATGCCCATTGCTCATATTGGTTTTGACCATACCAGGCAATAAACAATTCGGTTAAATAGGCACAACCCACAATACTACCAGTCAATACAATTACTTTATTCATAGCCTCAATATGGCCAAGTGTAATATAGTCCTGCAGGTTTAATACTTTACGTACAACTATCATCAGCGTTTGCACCATGGCAAAACCAGAGAATATAGCACCGGCAACAAAGTAAGGAGGGAAGATAGTGGTATGCCATCCCGGAACAATTGAAGTGGCAAAGTCGAAAGATACAATGGTATGTACAGAAAGTACCAATGGTGTACTTAAACCTGCCAACACTAATGATAAAGATTCGTGACGTTGCCAGTGTTTGGTACTGCCACTCCAGCCAAATGCGGCCACACCATAAAACATTTTACGGAATTTGGTTTTAGCCCTGTCTCTAACAGTTGCCAGATCGGGTAATAAACCAGAATACCAGAATAATAATGATACAGTGAAATAAGTTGATATCGCAAACACATCCCACAACAATGGTGAGTTAAAATTTACCCATAAAGGACCTCTTGAGTTTGGATAAGGTAATACAAAGAAAGCCATCCATACACGGCCCATATGCCATATTGGAAACTGACCTGCACACATTACCGCAAAAATTGTCATCGCTTCAGCAGCACGATTTACCCCCGTTCTCCATCCCTGGCGGAATAATAATAAGATCGCAGAAATTAACGTACCGGCGTGACCAATACCTACCCACCAAACGAAGTTGGTAATATCCCAACCCCATCCAATTGTTTTATTTACATTCCACTGGCCAATACCATAGGTAACCTCCCGATAAACACTATATACCCCAAATAACAATAAACATACACTAATGAAAAAACCAATATACCATAACCGGCTTGGCTTCATCTCAATGGGACGAATAATATCTTCCGTTACCTGGTGGTAATCTTTATCACCATCTACCAGCGGTTCCCTTAGTTGCGATTCGTACTTTAGTAATGACATATCTTTTTTAAGCGGCCTCACCCTCATTCCCTCTCCGAAAGAGAGGGAGGCCAAGCCTTATTTTTTATTTCAACATTAGTAATTAAGCATTTCTACTTTTACTTCTTTATTCAACTTTTATCTAAGCAAATCATCACCTCATATCTCCGCTTTTATCTTCTCCATTTCCTTCCCCTTCGGGGTTCTCTGAAAGAGAACGAACGAAGTTCAAGAAAGGGTTTTAAGCATGTTCTTTTTCTGCCTTCTTCGCTTCCTCTTTCTTCTCTTCGTGATGTTCTTCCTCCATTCCTATATGCCTGTCTGTGTTTCTAACTTTTGCTAAGTAACTTACGTTAGGTAAAACGTGCAGTTGCTCCATTACATAAAAGTTACGGTGCGTTTGTTCTACATGTCTTATTTTATAAACATCACTTTCTTTATCGTTTACATTGCCAAAGCTGATAGCGTTTGTTGGACAAGCCTGCATACAAGCTGTTTTTACATTACGTACCAGTGATGGATCCTGAGCTTTTTTAGCGATCAGTTTATTTTCCTGTAAGCGCTGTACACAGAAAGAGCATTTTTCAATTACACCTCTTGAGCGAACAGTAACATCAGGATTTAACACCATACGGGTTAAATCATCATTCATCTGCATAACAGATTCATTCATGTATGTTCCAATCATTGGTTGCTGATTATCAGGAAAACTATCTGCTCCTGTATAATCCAGCCAGTTAAAACGACGTACTTTATAAGGACAGTTGTTGGCGCAATATCTTGTACCAATACAACGGTTGTAAGTCATTTGATTTAAACCTTCGCTGCTGTGGTTTGTTGCTGCAACCGGGCAAACATTTTCGCAAGGCGCATTATCGCAATGCTGGCACATCATTGGTTGAAACACTACATCGGGATTTTCCAAATCACCCGTAAAATAACGGTCAATACGCAACCAATGCATTTCATGCGCCCTTTGTACCTGCATTTTACCTACTACACTTACATTATTTTCTGCAGTACATGCAACAACGCAGGCGCTGCAACCTGTACAGGTGTTAAGATCAACACTCATTCCCCATTTAATGCCCGGTTTATCAAAATCAGGATAGATAGTGGCATCTTTTACAAAATCTGTACTGCCATTTGCAGTGGTTTGTAATCTTTCGTTTGTAATTTCTTCTAAAACAGCTTCGGGATTTGCAATAAAACTGGTAAGGTTGGTTTCATAAATCACCGGACGGTTTTCAGTAAAACCGTGTACCTGGGTTTGAGCAACAGGATATGTTGTACCTGTTTTTTCAATAGTTGCAACAGCAGCATATGCATTAGTTCCGTCGAAACGTACTAATGGATAAACATTTTTTCCTGCCCCAACTGCAGACCTTCCTATATTTTCAGAAATTTTTTCTTTTGCAGCACCTTCAGTTCCCCTTCCGTATCCAACAGCAATTGCAATTACATCTTTATGAATGCCCGGAATAATTACTACCGGTAATTCAACAGATTTGCCATTAGCCGTAACTTTTACAACAGGTTTTTCAGGATTTATTTCATACGCATCTGCCTGTCTTTTGCTATCCTTATTTAAAATATCGATACCCAATTTAGCTGCTGCCATTGCAGGGCTCATCATCACATAATTATCCCAGGTTACTTTTGTAATTGGGTCAGGCAATTCCTGCAACCATGGGTTATTGGCCTGGCTGCCATTACCGATTGATATTTTTTGATACAACACCACTTCAATTTCTCCACCCTTTACATTAGCAGCAGCAGTTGTTGCCGCTGCTACCTGTGCACTGTTGAAAGCAGTGCCACTAACAGTTGTTGGTACAGCTGGTTCAATCACACCATCCTGTAAAGCCTTATTATAATTATCGGTACCGGTTAATTTGGTTGTCCAGTAATTTTTAAAATAGGTTTCGTAATCAGGCGTAACACTTTCACTCCATTTTAATAAAGAAGTTTGGAAAGCTCTTGTTTTAAACATTGGGTTGATAGTAGGCTGAATTAAACTGATGTAACCGGTTTTAGGTTCAGCATCGCCCCAGCTTTCTAACCAATGATTGGAAGGAAGAATATATTTACACTGCTCAGTGGTTTCATCCATTGTTGCATTAAATGAAACACCAATTACTTTATTTAATCCGTCAGTAAATTTTTTGCTGTCGCTGTAAGAATAAGCAGGATTTACACCCTGAATTAAAACTGCTCCAACTGCTCCGCTATTCATGTCTTCAACCAGCTTAACCATGTCAGCATCTATACCCTTACGGTAATTAGATGTTAGGGCCCAGTTGATGGTTTTTCCATTAGCACCGATAGCTTCGTTAATGGCATTTACAATTATCTGAACATTTACATCATTACTTCCACTTACCACGAGCGCATTACCTGCAGCCACTTTTAATTTATCGGCGGCAAGTTTAATACCTGCATTTAACCTTGCATCTTTTAAAGAAGCTGCTGTACCGTTTAATGCATTTAAGATAGCAACTGCAACCGCACCTGTTTCAGAAGGCTTGTGAGTGTAACGGTCGTCAGCATTACTACCTGTAATACTCATCATACTTTCAAAATGAATATGTCGGCTTAGTTCAGGTTTTTCTCCGCTAACTTTTCTGTTAACTGAGTATTGCTTACTGAATTCCACCGGGCTTAACCAGGTACCTAAAAAATCGGCACCAAGGCTTACGATCACTTTTGCATTATCAAAATGATAAGATGGAATTGCCTTTTTACCATAAGTAGCTTCATTAGCCAGTAACATGCCACTATAACTTACCGCATCATATTCTACATGGCGGCTGCCAGGATATTTTGCTAAAAATTCGCTTATTATTTGTTGGGTAGATGGTGAATTAACTGTTGCTGTTAATAATACTACTGCTTTGCCGGTAATGGCAGCACCCACCATTTTATCAAAAGCATCAAAGCTGGTTACTTCTTTAAAATCCTTACCATCTTTTTGCATGGGGTAACGAAGGCGTGTATTATCATACAGGTCTAAAACAGAAGCCTGTGCCTGTGCACTTGTACCACCTTTTGTAATACTGGATAATTCGTTTCCTTCTATTTTAATAGGGCGGCCGTCTCTTTGTTTTACAACAACAGCAATTGCATCACCTCCATTTACATAGGTAGATGCATAATAGTTGGCAACACCGGGAATTATATCATCGGGCCTTTGTAAATAAGGTACCGCTTTTCGTACAGGCATTTCGCAACTGGCAGCTAATGTGGCGGCAGCAGTACTAAAGCCTAAGTATTTAAGAAAATCCCTGCGTGGAGTTTTTGCATCTAAAATACCTTTATCATCAAGATCTGATAATGGCAGTAACTCTTCTTTAAATTCATTTTTGGCCGATTGCTGAAAGCTTTCAGTTTGATTTAATTCTCCAAAACTTTGCCAGTATTTTTTCTTACTCATAGTTATTCGGTTGACAGTTGGCAGTTGACAGTTAGCAGTCAACAGCCTGTTCATTGTACAATTTCAAATTTACTGTTGCAGACTGCACATTGCAGACTGCCGACTGTTCTAGTAGTGACACTTTTGACATTCTGTTCCTCCAATTTTTTCAACTGTTACACTGTCCATTTTACCGCTCTTTAAATCTTTGTGGAATTTTTCGTAAATGCTGTAGAACTTGTTGCCAGTACTGTCTGCTTTATTATAAAAATCTACTTTACTTTCTCTGTGGCAATTAATACACCAGCCCATACTTAATTCAGCAAACTGGTAAACTTCGGGCATTTCCTGAATATTACCATGGCAGGTTTGACATTGTTGTTTGCCCACTTTTACGTGCTGGCTATGGTTGAAATATACATGATCGGGAAGGTTATGAATTTTTACCCATTCAATTGGTTTGGCACCATCAGGTACACCGTCTCCATTTTTATCAGGATTGTATGATTTAGTAGCTGCATTAAATCCTGCATAAGCATATAGTTTTTGAATTTCGGCAGTTCCATCAATAGCAGTACCATCTTCCCTTTGCAACTTATCGGGACCTTCATATTTATTTATTCCTTTATGGCAGTTCATACAAACATTTACAGAAGGAATATTAGCATGTTTGCTGTCCTGTGCGCCGCCATGGCAATAGAGGCAACTGATCTGGTTGGTACCTGCATGTACCTGGTGAGAATAATAAATGGGTTGCTCCGGTTGATAATTTTTCATACGGCCCAGGCCAATGGCGCCATTTATAGTATAATAACCTCCTACTGCAAAAAGCACAAGGATGGCGGCCATTAAGTAGGTTTTATTTTTATAGGTAGGTACCGGTTCAGGACGATGAACACCTTCTTTCTCATCAGATAATTTGCGCAGGTTACTGTTTACCTGTAATAATGTAAATGCTATAAGTGCTAAAACCAATGTGAGAATTCCGAAGATAAGAGAGTTATTGTCGGCAGGCTGTGGTTGGCCAGGATTTGTTATTGTAACCGGTGGTGCATCTGCATAATCTAAAATTGCTTTAATTTCTTCTTTTTTAAGTTGATTTTGGGGAGACATAACCGATCCAAACTTAGCTTTTAAAGCTTTAGCATAAGGATCTGTTTCAACCATTGTGGTGGTATTATAAACCCATTTATACACCCATTCCGGATTAGGTTCTCTTTCCCTTGCGCCTTGTAACATAGGGCCTGTATAATCCTTATCTACTTTATGGCAACTGGCACAATTGGCCTTAAAAAGCGCTTCGCCGTTCTGAGCAAGAACATCATTGGAGAATGAAACTAATGCAAAAAGAAAAAGGCCTGTGAATATTTTATTAAAAATTTTTCGATAGCGACTCATACAGTTAATCGGGGCTAATGTGGAAAAATATCCTGTTTTGGCTGCAAATTTAAGTCAGGATGTTGACATAATATCAACATTCAAGATTTTTTTTTTTGCCCATCTGGCGTGGGTTTCAGCGTTTTGTGACGCTTTTTATGTAGTTATTGTCACATATTTGTAAACAGTATTTAATTGATTAATATTTTCCCTTCTGTTCTGCCGATTCACAAATTTTTACTTCACATTTGCCAAATGTTTGAAAAACTTAAACAGCACTGGAAGGTAAATGGGATCAATCTTGCCCTTATTATTACAACTTTTGCATTGGGCGGTAGTTTATGCGGCTATGCCGGACGGAAACTGCTGGCACTAACCAATATTGACAAAGGGGTGCTGTGGGTGGTGCTGTATATTTTATTAATTACCCTGCTTTGGCCGCTGGCAGTTTTGCTGGTAAGTATTCCGCTTGGGCAATTTTCTTTTTTTAAAAAATATATATTCAGGGTGTTGAGAAGATTTGGAGGTAAGAGGAAAGTTGGCTGTGGGCAGTTGACAGATGACAGCCTTACAAGTAAAACTATCAATATTGCAATTTTTGCAAGTGGTGGTGGCAGCAATGCACAGCAGATTATAAAATACCTCACCAAAGGAGAGGGTGTGGTGAAGATTAATGCAAGGGTGGCTTTAATAGTTTGCAATAAACCGGGTGCAGGTGTTTTAAGTATTGCCGCCGGTTATAATATCCCTTCTTTATTAATTGAGAAAGAACGGTTTTTTAAAGGCGATAATTATTTACCCGAATTGCAAAATCACCATATAGATTTTATTGTACTGGCAGGATTTTTATGGAAAATACCGGAACCTTTAATTAAGGCCTTCCCAAAAAAAATGATCAATATCCACCCGGCATTATTACCCAAATATGGCGGCAAGGGAATGTTTGGTTATCATGTTCATGAAGCGGTTATTAATAATAAAGAAAAAGAAAGCGGCATTACTGTACATTATGTAGATGAACTGTACGACCATGGTGAAATTATTTTTCAGGGAAAATGTTTAGTTGAAGAAAATGATACTGCTGATACCCTGGCACAAAAAATACATAATTTGGAACACCGGCATTACCCCGCTGTAATTGAGAACTTATTGCAAAAGCAAAATCGCAGTTAAAACAAAGGGCTATTTTTACAGGTATTAATTTGTTGATGTAATATTACGCCACTAAATTTTGGGTATTTGCAATCCTTTCTAAAAATAACTTTACTGGCACTCTGCTTTCACTTTACGGTAAATTCTGTTTCTGCACAGCTGATACTCAGTGGAACTGTTTTTGATTCTTCTAAAATAAATTTTGTACCCGATGTAAGGGTGGTAAGCACAGGGGGCTTATTTGGTATAACAGATTCTATGGGAAAATACCATGTAACCGTTTCAGAAAAAGACTCTGTTATATTTATCTTCCGCAATAAACCCACGCAAAAGTTTGCAGTAAAAACAATTCCCGACCCTTCACACTTTGATATTTCGCTGCTGATACCCTATAAAGGAAAGTACAGCACTTTAAAAGAAGTGGTGGTATATGCCAAATCTTATAAAGAAGATTCAATAGAAAACCGGCAGACCTATGCCAAAATATATAATTATCAAAAGCCAACTATAGAAACCTCCATAACTCCATCAGGTGGTGTGGGGGCCGATGCCAATGAGATCATAAATATTTTTCGTTTTAAAAGAAACAAAAGGCTCAAGGCTTTTCAAACAAGATTGGAATTACAGGAACAGGAAAAATATGTGAGTTACCGCTTTAATAAAACACTGGTAAAAAGAATAACACAACTGGAAGGCGAACAGCTGACTATGTTTATGATAAAATACCGGCCCGATTATGAATTTACCAGCGAAGCAGATGAACTTACTTTTAACCAGTACATTTTAAACTGCTCTTATAAATATAAACTGGAATTACTGCAAAAAGGGGCGTCAAAATAAAAAACATAACAATAATTTCAACCAAAAATTTTTATGGAAGAACTGCAATTATATTTAGGTGTTGGTACAAGATTACAACATATCCAGTTTGGGCCAGGCGTAATAATTGGTGTAAAATATGCCGCCTACTTAATTTCTTTTATCCACCACGGCATAAAAGAAATTGATAAAACAGATGATAAGCTGGAAGAAATAATTGCAGAAAATATAACTGCAGAAGTGGAAACCGTTTCGGCAGTTGAAAAGTCTTTATTAAAAATATTAAGACAGTGGAGTGATGTGAGTGAAATTGTACCGTTGGGAGATAAATGGATTGGCGGTACCCTGCTTTTACAAACAGCAGATAAAACTTTAAAGCCAAAGGAAATTTCTGTTGATGATTTTTTTCATAAGATTGTAATGCTGCGTGACAGGCTGAGGGTTTTGGAACAAAATATTAACAGCAATAAAAAATTAAGCGATGAGGAAAAAGTAAACATACAGCAATACATTACCCGGTGCTATGGATCACTTACCACATTTAATGTGCTGTTTAAAAATAAGGAGCATTGGTTTGTGGGGGATAAGGGTGGGAAAGAGGAATAGTTTTTTGTGATTAGTATTTGCTGAAGGGAAATTTATTTAATGATATATTCATAATTAACATTTAAAACTTTTCGTTTCTTATTGAATAAATTTATTTTTTCTTTTTTTGAAAACTGATATATTAATTGTTTACCGCCACCATTATTTATAATATAAACTTTAAAATATCTTTTAAAATCAGCCTCTTTATTTATATAGTATTCACAATGCTTTATGATTCGTATAATATCCACAGTATTATCTGATTCGATTTCAAATCTATAAATACAGTTTTTATTTAAACTATCTACTACTGGTTGTTCACTGCCTACTTTTATGTTCTTTTCTAAATTATTGTTAAGTGTATACAATAGTTTTTGAAAGTCTACTTTAGACAAATTTGTTACTTCTATTTCGCCAACATAATTATACTGAGTTTTATTTTGTACTCTATACGATACACAACTAAATAAAAATATTAAGTTTAAAACAAAAATAAATTTCATTTTTAATAAGTTATTTCCTCTCCAACCAAATATTATACGATTTCCTATTCAGCATGCTGCTGGCTTCTCAAGTGCTGCCGTTACAGGCGCTCCTTCTCTCTTCCAAATTTAAGATATTTCCCCATTCCCAACGCCCCCGTCTGGTTTTTAACAAACGGGCACCACCAGCCCACTGCTAATTTCCATAATAATGTGTAAGCATTCATAAACCTTTTGTTCAATTGAAATAAAATTTATTGTACGCCGCTGTTCGGAGACGCAGGCGGCGGCGAAGATTTGTTTTACTGCCGGGTTTTAATCGTACTGCTTAAAGCTAATTTTATTTCTTGGTAACGGTTTACTTTCTTTTGCTAATAATTCTTTTAGCACCATAAAAATATTTTCAATGTCTTTGCTGTTGCCTTTTACTTCTTTTTCAAGTTTAACAAGCTGTAACAAAATTTCTTTGTGGGTAAGTGCATACTCTCTCATCTTTACAAAAACCCTTACCACTCTTAAATTTACTTCAATGGCTGTTTTGCTATTTAAAATACAGGAGAGCATTGTTACACCTTGCTCCGTAAAGCAAAAAGGAACTGCACCACCAAAATAACTTTTAGATGGTATCACAAAATGTGATACCATCCCGTCGATTTCCTTACCCGTCATCTCAAACATAAAATCTTTAGGAAACCGCTCCATATTTCTTTTAACAGCTTGCTTTAATACCCTTGTTTATATTCCAAACAGTTCGGCCAGATCTCTGTCAAACATTATTTTTTCTCCTCGTACAACATAAATACGATTCAATATTTTTTGCTCTATCACTAATGCCTGTAATTCCTTCTTTGCCATCGTTGTTGATTTATTTGTAAAAATAAAGATTTAAAGATGGTATCACAATTTGTGACCTCCAATTTTGTTTTATCCCAACGGATGATGTTTTGCTAATAAATCTTTTAACATGCTGTCTTGCCCCCTCTGGCCAGAGACGCAGGCGGCGGCGAAGAATGTACCGGAACAGCAGCAGAAAAAATAATTTATTCCCTTTCTATTAAAAAACTTAATTTTCATAACCGAAACAACGCATTATGAAAAAAACAACCCCTTCACAAAATTCACGAAGAAGTTTTATTAATAAGTTAACCAAGGCAGCGGTGGTATCTACCCTTGCTCCCGAAATACTTAGTGCTTCCGGCACAGCAAATAAAATTCAGTTATTAAGGCGGCCCAATTACAGCCCCAATGATACTATCCAAATTGCAGTAATTGGTGCAGGCGGTATGGGTACAGCAGATGCCAACACAGCCATTACCGTACCCGGCGTAAAATTAATTGCCGCCTGCGACCTATATGACGGCCGCTTAGCCGCCGCAAAAAAAACATACGGCAACGACATTTTTACAACAAGGAATTATAAAGAGATACTGCAACGAAAAGATATTGATGCAGTAATTGTTGCCACACCTGACCATTGGCATAAAGATATTTCGGTGGAAGCGATGAACAGCGGCAAAGCCGTGTACTGCGAAAAACCAATGGTACATGATATTACCGAAGGCAATGCAGTTATTGAAGCACAAACCAGAAATAAAACTGTTTTCCAGGTGGGCAGCCAGGGCATGAGTTCGCTGGGCAATGAAAAAGCAAAAGAATTACTGGCCGCAGGTGCCATAGGCAAATTAAATTATGCCGAAGGTTTTTGGGCCCGTAACTCACCGGGTGGTGCCTGGCAATATGATATACCACTGGATGCATCGGAAAAAACAGTGGACTGGAAAACGTTTTTAAATAAAAACGCTGACCGCCCCTTTGATGCCAAACGTTTTTTCCGCTGGCGCTGTTATAAAGATTATGGCACCGGCGTTTCCGGCGATCTGTTTGTACATCTTTTTTCCAGCCTTCATTTTATTACCAATGCAGTTGGGCCGCAAAAAATTATGGCCATGGGTGGCCTGCGCTTTTGGAAAGACGGCCGTGAAGTACCTGATGTATTGATGGGCATGTTTGATTATGCAGAAACAGAGAATCATCCTGCATTTAATTTATCGCTGAGGGTAAATTTTATTGATGGCACAGCAGACAATACTTATTTAAGGTTGGTGGGTAACCTAGGTTCTCTTAACGTAGAATGGGATAAAGTTACCCTGACAAGAAATAAAGCATACGCCGCAGTAGATGATCCTTTACTTAAAACAAAATTGAACAGTAATGATGTAACCGGTTACGAAAGAAAGAAAATGGTTGCGCCGGATACCACCGTATTTAAAGCAGAGGAAGGATATAAGGGGGCACATTACGATCACTTTCATAATTTCTTTACCAATATCCGCACTAAAACTTTATCAAGAGAAGATGCATTGTTTGGTTACAGGGCAGCTGCACCGGCATTGCTTTGCAACGACAGTTATTTCCAGGAGAAAGCCATTAAATGGGATCCGGTAAAATTAAAACTCAACAGTTAAATTATATTTTATGTTTAAAAAAATATCAGCTGCATTTATTCTTTTGTTTTGTTCCACTTTATTTTTATTTGGCCAGCAAAAAGACAATGCCTTAACTGCTGCCGAAAAAAAAGCAGGATGGAAATTATTATTTGATGGAAAAAAAATGAATGGGTGGAGAACCTATAAAAACAAAACCAGTACCAGCTGGGAAGTAAATAAAGGTGTATTGCATTGCAAGGGAAACGAAGCAGACAAAACCGATAAACGATCAGATTTAATCACCATAAATAAATACGATAATTTTGAATTATCGATTGAATGGGCAATTTCAAAAGCAGGTAACAGCGGTATCATGTACCATGTAACAGAAGCATATGATGTTGCTTATTTATCGGGGCCCGAGTATCAGCTTATTGATGATGAGGGCTTTCCTGAAAAACTGGAAGACTGGCAAAAAACCGGAGCAGACTATGCCATGCATAGCACAACATCGAGGCCCACAAAACCAGTAGGCGAATATAATCTTACAAAAATCGTTGTAAAAAACGGCCATGTGGAGCATTGGTTAAACAGTGTAAAAATTGTGGAGTTTGAAGCATGGACTGCCGACTGGAACGATAGAAAAGCAAAAGGAAAGTGGAAAGATGCACCGGGTTATGGTATGGCAAAAACAGGATTTATCTGTTTACAGGATCATGGCAGTGAAGCCTGGTTTAAAAATATTAAAATCAAAAAATTATAGCACTGCTATCTCTTTCAAAAATATAAAAGCCTGCGAATTTTCCCGGGCTTTTTATTTTGCGCCATACCTTTATAAAATATTTGATTGCTTATGTACAAATTAGAGAATTATATTACGGGTAACTGGATAACAGGCGATGGCGACGGGCAGCAATTATATAATGCCGTAACCGGCGAAAAAATTAGCACAGCAACTACCAGAGGATTAGATTTTAAATCCATTACAGAATATGCAAGAGCCGTGGGCAATCCTGCATTGCGTAAAACGACTTTTCATGCAAGAGGAAATATGCTGAAGGCATTGGCATTACATTTAAGAAATCATTTAGAAAAATTTTATCAGATATCTTATCAAACCGGTGCAACAAAAGCAGATAGCTGGGTAGATATTGAAGGTGGTATTGGAAATTTATTTGCCAATGCATCGCTCCGCAGAAAATTTCCGGATAAAACATTTTGTATAGATGGCGAAAGCCATAACCTGGGTAAGAACAATACTTTTATGGGCACACATATTTTAGTGCCCAAAGAAGGAGTGGCCATTCATATCAATGCATTTAACTTTCCGGTATGGGGCATGTTGGAAAAAATTGCGGTGAATTTACTGGCTGGCATGCCTTGTATTGTAAAGCCTGCAACAGTAACATCTTACTTAACTGAAGCTGTGGTAAAAGAAATTATTGCCAGCAAAATTTTGCCCGAAGGAACATTGCAATTAATATGCGGCAGTGCAGGCGATCTGTTAGATCATGTAACATCGCAGGATGTGATAACATTTACCGGAAGTGCATCAACGGGTTTAATGCTGAAACAAAACAAACATATACTTGCCAATAACGTTCCGTTTAATATGGAAGCAGATAGTTTGAATTGTATTGTTTTAGGAGAAGATGTAACACCCGGTAAACCGGAGTGGGATATTTTTATAAAAGAAGTGAGAAAAGAGATGACCTTGAAAGCAGGACAACGCTGTACAGGCATACGCAGAATTTTTGTGCCGGAAAATAAAATAGAAGATCTATGGAAAGCTATTGCTGCTGCATTATCTCAAACAACAATTGGTAACCCGTTAAATTCAACGGTAAGGATGGGTTCACTCGCAGGAGAAACACAACGCAACGAAGTAAAGGAACAGGTACAAAAATTACTGGCATCCTCACAAATTGTTTATGGCAGTTTAGATAGTGTGCAGGTAATTGATGCAGATGCAAAGCAGGGTGCTTTTCTTTCGCCGGTATTATTAATGAATGAAAAACCCTTTGCTGCTGAAGAAGTACATGAAGTAGAAGCATTTGGCCCTGTTAGTACTATTATGCCTTACAAAACCATTGATGATGCGGTTGCATTGAGCAAGATGGGTAAAGGAAGTTTGGTTTCTTCTATTGTAACTGCAGACAGTAAAATTGCAACGCAATATGTAATTAATGCTGCAACACATCATGGCAGAATTTTAGTATTGAATAATGAATGTGCTAAAGAGAGTACAGGGCACGGCTCGCCACTGCCGTTATTGGTACATGGCGGGCCGGGCCGGGCTGGCGGTGGCGAAGAGATGGGTGGTATACGTGGTGTAAAACATTACCTGCAGCGTACGGCATTACAGGGTTCGCCAAATATGATAACAGCCATAACCAATGTTTACCAACCCAATGCTGCAGGAAAAGATCCCGGCAAACATCCGTTTAAAAAATATTTTGAAGAATTGCAGATCGGTGATCAGATCATCACAGAAAAAAGAATAATTACAACTGAAGATATAGACAGGTTTGCAGACTTAAGCGGCGATCATTTTTATGCCCACATTAAAACAACTGATTTTACAGGCACTATGTTTGAGCAGCAGGTAGCACATGGTTATTTTATTATGAGCATTGCTGCCGGATTATTTGTTGATAGTTACGAAAAAAATCCCGTGCTGTTAAATTATGGTATTGATGACCTGCGTTTTACCAAACCTGTTTATCCCGGTGCTGAAATTTATATCCGCTTTACCTGTAAAGAAAAATTACCCAACGATAAAAGAGTAATTGAGAAGCCGGAAGATTTTAAACGGGGAGATGATATTGATAAAGGCATTGTAAAATGGTATGTAGAAATGCTGGACACAACTGATGAGCCTTTAGTTGGTGTGGCAACAATTTTAACAATGGTTCAGAAAAAAAATTAGTAACTTTTATAAAATAATTTATGTCAGACGCATATGTAAAAAGCCATATTGAGCATGGGATTAACACCATTGAATTTTTTCATCCGCAAAGTAATTCGCTTCCCGGAAAAATACTTGCAGCACTGGCAAAAGAAATTCATTATGCCGGCACACATGAAGAAACAAAAGTCATTATTTTAAAGAGTGCAGGCGAAAAATCATTTTGTGCAGGCGCTTCTTTTGATGAATTAACTGCAATAGAATCTGAAGCAGAAGGGGTACAGTTTTTTACCGGCTTTGCCAATGTTATTAATGCCATGCGTAAATGCCCCAAATTTATTATTGGCAGAATACAGGGCAGGTGTGTGGGTGGTGGTGTTGGTTTGGCAGCAGCAGTTGACTATGCTGTTGCAACGGGTAATGCTGAGGTAAAACTAAGTGAACTTGCTGTAGGTATTGGGCCATTTGTAGTGGGGCCGGCTGTGGAAAGAAAAATTGGTACTGCAGCATTCAGCACACTGGCTATTGATGCTTCTATGTGGCGCAATGCAGAATGGGCAAAACGTAAAGGGCTTTTTTCGGAAGTGCATGAGAGTATGGAAAATATGGATGAATCGGTATATCGTTTAGCAAATACATTGGCGCACTCCAATCCGCAGGCTATGGCCGAAATGAAAAAAATATTCTGGAAAGGAACAGAACATTGGGATGAATTATTAAAAGAGCGGGCGGCAATCAGTGGTCGGCTGGTATTAAGTGAGTTTACAAGAAAAGGAATAGAAAAATTTAAAATCAAAGAAAAGTGAAAGAAATTAATTTAAATCATTTTTTATTTCTGGTAGTATCTGAATTAACTGTTATTCTTTCCAACTCCCGGGTGATTAAAAATTGCAGAATACCCGGTCTCATATCTTTTACAAGCTTCCCATTTAAATAGACGGAAGGGGTAGCATCAATACCAAGCTTTGCGGCAAGAACTATGTCACGGCTTACTTTTGCCTTTGCCATTTCGCTATTCCGGTAAGTGTCGAATAAAGCAATATCCAACCCTGTCTTTTGAGCAACAGTATTAAAAAAAACAGTGTAATTGCCGGGCTCAGTATTATCAGTACTAAAAATGGTGTCATGAAATGCCCAAAACTTCCCCTGCTGATTAGCAGCCACAGCGGCATATGCTGCCTCACAAGCTGAAGGATGCATATTTTTATCAATGGAAAAATTACAGGATGTTGATAGAGGGAAATGTTTAAATATCACAGTATATTTTCCTTGCCCTTTTTGTATAATATTATGCAACTCCTTTGAAAACCGCCTACAGGAAGGACAGAAAAAATCACTGAATACCACAAGACGGATTGGACTATCGGTAATACCGTTCACCGGGTCATCTGGTTCCAGTGGTATTAACTGTACTTTCTGCGATCGGTATTCTGCCAGGATTGGTTTGGAATCAATTAAAGCGGATTGTTGATCATCGCTTCGGTAGGTGAGGATCTGTAACCCAAAATACATGGATATGACTAAAAACAGGATGCTGGCAAAACCAAATAATTTCCACCACAGTTCAGGGCTTCTCATTTTATAATTGAAAAGCGAATGCCCTCCTTCTTTGATAACAGTAATTCTTTTACGTAGGGAAAACTGCGTAGCACGGTTCAGAAAAAAGAACAAGGCAATATTTATACAATGAATGATACTGCAAAGCGGGCAAAATAAGGAGGTATTAACCAGCATGACCGTTAACAAAGTTAGGGCAGTAAGGGCACCAACAAATGTTACCAGGTATATGAAGAAGTCCGATGCAGACTTAAATGACCTTCCAAAAAGTAAAGGGACAAATAAAAGCAGTAAAATACCAAAATAATAAATAACGCCCCAGGCCGCCAGGGGAAGGCCAAATTGAGAAGACAAATTGCTTTGCAATGCCGTATCACAACCCTTACCAAAAACGGTTGAGCAAACATCTGCTTTTGCAATATTATTTGCTGTATTGCCAATTTGAATATAATGATACAGCAAATAGATTGAGATCAACAGGCCGGATACAAGTAAAATTAACGAAACGAAGAAAGGTATATTCTTGGCAGGGAAGCTCATATTTGTTGACTACTGTGAGGTTAATTATCTGATTGTTTTTGAACAGACAGGGCATTTCCATTTAAATTTTCTGATTTGTAGTGTTCTTATAAACCATTGCGGAGGCAATTAAATGTCTCCGCAATGGTTTACGCTTAAGACCTCTCTGTAACGATGCCTGAGATAATCTAATAGTTTATATTATAAGCAACATTTGCTATAGTGGCCTTAAGTTTTCCTTCCGGCATCCTGTTACTATTATGGTTGGGCAGGATGATTGTGACATTGTAAAGTAAGTTGTCCACTGGCACTTACTACATCACTCCAATCATCTGTCAATCCATTAAATGTGCCACACAATAAACCAGTGTTTGCATTATCCCATTTTACTGCATGACCGGTTGAATTTGCAACACCACTGGCTTTACATTTAAGGTTGCCATTTCCGGAAGGGGTAATAACCGCATCGCCAATGGCGCCGGTGAAATTACCATTTCCATCAAGTGCACCGCATCCGAAATCATTGATGTGTATTGCGCCATAAAGATTGTTTGCTTTTTTCCAGCTAACCAGCAGGAATGTAAAAGCCACTAAGACTGTAAAAAGAATGCTTACTTTTTTCATTTTTTTTAGGTTTTAATCGTTAAAAAATAATTGTGACAAACAAAAAAGGTATATGTTGAATTGTTATTTGCTTATACAGATTTACAATAGCCTCCTCTTAATGATCGGGTGTCATAATTTTTTAAAATTTACACCATAAACATTCAGGGCCAGTAATAACCTGTGCGTGATAGATCAAAAAAAAATTGGGTAAGAAACAGCAATCGTTTTTCCAATTGATTGGATAATAAAAGAGGAGGTAAAAAATTATTTCAGTCGGGTGGGATTTATATTACAGTAGTAAAAGTAGACATTAAATTAATAAAAACAAATCTTTTTTAAATAAATCTGCATGCCGGTAATTTTAAAAGATTTTGGGAAGAAACTGAAAATTGTATTAAAATTTTTAAAACTAAAAAAGCAGCTACAGAGGCTGATTGGTATTGAGTGAGTTTACCGGAAATACTATTGCAAAATTTAAAGCAAATGCCTAAAATTAAAAGGGGATAAAAGATTTTTTATCCCCTTTATTAAATCATAAATTATCATACCGGTACAAAGGATCAACTTCAGATCCCGGCTCCATTTCCATTACCGGTTTTATCAATCCATCTTTTAACCCATATACCCAACCATGCAGGTGCGGACGGTTATCATTTTGCCACGCTCTCTGTATAATAGATGTTTGGGCAAGATGGCTTACCTGTTCTATTACATTTAATTCAACTAACCTGTCAGTTCGTTGCTCTTCATTTGTTATAATGTCCAGCTCATTTTTGTAAACATGATATACATCTTTAATGTTACGCAACCACATGTTCAGTACCGGCTGATAATCCTGGTTGCCCATAGCGGCTTTAATACCACCACAACCATAGTGTCCGCAAACAATTACGTGTTTAACTTTTAAATAGTTTACAGCATAATCCAATACGCTTAACAAATTCACATCAGTGTGCACCACCATGTTGGCAATGTTACGGTGTACAAAAATTTCTCCCGGCTGTGTTCCGGTGATCTTGTCTGCAGGCACACGGCTGTCGCTGCACCCAATCCATAAAAATTCCGGCGTTTGAATAGAAGAAAGCCGGTTAAAAAATTCAGGATCATCCTGGTGCATTTCTTCTGACCAGGCTTTATTCTCCAATAATAATTTTTCGTATGTTTTAATTGTCATTATTTAATTTTTTGATGATATTAATTTATTGTACAAATTATTTGTGCGTATTTTTTATATAGCATTTGCAGGTTGATTAAAAAGTGCATGAACAGGTTTAAACTGGCTGATTTTAATTTCCACCCTGATGTTTTTTAAATGTGCATGAGTCATAAAATTATTCACTTCTTCTATTACATCCTTATCAATAAAATCTGCTCTTGTGGCATCAATCAATACAAAAGCGTTGGCCGGTACTTCTTCAAGTTTTCTTTTGATGATAGGTTTGTTTAAAAATGATACATCTTTGCGCAACCTGAATAAAAATTTATCATTGTCGTTTACCACAAAAACCGAAGAGCGGAAATTACTCCTGATCATATAAAATAATCCTACTGCAATACCCACTAATACACCTTTCAACAGATCTGTCATCAAAATCGCTGCGATGGTTATTACAAAAGGAACAAACTGATCCCATCCTTTTTGATAAAATTCTTTGAACAGCGAAACTTTTACCAGCTTATATCCTGTAAAAATAAGGATAGCAGCCAAAGCAGCCAATGGAATTTTATTCAACACAAAAGGAATCAATAATACACAAAGAAATAACATTACGCCATGTAATATAGTGGCCATTTTTGATTTTGCTCCTGCATTCACATTTGCCGAGCTGCGTACAATTACAGAAGTCAGTGGCAGCCCGCCTATGAGGCCGGAAACTATATTGCCTATGCCTTGTGCTTTTAGTTCTCTGTTGGGTGGGGAAACCCTTTTCAAAGGATCCAGTTTATCAACTGCCTCAATACCCAATAATGTTTCCAGGCTTGCCACAATAGCAAGTGTAATACCTGTGGTCCATACATCAGGATTTTTTATGTACTCCGGTTTAGGTAATGTAAAAAAGGAAAAGAATTCCTGCATACCACCCGCAATAGGGAGTGCAACAATATGTTTTGCTTCCAAAGAAAGAGTAGGCTGATAAATCTTAAATGCTTCACTTGTCAATGTTCCAATTAATACCACCACCAGCGGGCCTGGTATCAATTGAAATATTTTTTTTGACTTAATAGCTTTTTGCTCCCATAACATCAGTATTAATAACGAAACCCCGCCAATTACAACAGCTGCAGGTGTGATGTAGTTGAAGGCTTCCCGTATTCCTGAAAATGTATTTTCCTTATTGTCCTGTGCAAAGCTTTCGTCGCCGGAAAAATCTGCATCATAACCTACCAAATGGGGAAATTGTTTCAGTATCAATATCAATCCAATTGCAGCCAACATTCCTTTAATAACAGCGTTGGGAATATAATCACCAATGATACCGGCGTTGATAAAACCCAGTATCAATTGAATGACACCGGCAATAACTACAGCCAGTAAAAACGCTTCGTACACCTGTAATTTTAAAATACCTGTAGCTACAATTACGGTAAGCCCGGCTGCAGGACCAGACACACTCAAATGAGAGCCACTTAAAGCCCCAATAACAATACCACCAACAATACCGGCAATAATACCGGAAAATAATGGAGCCCCTGAACCCAGTGCAATACCCAGGCAAAGCGGCAGTGCCACCAGCAGTACCACAACAGATGCCGAAAAATCTGCACTAATATTTTGAATAATTTTCTTCATAATAAAATTATATTTTGGCGGGTAATATTTTACCTGCAATTATTTTTAATTAATAAATACTTAATGATATCAATACAACATGTAATTACACTTTACCAATATTGTTACGGTAAGTGCATTATTATTTTAAACGCATGTGTGGAAAATAAAGATCAACCCCGGTTGGGAGGAGGGGTTTGTATTTCTGTTAAATACAATGCCGGCAATGCTTCTGCAAAATGAAAGAAAGAAGACTTTGTGGCGGGAATATTCTCTAAAAAAATATTACTTGTTCCGGGTAACCATTTATGGTCTTCATCTAAAAACCTGAAATTTTTTGTTGCCCCCTTATCTATCTCCACCAATTCCTCATTAGCAGGATTATCAATAAAAAAATAGCTCACCACCTGCTTTATGGGCAACAACTGGATCATAAGCACCAGTATCAAAAACACAGTTATGACTTTTTTTGATATCATTAGCGTGCAAATATAGTTTTGAAAGTTCAAATGCAAGGCCTGTTAATAACGATTAACAATTTTATGACAGAGATATGTTATAAAAATCGGATCAAATATTTAATCCGCCACAGGCGCTTATAGTTTGGCCTGTAACATAGCCGCTTAAATTACTGGCTAAAAATAAAGTAACATTGGCAATATCTTCTGCACTTGCAAATCTGCCTAATGGAATACCGGCTTTATATTTATCAGCATCTTCGCCTTCTTTTAAATAACTGGTCATATCTGTTTCTACAAAACCAGGTGCAATAGCATTGCAGCGGATGTTGCGGCTGCCGAGTTCTTTAGCCACACTTTTTGTAAAACCAATGATACCGGCTTTACTGGCGGCATAACTGCTTTGCCCTGCATTACCCATTTCGCCAATAATACTGCTCATATTAATAATGCTGCCGCTTTTTGCTTTCATCATGGGGCGGATGACCTGTTTGGTCATATTAAACACACTTTTCAAATTTACGGTCATCACTTCATCCCATTGCTCGGGCGTCATACGCAGCAATAAATTATCTTTTGATATACCGGCGTTGTTTACACAAATATCTATTGCGCCAAACTCTTTCAATACATCATTTACAAAAATTTCGCAGGCGGCAAAATCGCCGGCATTGCTTTTATATCCTTTGGCTTTAACACCTGATGCAATTAATTTTTCTTCAAGAACCTTTGCTTTTGCTGCACTGCCATCACTAACGTAAGTAAAAGCTATATTAGCGCCATGCTCTGCCAGTTTTAATGCAATTGCTTCGCCAATGCCACGGGCTGCACCGGTTACAATAGCCGTTTTTCCTTCCAATAGTTTCATAAAAAATAATTTAGATCAACAACAAAGTAACAACTAATACAATTAACCGGTAAACATAAAGAACGATAAAATTAAAAATAAATAAATAAACAAGAGCTTTTGGAATGATCCATATCCATTTTTCTGCATAGAATCTTTTAAATGCAACGGATACAATAAAAAGATACACTGCCACTAGGAAAAACTCCAGCCAGTGATTATCATCGCCAAAAAAATGTACCCAGTCTTTATTTATAAGCCCGGCAATAAATGAAATAAAGGGAACTATAAGAAAGTGTAAAGCAATAAATATGGCCGATACTTCAAGACTGATAATGAAATGATCGAAAAAACATTTTCTTGTTCTGAAAAACAATAATAAAGCAAAGCCTGCAGAAAGAGGAATTATTAAAAATAATCCGATTTTGGAAATAGATGAAGATTTGTGGTCGTATTCTTTAGCCACTTCAACATACTCTGCCTGGTGCGCTTTCATTTTGGCTTTTACAAGTGGAACAGAAGCCCAGGTAAAACCATAAACTTTATCAACATAAGTATCCAGTCTCATATTTAATCCCTGGAAGCGGGGAAACAACAGGTACAATATTACCAGTACAAAAAAGAATGAAACCGGTTTAAAATATTTTTTTCGTGTGCCATTGCAATAGTCAGCTGAAAGTTTACCCGGTCTGGTAAACACTGTTTTAACTGTGGTTAAAAAAATACCGTCGAAATGGGTGAGAAAATGCAGTACCTCTTTAAAAATACTTTTAATGGTCTTATCTTTTTCGGTATACAGCTTCTCGCCACAATTACTGCAAAATTTACCAGATAAATGAAATCCGCAATTCTTACAAGTGGAAATATTTTCCATTTTTAAAGTTAATGATTCATTGCTAATATTTCCTCTAACAAGGTTCGTTCATTACTCAGCCTGGGTACTTTGTGTTGCCCGCCAAGCTTACTTTTACTTTTAAGCCATTCGTTAAATGTACCTTTGGGCAATACATGAATAACAGGCAGGCGCAGTGCTATATCCTTATGCCGCTTGGCTTCATAATCACTGTTGATATCTTTTAAAGCATTATCGAGTTCGTAAGTAAATGCAGTAATGTTGCCAGGTTCTTTTTCAAACTCTATCAGCCATTCATGAGCCCCGTTACTGTGCTCACTAAAATAAACCGGGGCAGCGGTATAATCACTCACCATAGCATTTGTCTTTTCGCTTGCCGCGGCAATGGCTTTATCGGTATTGTCAACAATTACTTCTTCGCCAAAAGCGTTCATATAATGTTTTAAGCGGCCACTCACTTTTATTTTGTAAGGATTTAATGAGGTGAAGGTAACCGTATCTCCGATTAAATAACGCCATAACCCACCAGTGGTGCTTATTATAAGGGCATAATTTTTTCCAACAACAATATTGCTTAAACCAACTGTGTGGGGTTTTTCTTTGCCATATTCCTCCACAGGCATAAACTCATAAAAAATACCATGTTCTGTAAACAGCAACATACCGTCATCATCTGGCTTTACCTGCCCGGCAATAAAGCCTTCACTGGCATTATAAATTTCCAGGTAATTAATTTTTGCGCCAATAATTTTATCAAACTGTTCTTTGTAGGGTACAAAAGAAACACCCCCATTAATATATAACTCAAGATTGGGCCATACTTCTTTAATTGTTTTCTTGTTTTTGATTTCTAAAATACGTTTTAGTAAAATCAATGTCCATGTTGGCACACCTGCCAGGGAAGTTACATTTTCGTTAGCCGTTATTTCTGCCAGCTTTTCAATTTTATTTTCCCATTCATCTAATAAAGCCACACTTAATTCCGGAGTACGGATCCACTGACCCCAAAAGGGGGAGTTCTGCATCAGCACTGCACTCAGGTCTCCGTATTGTATTTCTTCGTTTACTTTACTTATCTGGTGAGAACCGCCAACCACTAATGCTTTTCCTGTAAGCAGATCGCTGCCCGGAAAATTATTATAGTAATTGGTTAATACATCTTTACTGGCTTTAAAATGATTCTCAGTAAGGCTTTCATCGCTTATGGGAATAAATTTACTTTTATCGCTGGTGGTACCGCTGCTTTTGGCAAACCATTTTACGGGAGTATTCCATAAAATATTTTCTTCTCCCTGCATCATACGGTTAATGCAGGGCTTTATATCATCGTACTCATGTATGGGAATCCGCTTTTTAAATTCTTTAAGGGTGAATAAACGGTGAAAATTAAATTTTTTTCCAAACTCGGTATACTGCCCCGCCGATACCAGGTCCTGTAATACCTGCCGTTGTGCAGCAACCGGGTGAATGCTCCAGTTTTGTATGCGCCAAAAACGCATTCGGGCCAGTTTAGATATAATGGGGGAAAGCAGTTTCATTTGTTGGCAAAATACACAAATGAAATGGAATAAATTATGACTGGTTTACTTAAAGAAATATTTTGCCTTTTTTTATCCGGAAACTGATGCTTTTTTTAATTGTATTCGTCAGGATAGCTTTCTATTTTCTTTTCTTCGGCAGCATCATCATGTAAATAATCCTTCCGCTTTAATTCAAAATTTTTGCCTAAGTATAAGCGACGCACCTGTTCATCACCGGCAAGCTCTTCTGCTGTACCATGTTTAAATATTTTTCCGTCGATTAGTAAATATGCCCTGTCACAAATAGATAGCGTTTCATTTACATTATGATCAGTTATAAGGATACCAATATTTTTAAACTTTAGTTTGGCAACAATGGCCTGAATGTCTTCCACAGCAATAGGGTCTACACCGGCAAAAGGTTCATCTAATAAAATAAATTTAGGATCAACAGCCAGGGCACGGGCAATTTCTGTTCTGCGGCGTTCGCCACCACTAAGGGTATCGCCATTATTTTTACGTACCCGCTGCAAACGAAACTCATCTAACAGAATCTCTAATTTTTCTTTTTGTTCCGGCTTGGAGAGTTTGGTCATTTCCAGTACGGCGCTTATATTATCTTCCACACTAAGTTTACGAAAAATACTGGCTTCCTGGGGTAAATAGCCAATGCCCATTTGCGCCCTTTTATACATAGGTAGTTTGGTAATATTTATGTCATTTAAAAAAACTTCGCCTTCATCGGGCTTTATTAAACCCACCACCTGGTAAAATGATGTGGTTTTGCCGGCACCATTGGGGCCCAGCAGGCCAACAATTTCTCCCTGCTTTACATTAAATGAAACATTATTTACAACAGTTCGGCTGCCATAAATTTTTACCAGATTTTTTGTTTGTATTGTAAGGCTCAAATGATACAGTTTGCAGCAAAAATAGTGTAAAGCAATAAATACCCGGATCACATATTTTATTTAACATCAGTTTGTGCTTTATGCTTACTTAACTATGTTTGCAGATATTTTAAATAAAATGAAAGTAATTGATCATATCAATGAGGCAAAAGATACGCTGGTTTCTTTTGAAATTCTTCCCCCTTTAAAAGGAAAAGGCATACAATCACTGTATAAGCACCTTGATCCCTTAATGGAATTTAAACCTTCTTTTATAAACGTAACCTACCACCGCAGCGAACATGTATTTAAGAAAAATGCCGATGGCAGTTTTCAAAAAGTAGTAGTACGTAAGCGCCCCGGTACCGAAAGTATTTGTGCTGCCATTATGAATAAATACAGTGTGGATACTGTGCCGCATTTAATTTGTGGCGGGTTCAATATTAGTGATACAGAAGATGCTTTAATTAACCTGAATTATTTAGGGATAGATAATGTATTGGTTTTACGTGGAGATGCCGCTAAAAACGAAACATCTTTTTTGCCCGAGTCTGGCGGGCATAATTATGCCATCGATTTATTAAAACAGGTAGTGGATTTAAATGCTGGAATTTATCAGGAAGAAGAATTAAAAAACACCAGCCAAACAAAATTTTGTATTGGAGTGGCAGGCTATCCAGAAAAACATTTTGAAGCACCCAATATGGACAGTGATTTGAAATATCTGAAACAAAAAGTAGATATGGGTGCCGATTACATTGTTACCCAAATGTTTTTTGACAACGAAAAATATTATGCTTTTGTAAAATCCTGCAGGGATATTGGTATCACCATTCCCATTATACCTGGATTGAAACCAATATACAATTTAAAACAGCTTACCATGCTGCCAAAAGTATTTCATATTGATCTGCCTGCTGCATTAAGTAATGAAATTTTAAAATGTAAAACAGATGCAGATGTGGAAAAAGTGGGAACAGAATGGTTACTGTATCAGTCAAGGGAATTAAAAAAATTCGGTGTGCCGGTTTTGCATTATTACACTTTAGGACGACCCAATATAATTGCAGATGTGGTAAAAGAATTGGTATAGTTTTAAAGAATAAAAAGAATCCTCCTGAACTTCAGGAGAATTTTTTTTATTGGAATTGAAAAGATATTATTTACCCAAAGGAATACCAACAGAAAAACTAAATGTGCGGTATTTATTTTTATCGTTTACGGTATTATTACTTTCTGTAGAGTTGATCTTTGCCAGCCCAATCCCGTAATTTGCTTTTAAAATAAGGTGTTCAAATTGAAAACCGCCACCCAGGTTTATTCCAAAATCAAAACGCTTTAACTTATCATAAGAAGCATCATCCTGACTTGAAGTAAAAGGATCATCATTACTGAATTTTATTGAATTTGAAGAGGAGGCGGTTAATGGCCCAAATTTGGAATCTGTTTTTGATTTGCCGCCAATACCAATTGCAGCATACGGACCGGCATTAAAAAATACCCCTGAAGTTTTGTCCAAAGGAATTTTTACTACAAGGTTTAAAGGAACCTGTAAATAAAGTGGATTGAATTTTGATTTTATATAATCAGCACCACCATTAAAATAGGTTTCTGCTTTTGAACCCTGGCCGGTCAATAATAACCCCGATTCAAGATCAACAGTGGAAGACAAACCAAACCTGCCTAATATACCGGCATTAAAAGTAGGGAGAATATTATTTTTTTCTGTTTGCCCGTTATTGGTTTTGGTAATATTGGCAAGGTTTAAACCACCCTGTAAATAAACCTGTGCTTTGGAAATGATTATTGTGGTTGTTAGTGCAAATGCAATTAATACTTTTTTCATAAACTGGTTTTAGATTAATAAAATTCCAGCCTTTAAAACATATGTTTTTTAAATATGAATTAATGCCGGTTATACTTACAAAATCACCTATGAAAAAACCATGCCAAATAGATTCAGGCAAAGTATTTTTTATTTTAACAGAGATTGAAAAACCTTCTCATCAACTTTTAAAGGATATTTTTTTTTCAGTTCTTCAATCCATTTTTCTTCAAGAATATTTTGATAATCGTTTATCACCAGGCCTCTTGCTTCATCAAATGTGCGTTGCTCATTAGCGCTGTGCAGTTTTACAATTTTAATAAAACCAGCCGTACCATCTGTTGAGTTAACTGTAATCGGCGTTATCATTCCCGGTGCCGGTTTAATATTTTCAGCTAAAGATATCTGCGACAGTTCATATCTGCCCGAATCTGTCTGTACAATATTATTACTTTCTTCTGCAATTTTTTTCCAGTCTTTTCCCTGGTTTAATGCTGCATAAGATTCATCAGCCGCTTTTTTTGTGTTACAACTAAAAATGAGAACATCGGCACTTGCATTCCACAGGTATTTATTTTTATGCTCGTTATAATATTTTTTTAACCCGTTACTGTCATTAGCCGCTTTGCTCCACACTTTTCTTTCCATTATTTCAAACAACAAATTGCCTTCTTTAAACTCTTCCATCTGGTAACGGAACTCCGGGTTATAATCTTCCAGATGATTCCTGTAATACTCCATTGATTTAAGTGATACAAATTTTTCAAGCAATTCTGCATTGCTCTCTCCTTTGTATATTTCGGGATTAGTTTTGTACTCTCTTATAAAATTTAACCAATCTGTTCCCTTAAGTGAATTTTTTGCAAAACTGTAAATAGGCTTATCATTTATCGCAAGTTTCTTTGCTTGGAAACCCGCCGGATTTGCGGAAACGCTGTCGGCATAGCGAAACAATTCCGCATCTTTAATTAAGGTATTTTTTTTATAGGCAACTTGTTTTAAAACAACTCTGGTAAAAATATCTTTAGCAGTATTTACCCTGCTATCCTGTAATACTTTTTGTTTTATCTCATACCGGTGACTAACATCGGTTTTATCTGCCGGCGTTTGTTTTACACTTAACCGCTTTAAAATATGAACCCCAAAAACCGTGACAAATGGTTTCGAAATTTCCCCGTCTTTATTCAGTTTAAAAACTTCTTTTTCAAATGGGACTTCGTACCTGCCGGTGGTAAATTCAGGCATTTCTCCGCCGGAAATATAAGTGAGTTTGTCATCGCTGTATTGTTTTGCCATATCTGCAAAATCGGCGCCTGCTTTCAATTTTAAATAGATGGAATCTGCTTTTAATTGCAGGGCTTTAATATTTTCTGCCTGATTTCCTGGCGGAAGCGCTAAAAGTATTTGGGCAATTCTCCATTTGCCCGGGTTTTTTCTTTCATCTAAAACCTTAAAAATATGCAGCCCTTTTTTTGAACGATAGGATTTACCTGTTTCGCCCTGCTTTAAACCATAAATTATTTTTTCATACTCGTAAGGAACTGTAAATGCTGTAATGTAGCCAATATCAGTTGTTTTAACGGGAACATATTTTACAGAAATATCAGCACCTAACTTATCATAGTCTTTTTTTCCTGACGTCAATTCATTATAAATATCCTGCATTGCTTTAACTGCTTTTACAGAATCGGCTGCACCTGCATTTGCATCTAAAGCAGTAAAGAAATGAATAACATGCAGGTCTTTTTGCGAATGCTCAACAGCTTCATCTATCAGTTCATTTAAAGCATAATCATTATTCATGTAACTCTCATTTACCTGACCCCGGAAGTTTTGGAGATCGCTTACTAATTGCGGAAGCGTATCGAGCCGTTGGTCCAGGGCTGCTCTTACCTTTAATTTAAATTTGGAGTACAGGTCAAGATACTCTTTAAGCGCCTGTTCTTTGTCTGCAAAGGTGGTTTTGTTTTTATTATACGCTCTTAAAAACTCTTCCTTATCCACAACATTGTTACCATAAGTAAACAGTGTTTGAGAAAACACAGCAGAAAAAGAGAGTACAAAGGCAAAAAAAGATACAAGGATTTTCATTTGTAGTTACAATTTTAAGGGGTTGTTTTCCATTTTACTTCAAGCAGTTCGTTTAGCTGAAATATGGTGAGTTTTTTTCCAATAATATGTTTGTCTTTATCCAGCAAATATAAAGTTGGTGTTAACGTAATATCATATAATTGTCTGAATCCTGGTTTTTGTGCTGCATAATCTGCCTCTTCCATTGCTTTGGTTTTGTACACGTGTATCCACTCAGTAAGTTTATGTGCAGCAATAAATCTTATCCATTCCGGTTTTGCATTTTCTTTATCATCGGGAGTAAGCACCGCATAAATTTTTACATTATGTTGTTTCCAGCTGGCCTGGTAAATTGAATCTAATCTTGGTACTTCTTCTTTACAATGGCCACAGTTGGGGTCCCAAAAACAAATTACGGTGTAATCGGCATTTATATCATATAGTGCTGATGGTTGTCCGCTGCTGTCAATCATTTCAAGATTAGCCCCCTTTTCCCCAATTAAATTTGCCATCAGCATATATGCCCTGCGGCTGATGCTTTCCATTTGTTTTTCGTTAAGCCAGCTGGTTAACCCTTTACTGTGATATTTATTAAACAGGTGTACAAACACCGCATCCTGTCCCATATATTTTGGGCTGATGTATTCATCCGTTAACCAGTTTAATAAAAATTTATACATTTCCGGGCAGCTTCTTGCCAACAGTAATTTATAATCAACATCTTTTATAATACTGTCAGCAACTTGTGGCACCACTTCACGGTAATAATGCTCCAGTCTTTTTAAAAAGAAAGGAGAGCGGATGATCCTCTCGTCCATAAAAGTTACACCATCCCAGTAATGTGCTTTATAATAATTATAGTTATTAATAGTGTCCTGGCGTGTTATTGGGTTGTTGGTAAGAACAGCGGGTTCTTTCATGGCTTTAAGCAATGCTGCCATCATGGAGTTGGGTTGGTTTTTTATTACACCTTCCCTATAAGTATTTAGCGCTGCATTATGTTGGTTGTAATTTTTTTCGTGTAATAAAGAATCGGCCCTTGTTGTGGATATAGCATAGGCCCTTCTCTCTTCTTCTAATTGTTTACCTTTTTGGGCAACAAATTTTTGATATTGTAGGTAAACCACGTTTTCTTTTGAACCGGTTACAAAGGTTTTATTAAGAAAGTCGGTGGTATCTGCCTTTATCGTAATTTTTTGCTCTTTATCTACTAAAAATTCAGTTCTTAATCGTTTACCTGGGAAAACAATAACATAAATGCCACCGGGTAATTTTTTTGTGCCCTTGAAAATGGCAATGCCGGTGTTGCTTACTGCGGCTGAATCTTCCACATTTAAATTAGCCCCCATATAATAGGTAAGATAAGCAATGCCGCTTTTGTATTGCGGAGCCTGTAAGGTAACCTGGTAGCCCTGGGCAAAACCAAGGCTGACAAAAACTATTGCTGCTGCTAAAAGAATATTTTTTTTCATGATATTATAAGGATAGCAAATGTATTTAAAATCGTTGATTAATGTGCAACTGCAGGTATCTACATCATTTAACAATTACAATTCGTTAACAAAACGATATTGATGATTAATAAAGTATTTTTGCTGCCGTGAAAAAAGACAAAAAGAGAATAATACTCGAAAACGTTTTGGTTACTGACTATGCTGCCGAAGGAAAAGCGCTGGCTAAGCTGGACGGTAAGGTAATTTTTATATCCGGTGCCGTGCCCGGCGATGTAACCGACGTGTTCATTACCAAAAATAAAAAAGACTGGGCCGAAGGCAGGGTACAGGAAATTAAAGAATACTCCAAAGAAAGGGTGCCTTCTTTTTGCAAACACTTTGGTATTTGTGGCGGCTGTAAATGGCAGATGCTCCCTTATGCAAAACAATTGCAATACAAACAACAGGAAGCAGAACAAAATTTGAGGCGTATTGGAAAAGTAGCGCTCCCCGAAATACTACCCATCATTGGAGCAGATGATGATAAATATTATCGTAATAAACTGGAATTTACTTTTAGCAACAAACGGTATTTGCTGCCGGGAGAAATGGACAGTTCTAATGTGTTGGAGGAAGGTGCTCTTGGTTTTCATGTACCCCGTCTTTTTGATAAAATAATTGATATTGATGAATGTTATTTAATGGATGGGGTAAATAACAGCATCCGTAATACCATCAGGGATTTTGCTTTGCAAAACAACTATTCTTTTTATGATGTAAGGGAACATACCGGGTGGCTGCGTAATATCGTTATCCGTTATTGTACCACCGGCGAGCTGATGGTAAATGTGATTTTTAATTACGATGATGAAACAGAACGCAAAAAATTGTTGCAGCATGTTTTGGAACAGGCACCATCAATAACCACACTGCTTTTTACCATCAACCCTAAATGGAATGACACCATTTACGATTTAACACCGCAGGTTTATTTTGGTAAAGGCTTTGTTTTAGAAAAACTGGAAGATTTTTTTTTTAAGATATCGCCCAAATCATTTTTTCAAACCAATACTAAACAGGCGGAAAAACTTTATACCGTTACAAGAGATTTTGCCGGGCTTACCGGTAATGAAGTAGTGTACGATTTATACTGTGGCACCGGCAGCATCGGCATTTTTGTTAGCAAACAGGCTAAAAAAATAATTGGGGTTGAAGTAATTGAAGATGCTATTGAAGATGCGAAGGAAAATGCCGCATTAAATAATGTTATCCATGCCCATTTTTTTGCAGGCGATGTAATTAAAATTTGTAACGACGATTTTTTTACAACACATGGCAAACCAGATGTTATTATAACCGACCCGCCACGGGTTGGCATGCATGATAAACTGGTAAAAAAATTATTGGAAATTGCAGCACCTAAAATTGTTTATGTAAGCTGTAACACCGCCACACAGGCCAGGGATATTGGTTTATTGAGTGAAAAATATTCAGTTGAAAAAATTCAACCGGTAGATATGTTTCCACATACACATCATATAGAGTGTGTGGTATTACTGAAACTAAAATAAAAATTTAACTGTTAACTTTAACGTATGTCATATTATAATTCCGGAAACCATTTGCAAAGAACAACGCCAATTGTTTTAAACCTCATCATTATTAATGTGCTCGTTTTTGCTGCACAAAACATGATACCTCAATCTCAGTTTGATGTTAATGAATGGGGTTCTCTTCATTATTTCAAGTCGCCTCTTTTTAAACCACACCAGCTGATTACTCATATGTTCATGCACCTTAATATAGCACATATTCTGTTTAACATGTTTGGTTTGTGGATGTTTGGAACAATTTTAGAAAGATACTGGGGACCAAAGAAATTTTTAATCTTTTATTTGATCTGCGGAGTTGGTTCTGCAGTTTTAGAGCAGTTCATACAACCTTATGATGCTTTGCAGATGGCAAAAATGTCAGAAGAATATTTAAACAAGGGAATACCGCTGAATTTGATAACAGAAGCCTACCTTAATAATAGTTCCTCATTGGGTGCTTCGGGAGCAATCATGGGTGTGTTTGCTGCTTTTGCATATTTATTTCCTAATACAGAATTGTACCTGATGTTTATTCCAATTCCGGTAAAAGCAAAATATGCAATTCCTTTTTTTGTTTTAATCGACCTGTTTGGAGGAGTATACAGGATCAAAGGAGATAATATTGGTCATTTTGCTCATCTTGCCGGTGCACTAATTGGTTTTTTACTGGTATTGTACTGGAACAAAACCAGCCGTAAAACTTTCTATTAACTCTTAACAATCTTTTGCCTTTACTGTTAGTAGTTTTACATTTGTAAAGAAAGCTATTTTTTATGGGAGAGTCGGACCGTTACAAGGATTACAAAGTACCCAAACGCAGGTTTACCCTTGGGCAACCGGGCAATGCAGTTTTTGCATTGTTTGCTGCAAACATTGTTTGCTTTTTTTTAATTCTTTTGTCAAGAGTATTTTATTTATATACCCACCAGGGCCAGGGTACTGCTGCACCGGCTTTCGATGCTTTGGAATGGTTTGCAATGCCGGCCAGCCTTACTACATTAAGTGAAAGGCCGTGGACGCTTTTAACATTCATGTTTTCGCAGGGTGGAACAGATCCTTTTCCATTATTGCTTACTATGCTTAGTACCATGCTCTGGCTATGGGCCTTTGGTTATATCCTTCAGGATATTTCCGGCAACCGTCTTATTTTTCCCATTTATATTTATGGCAGTTTGCTGGGCGCTGTTTTTTTTATTGTCGTAACAAATACATTTCCTCTGTTAAGGCCTAATGTAAACAGTTTGCTTTTATTTGGCTCACAAACCGGCTCAGCAGCTATGGCTGTTGCAGTAACCACGTTTTCTCCCAACTACCGCATATTCAGGAATATTGGTAATGGCATTCCGGTATGGGTGCTAACCTGTTTATTTCTATTAATAAATTTCTTATTTGCTTTTTCTCTTAATAATGCCAACAGTTTTGCAATTTTAGGTGGTGCACTGGCAGGCTTTTTATTTGTGGTACTGTTACGTAAGGGAACAGATGCAAGTACCTGGATGCACAGCTTGTATGATTGGTGCAGCAATATTTTTAATCCCAATAAAGGAAAACAGCAGAAAAGGATAAAAGAAAAAGTGTTTTATAATACCGGCGACAGAAAACCATTTAATAAAACCGCAAACGTAACACAACAACGTATTGATGAGATACTGGATAAGATCAGCCAGAAGGGTTATCATTTTCTTACAGACGAAGAAAAAAATATTTTAAAGCGGGCTGGCGAAGAAGAGTTATAGTTAACATTTTGTCTGGAATCTTTTTAAAGGCAAAGCGCTATCTTTATTATACAATGCCCAAAAGCCTTTTCCGCAGAGTAACAAAAAAAATTTTCATCACCTCCAATATTGTTCTGGCGGTATTGTTTTTATTGGGTTGTTATGGCGGATGGTCTGATCCGAAAATATGGTGGCCATTAGGACTTCTCACACTATCGGCTTTTTATTTATTGTTGCTATTAATCCTCTTTATTGTATTCTGGGTTTTTGTAAAGCTACGATGGTCGTTAATTTCCATTGTAGCTATACTTTTTGCATATAAACCTGTAACCAATATTATTCCCTTCAGGTTTTCCTCATCATTTGAAAAGCAAAAGCAACCAGGGGCATTACGCATTATGAGCTGGAATGTAGAGCACTTTGATATACTGGAGCATAAAAAACATCCGGAAAAAAAACAGGAGATGCTGCAACTGATCAACGAAAATCAGCCTGATATTGCCTGCTGCCAGGAAATGGTGGGCAGCGATAATGTATCTAAAGCCATTAATTATATTCCCGAGATTATGCAGGCAGAAGGGTTTACGGATTATCATTATTCATTTAATCCCAAACTTGATTTTGACGGCAATCATCATTTTGGCATTATCATTTTTTCAAGATATCCGATCATAAATAAACAAACCGTAAGCTTTTATCCCAATGATTATAATTCTATTTTTCAATACGCTGATATTGTAAAGGGAGAAGATACCATACGAATATTCAATATTCATTTACAATCATTAAAATTTAATGCTACCAATTTAGAGTATATAGAAAAGCCCACTATTACCGATGAAGCCGATTTAAAAAAATCAAAAAGTTTAATAAGCAAATTAAAAACCGGGTTTTTAAAAAGAAAGGTACAGGCAGAACGAATAAAGGAAGAAATGGATAAAAGCCCTTACCCTGTTATTGTATGTGGCGATTTTAATGATGTGCCCAACAGCTATGCTTACAACACCATTGGAAAAGGCATGAAAAATGCTTTTACAGAAAAAAGTAGTGGTTTTGGCCGCACTTTCAGCGGCATTTCGCCAACATTGCGTATTGATAATATTTTTGTGTCCTGTAAATTTTCTGTAGAGCAGTTTTTACGCATTCCCAAAAAGCTAAGCGACCACTTTCCCCTTTTTGCCGATTTACAATTAAAAAAATAATTGTATTTTCGGTTTATCAAATGAAAAAGAACTCCCCATATCAATTTTGTTGTTGCCCTTGCGGCAATCTATAATATCTTTGCTGCCGTTCCGGCATTAGGTTTCATTAATTAAAATTTGTTGAGAAAATATTTGTGGCTGAAGAGTGATTAATTTCTTCTTTATTAAAAAACAAAATTAACAAACAACTGTTGCCACTGAAGTTGAATAGTATTGCAACAGCCCGGTACAAAAAATAATTTATGGCATTAAAAATTTATAATACATTAACCAGGGAGAAAGAATCATTCACTCCCATTACTCCCGGCTATGTTGGTATGTATGTGTGCGGCCCTACAGTTTACAGCGATGTACATTTGGGTAACTGCCGTACATTTATTTCGTTTGATATTATTTACCGCTACCTGATGTATTTGGGTTATAAAGTGCGTTATGTACGTAACATTACCGATGCAGGGCATTTAGAAGGCGACCGTGACGAAGGCGATGATAAGTTTAGTAAGATAGCAAGGATGCAACAGGTGGAGCCAATGGAGATCGTTCAAAAATATACCTTGGGCTTCAGACATGTAATGGACCTGCTGAATAATTTACCTCCATCAATTGAACCAACTGCCACAGGGCATATTGCTGAGCAAATAGAAATGGCGCAACAACTTTTGGCCAATGGTTATGCGTATGAAATGAATGGCACCATTTATTTTGATGTGGAAAAATACAGTAAGGAAAAAAATTACGGCATTCTAACCAACAGAAAATTAGAAGATCTGTTAGAGGGTACAAGAGACCTGGACGGACAGGATGAAAAACGTGGCCGGCTTGATTTTGCATTATGGATAAAAGCAAAACCCGAACATTTAATGCAATGGCCAAGCCCATGGGGTATGGGTTTTCCGGGCTGGCATATTGAATGCTCTGCCATGAGTAAAAAATATCTGGGTAAACAATTTGATATACATGGTGGTGGAATGGATCTGGCTGCCACACATCACACCAATGAAATTGCACAAAGCCAGGCCTGCTATCATACAAGCCCGGCTAAATACTGGATGCATACCAATATGCTAACGGTTAATGGTACCAGGATGAGCAAAAGTTTAGGTAATGGTTTTTTACCCGAAGAATTATTTACAGGTGATCACCCGTTATTAGAAAAAGCATATGCTCCTATGACGGTACGCTTTTTTATGTTGCAAACACATTACAGAAGTACATTGGATTTTAGTAACGAAGCATTGCAAGCGAGTGAAAAAGGATTGAAAAGATTATGGGAGGCTTATGAAGTGCTGCAAAAGATGTTAATTGTTAGTGATCAGTTGGCAGCAGATGCAGCGCTTGATGCTAAAGTGATAAGGTTTATTGGAGAGTTTGATGAAAGTATGAATGATGATTTTAACACCGCAAAAGTGTTGGCCAATATATTTGAACTGGTGCCCATAATTAATTCTATAAAAGACGGGTTGATAAAAACTGATGCAATTTCAGCTTCAACTTTAGTATTGTTGCAACAAAAATTTAAAGCCTACTTAGAAAATGTGTTTGGATTAGAAAATATAAGTGCAAATGATAACAGTGCTTTAACCGGTTTAATGGAATTATTAATAGAGATAAGAAAAGAAGCCAAAGTAAAAAAAGATTTTGCAACATCCGACAAAATAAGAAACCAGTTAACAGCTTTGGGTATTACTGTAAAAGATGAAAAAGACGGGGGAACGAGTTGGAACGTAAACTAAATATTTTCATGGAACATATTATACATCTGCATAAAGACAAAAAGCTAAAAAAAATAATTGAGCTGCAGGAGCCCTATGTGCTGGTAAAAAGGAAAAATGTGTACCTGCATTTGTGTACCTCTATAATGAGTCAGCAATTAAGTATTAAAGTGGCCGATGTTTTTCATAAGCGCTTTTTAAATTTATATAAAACCAAAACTCCCTCTGCTGAACAAATTGCCGCAACACCTTTTGAAACTTTAAGAGGTATTGGACTGAGTAATGCAAAAGCCAATTATGTATTAAACGTATGTAATTTTTTTATTACAGAAAAAATTACCGATGCCCGTTTGTACAAAATGAGTAATGAAGAACTGATAAAATATCTTTCGCAAATTAAAGGGGTTGGTCAATGGACGGTGGAAATGATATTAATGTTTACATTAGGAAGAGAAGATGTTTTTCCTGTAGATGATTTGGGAATACAACAAGCTATTTGTAAACTGTATAACGTTGATGCAGCAGATAAAAAACTGATGAAAGAAAAAATGATCTCTGCTGCAAAAAAATGGAGCCCTTACAGAACCTATGCCTGCAGATATTTATGGGGCTGGAAAGATAATGCAGCCCCAAACCCCTAAAGGGGCTTTAGTCTCTACGATTTTAAACTCCTTATTTTTTGTTGTAGTTACAATATTGATGCAGGTGAATTAACTATTAAAGTTCAATCCAGGTTTCCCTGGGTTCAGGGGCTTTACTATTTCCTCCAGATATCTTTTATCAACCTCATCAAACTGATCCAACAATTCACTGTCTACATCCAATACACCGATCACTTCATTATTATGGATGATGGGTACAACAATTTCCGATCTTGATAAACTGCTGCAGGCAATATGCCCGGGAAATTTTTCTACATCAGGCACAATTAATGTTGCTGCCTGTTGCCAGCTGCTGCCGCAGACACCACGGCCTTTTTTAATTCTTGTACAGGCAACCGGTCCCTGGAATGGGCCCAACACCAGTTCATCATTCTTCACTAAATAAAAGCCCACCCAAAACCATTTGAATTGTTCTTTTAAAGCAGCACATACATTTGCAAGATTGGCGATAAGGTCAGGTTCGCCATCTATCAATGCTTTTATCTGCGGTAGCAAAGATTGGTAAACATCTTCTTTACTACCTTCAATAATAGTTAAATCTTCTGCCATAAAAATTATTTATTGTAAGCTGTTTTTAATTTATTCAGCAACGTGATTTTTAATGCATCATTTATAAAAGCAACGTTTATAGCATTTACATTGGTGTTGTAAAAATCATCAGCCGTCCACCCAAATGTTGCATGTAGTTTTTTGTACTCCCTGTTTAAATCAATATTGCAAATTGTTCTGCAATCAGTATTTACATTTATTGAAACACCGGCCTTGTATAATTTATCTATCGGGTGATCTTTATATGTATTGCAAATATTGATCTGCACATTGCAGGTAGGACAAAGTTCTAAATGAATTTTATTCTTTTGCAAGTGCTTCACCAGCGCAGCATCTTCATAACTTCTTACGCCATGCCCGATACGTGACGGGCCAAAATGCTCCAGTGTTTCCCAAACATTTGCCGGGCCACTTGCTTCACCAGCATGTGCGGTGCAGGGGATGTTTTTTTCTTTTGCGTATTGGTATGCTTTAACATGTGCATCAATAGGAAAACCGGCTTCATCGCCTGCAATATCAAAGCCTGCCACATAAGTGTTTTTAAATTGCTCCACCAGTTGTACCGTTTCCATACTTTGTACTTCGTTGTAATGCCGAAGGGTACACAAGATCAATCTTGCTTCAATACCGGTTTCTTTTACAGCTTTTGCTGTGGCTTCTTCTGTTGCCGCAACCACTTCATAAGGTGTTAGTTCTTTTTGTGTATGCAGTAATGGAGCAAAACGAATTTCGGCGTACAATACATTGTCGGCCTGCAATTGTTTAAACAGATCGAATAAGACCAGTTGCAACTGCTCTTTGGTTTGCATTAATGCAAATCCTGTTACTGCTCTTGTTAAAAAATCAGCAAGGTTGGTGCATTTTTCGGGTGCGATATAGTTTTGTAAATAATCTTCTTTTGTAACAGAAGGATCAATAGTTGATACCACATCATAACTTAGTGAACAATCTAAGTGAAGATGTAATTCAACTTTTGGTAAGAGGGCAAAATCCATGTATAAATTTTTATGAAAGCAAGTACGGTAAAATTTCAGATATTTTTTCTATTTTCCTGAAATTGGGATGATCAAAATGATGTTTCACTTTTTCATGAGCCCATGTAATATGATAAGGGATGTGTACGGCATGCCCGCCAATGGCAAGTACCGGCATTACATCCGACTTTAATGAATTACCCAACATTAAAAATTCTTCAGGCTGAATGTCTAAATGTTTTATCAGCTTGGTAAAATCGGCTTCCTGTTTATCCGACATAATTTCTATATGATGAAAATAATGTTCGATGCCGGATTTTTTTAGTTTACGCTCCTGGTCCAAAAGATCGCCTTTGGTGGCAACAACCAGCCTGTACTTATTTTTTAATTGTTGCAATACCCCTTCAATACCATCTAATAATTCAATAGGTTTTTCCAAAAGCTCTTTTCCTAACCCAATAATTTTTTCTAAAGTATCAGCATGCATTGTTTTTCCGCTGATACGTATTGCAGTTTCAATCATACTCAGCATAAAACCTTTTACACCATAGCCATATAAAGCCAGGTTTTCTATTTCGGTTTTAAACAATTCCTGCGATATAGTGTGTTGGGGTAAATAATCTTCCAGCAGGCTGCAGAATTTTTTTTCTATCTCCTGAAAATAAGGTTCATTTACCCAAAGTGTATCGTCTGCATCAAAGGCAATTACTTTAATAGCCATTTAAATTTTTTGTAAATAATTTTATAAACTATTTTCTTCTTTCTTCAACTCTTTATCCAACACAAAGGTTCCGAAAGGAAGAATAGAAGCAAAAAATGCTTTTACCAGCCAGCTGAATGTTTTTTTAAAATTGCCAAATACTTCAAAAGCAAAGTAAATAAAGCTTACAAATAAAACACCATGTACCCAGCCAAACATTTTTACCGCTTGCGGAAAATGGAAAACATATTTTAGCGGCATCGCTATAAATATCAATATCAAAAAAGAAATACCTTCTGCAATCCCTGTCATTCTAAAGCGGTGCAGTAGTTTTTTTAAGTCCGGATTTGTCATTATAAATTTTTCTGTCCTTTAATAATTAATTACCTGTTCTACAATTGATGCCGGAATTTCACGCCATTCATATTGCTGGTTACGTAACTGTGGTTCAAAACCGGCTTCTTTTATTGATTGTTGAATGGTGGTGCTGGTAAAACGATGTGGTGCACCTGCGGCACTTACTACATTTTCTTCTATCATAATACTGCCAAAATCGTTGGCACCGGCATTTAAACAAATTTGTGCCACGGGTTTACCAACTGTCAACCAGCTTGCCTGAATGTTTTTTACATTCGGTAACATTATCCTGCTCATCGCAATCATGCGGATATATTCTTCGGCTGTGGTTAAATTATGTACGCCACGTATTTTAGCCAGCAGGGTATCTACATCCTGGAAGGTCCACGGAATAAAGGCTAAAAATCCTTTTGCATGTTCCGGTTTTCGGCTTTGCACTTCTCTTATTTTTACCAGGTGTTCAAAACGTTCCTGTAAAGTTTCCACATGTCCAAACATCATGGTGGCACTAGTGGTAATATTTAGTTTGTGTGCTTCATGCATAATATCCAGCCATTCCTGTGCACCACATTTTCCTTTGCTGATGAGGCGACGTACCCTGTCGGTTAAAATTTCAGCACCGGCGCCGGGGAGGCTGTCCATACCGGCTTCTTTTAATGCCATCAATACTTCACGGTGGGTGCTTTTCTCCAGCTTGGTAATATGTGCAACTTCAGGTGGGCCAAGTGTATGTAGTTTTATATTCGGGTAAAGGCTTTTCAGTTCTTTAAACAAATTCACATAAAAACTCAGTCCCAGTTCAGGGTGATGTCCGCCTTGTAACAATAACTGATCGCCACCAAATTTTATGGTCTCCTCAATTTTTGTTTTATAGGTTTCAATATCGGTGATATAAGCTTCGGCATGGCCCGGTATGCGGTAAAAATTGCAGAACTTGCAATTGGCAATACATACATTGGTGGTATTTACATTGCGGTCAATCTGCCAGGTAACTTTACCATTCGGCACCTGCTTTTTTCGCAGCTCATCAGCTACATACATTAATTCTGCCAGTGCAGCATTTTCAAATAAATACATGCCTTCTTCTACCGAAAGAAATTGAAAGCCAAGGGCTTTTTGATATAGATCATTTAATTGCATAAAAACCATTTGTGTAATAAACAACAAAAGTACATCCATTTTCCTGTATTGCCTTTTTCCCGACGTACACAAATAGTGAAAAAACCACCTCTTTCAGGATTTCCTTGGCACCCGAATGGAAAACCCACGCAAATTGACCCCCTCCCGCCATTTCAAACTGACCCCCGTCGGCCATTTCAATTTGACCCCCTGATTCCGGCTCAAATTGACCC
>JAYVPT010000027.1:0-68293 GCA_043757165.1 Ferruginibacter sp.
ACATGATCTCCACAATTATTATTTAAACCCCAGCCACCATGTGTTGAGCTGCAATTTCCGAGCGCTTCATTGATTGTGGTTGCTCTAAAATCCAGGGGATTACAGTTTCTTGTTCCGGCAGGTATTATTAAACCAATATCAGGTGCGCCATGAAGTAATCTTTTCCCAAACGCCAGATAACTCATCGGGTGCGTATGCATATCTACGAAACCATTCAAACGAACTGGAACTGGTTCTTTAGGTATGATTTTTTTCTGTTCCGTTGGCTTTTCAATAGCTGTTATTTTTTCTTCCGGTTTTTTAGGTATAATCTTATTTACATCTGTAGGTTTATCAATTGGGGTTATGATTTCTGCCGGCTTTTGGGGAATGATCTTATTTACATCTTTAGGCTTATCAATAGCCACTATTGTATCAGCGGGTTTTTTGGGATCTTTTATTGAAACATCCTGGTTGCCTTTATCCTGAGTAACTGCATTTTCTGCTGCAGAAATAATAATATTATAGGTAACTCTTTCATACAATTCTTTTTTGTTAATGTTACTGATATGCCATTTGCCTGTTGCAGGATCATAATCCTGTTTTGTTTCGTCCCTATTTGCAATACCACCCTGGCCTATAGGATTCCAGTTGGCAAAAACGTAAAATTTTGCATTTGGATTATTGTTAAGTTTTGGATTATCAATGGAAGCAGTTCCGTCTCTCAAATAAGTAGAGCCGGCTTTTAATAAATTTTCGGTTTTTATCACGTATAGAAAGTGATTCTCATCAGGTCTTGCAACATACTCTACATTAAACTTACTTCCCTGGGCTATGGCCGTTTGATCAAGATTAAAAATGTTCCATTTATTTTTGAAATAAAAAACACCGATAGGATGAGGATTAAAATTTATCCCATTGTCTGATACCGGTGTTGCCCAAATGATAGCAACAGGATTGTTATTGAGTTCCGGAATATCCAGCAATGTGCAGTTGTCGTTACAGTTACCGTTCGCTTTAGTGGCAATGTGTATGAATTGTTTTTGCGCATATGTATTGCAGTTAATTAAAATGCATATAAGCGCACATGCAAAAAATTTAACCTTTAAAATGCGGCTGATTTTTTTAATCTCAATCATGATCTATGGTATTTTATTGAAAAGAAACTATCCAAATATAGACAGACATAAGGTAGTGCATATCCCCTGAAACAGTGATGCTTTTCCATCTGGAGTTATTTTGATGATCTTATTGTTTTTACCTGTTACAAAAGCATTTCCCTTACTATCCACTACAATACCGGAACAAAAATAAAATGCAGTATTTAGTTTTGGGGGTTGGGCAATAAGCTTAATTACAGATAAAAGAAAAAACTGGAAGGCAAAGCAATAAAAAAATATTTTTTTCATACACTGCTTACTTTAATAATTTAATCACTGTTCTTCCAATTGATACCAAATGCAAATACATTAAATTCTTTCAACTCCATATTTTTTACCCATACAAAACCATATTCACCGGCTTCCAGTGGTTCTGAAAATTCAATCATATAATTATCTTTCGACAATGTTTTTACACTCATCGTAATAAATTTTCCTTTTTCTTCTTCTTTGTCAGTTAACACCCCTTCTTTGGATGTAATGGTTACCTCACGTTTTTCGTTGTTGGACACAAACCTGTATAATTTAATATAGGAGGTAAGGTCAATTACATCGCCGCTTGTTTTTATAATGAAATTGATATGTGTTTTTGCAGTAAACCGTATTTTGGATGAAGCCTCGGCCATACTAAAAAATTGTTTGGCACCTTTTAACCCAAATGTTTTCTTTTTGGTGATGAGCTGTGCAGTGGCGTTTTCTAATTTTATAAGCTTGTTATCATTCTGGTCGTAATAATATGGCTGGTTAATAAATTCCGGTATGGGTATAATAATAGCCTTGGGTGGTTCTACCTTCAGCGCCGTTTTTGCTTTTGTTTTTACTGTTTTATTTTTTGCTGTGTCTTTAGCTATTACTGTTTGCGAACGGGTAAATCCGTATGTTAGCAACAGCCAAAAAATAAGTATGGTCTTTTTCATTCTTTTTAATTAATGAGGAAGGAGATGGAAGATTAATTTACACTTCCTTTACAAACCTATTGCAGGGTGGTAAGGATAACAATAGCACAAAAGTTATAGCGGGAGTTGAACTGTTAGTTTCTGCCGTAGGCTTTATTAATGGCTTCTGTGCGGTTTTGCACATGCAGTTTTTCGTAAATGCGGTGAATATGCTGGCGTACAGTATCGGTTGAAATAAAAAGTTTATCTGCAATTTCTTTATACAATAAACCTTTGGCAAGCAATTGCAATACTTCATTTTCCCTTGGCGACAGCACTTTTATTTCTTCAGATGGCCTGTTATTTTGTAAACGGCTGATTACTTTACGTGCAATTTGTGTACTCATTGGTGAACCGCCGGAATGCAGTTCTATAAGAGAGTCGGTAATTTTTCCCAGCGGTGTTTTTTTAAGCAGGTAACCACTTGCACCTGCAGTTAATGCTTCAAATACTTTCTCATCATCTTCATAAATAGTAAACATAATAAACTGACTGTTGGGGCATTGTGGTTTTACTTTTTTAATACACTCTATACCATTCATGCCAGGCAGGTTTATATCCATAATGATGATATCGGGCTGCCAGGCCGGCAATTCATCGGCTGCTTTTTCTGCATCAGGAAAAGTTGCCAGCACTTCAAAGCGTTCGTCTAAAGTAAGCAGGCTGGTCATACCATCACGTACTTCTTTTAAATCCTCTACAATACAAATTTTAATTTGCGTCATAATGTAAATGTAACATACTACTATATGGTAACAATAGCACAAAAGTTATACTCACTGCTTCTGAAATAATGGTACTTCTATTTTGGCCTCCACACCATTTATACCTGTTATTGCCAAACTGCCACCAACAGACTGTATTCTTTTTTGCATATTTTTTAAACCGTTACCCTCACCTTTGGCAGTTTCAATAAATCCAATTCCATCATCTTTTAAAATGATCAGTAAATTTTTATTTATACTGATAGTTATAGCTATACTTTTTGCCTGCGCATGTTTTACTATATTATGCAGGGCTTCCTTTACCGTTAAAAAAACATTTCTTCTCACTTCTCCGCTTATTATTACCACAGGAATAATTTCAGGCAGATTCATATTGAACCTAAGGTTATTCTCTTCGGCATATTCAGCTACATAAGAACGTGTATAAAACAACAGATCTTCAAGCGTATCATTTTTCTCATTCATTGCCCAAATCAGTTCATTCATTTTTTGTACCAGTTCGTTTGAATTGGTTACAATTTTTTCAGCATCTGTTTTTGTTACCTCACTAAAAGAATTTCGTTTTACTTTTTCGCTAAGGAACCGGATGGTGGAAAGCCCGGCCCCCAGATCATCATGAATATCTGCTGCAATTCTTGTTCTTTCTTTTTCAACGATCTGTTGCTTTTCCAGAAAATTTTTTTGCCTGTTTAATTTTCTGCGATAATAGCTTCTTACAGCCAGTACTAATAAACCAATGGTAAATAAGCCAATCAATAAACGGAACCACCAGGTTTGCCACCACGGTGGAAGAATAAAAAAAGAAAACTCAATTTGTTTTGAAGTATATTCTGTAGAAAGAAAAAAAGCTTTTGCATGTAATGTGTATTTGCCCGGCGCAAGGTTAAGCAGGTTTATATCTGCTACCGAAGAAGTATCGCTCCATTCCTTGGCACCACTGCCAGATAAAAGATAACTGAACTTTACCTGCTTTTCATCTATAAAAGCAGGAGCTGCAAGGCTGATGGTAATATTCCGTTGCAGGTCTTTCAGCTGGAGTGGTGTACTGTAATCAGGAATTGATTGTCCGTTTACTTTTATTTCTTCAATCAGTAACTGTGGATCATAAATTGCAGCTGCAGCCATAGCAGGCTCTACCCTGTACACTAAACCGGAATTGGTAAGTGCAAAAGTATTGTTACCGGCGTCTGTCCACACATTATAGATATAGGAAAAAATATTATTGCTTTTGGTTACATTTTCTACCAGGTAAAAACCATCCTTTGTTTTTAATAATCTGTCTAACCCGGTTTGTGTGCCAATAAGTATATTATTATTTTTGTCGCATGCCAGTGCCGTAATAAAATTATCCGTCAATCCATTTTTTGTTTGAAAATGATATCTTTTTATTAATTGATTATCCCTGTATTCAAATCCCATCAAGCCATTGTAACGGGTGCCGGCCCACAAGATTTCATTTTTATCAACTGTAATACAACGGGGAGATGCATTCTCAAATTCTTTTATAAACCCACCTTCTTTTTTAAGGTAGCCGGCTGGGTTTTCGGGGTGAATGGAAAAAACCTGCAGCCCGTTACTGCGGCTTACCACCCATAATTTTTTATTTTTGTCGAGGTACATTCCTTCTATAAGGTCGTAAGATCTTAACGGGTAGGTAAATAATAATTTTTCATTTTGCAACACACATATATTCCTTGCTTCGAATAATATGATATTACCATACGGGTCATTTATAAACCTGCGACCGAAAGAAGCAGTATCGGGTAGTGTCAGTATTTGTTTTAACCGGATTATTTTTTGATGCTTATCGGGAATAGGTGCTATGTACAATTTGTGATAATCAGCAACGTAAATGTGTTTATTATAATAATGTAAGGCATTCACCTTAATTGAAGAATTGATAGAAAAATTTTTACTCCCTAATGAGGTATGCAATATCAACTGGCCATTGTTCATCATTGTCCAGCAGGAATCAGGCGTATCAACATTTACTGTTCTTACCATTGATGTATTTTTACCGAAAAAAGAATCAACAGACTGGAGTTTTGTATTGGGAAGTTTATAAACGCCATTACCATCATGACATATCCAGAGCACATCTTCACGGTCAATAAAAAAATTTTGTGCTACAAAACCAGATAGCTCAGGAGATCCTATATGCAAGGCTGTACCATCTTCCCGGTACCGGGTAACCCCATTATTTCCGGAAGATATCAGGGGTTCATTTTGCAGGTTAAAAACTATATTGCCGGGATTAAATTTTTCCGATTTTAAAAATGCCGCATAGGGATTTATTACTACCAGTTTACCTCCTGCAAGTGCAGTAGTATCTAAGTTCAATATTTTTTCCCGGGTGCTGAGCCACACAATACCGGTGCGGTCGCTTTTTAAACTGTTTACCTGTAATTGAGGCAGTGCATCTGTAATACTATTTGTTTTTTTATTATACAGATAAAGCCCGGTATAATGCCTCAGATCGTTTGTGGTGAAAACAAGAAAATCTTTGTATTCTGTAATAACACCCAGGTAAATAGCCGGTTCGTTTTGTGGCGGAATAAATGCAGTAAGTTTTACAAGGCCAGTTTGGTTTATTTTGTATAAGCCGTCATCTGTACTGGCATAAACAGTACCATCTTTACTTTTAAGAAACTGATTGATGATGGGACAACTATTCGTAGCAACAGTCATTTTTTTCATTTGGCCACGAACCAGCACATTTAATCCACAGGTATTAACTGCTACTAATAAAGAATCTTCACCTACTTCCAGTACATCATTAACTAAATCAGTTAACAATCCGTTTTGCGAAGTATAATTCCTGAACCTTGCTCCGTCATACATGCTTAATCCGCCAAAAGTAATAAAATACATACGGCCTTTACTATCCTGGTAGGCTTTACGTACACGGCTGTTCACCAGGCCATCTTTAGGAGTGTAATGAACAAAGGGGTATTGCTGTGCTGTTAAATTACTTATGGCACAAAAAAATAAGTATGCACTTATTGATATGTATTTCAATATTGGCATACTTAAAAGTATAATAAATTATTGGCTCAAAGAATTATCCGACTGACTGGCCAATATTGCATAGAAAAGATATGCATCAGGCTTCGTCATTTCCTTGTAAATACATCTTCATTAGTGCTTAACGCCAGCATTGCCGGGCTTTGATTCTTTTTATCATAACCTGATCCCATGAAAGCTATTTTTATTTTTCTTCCATCGGTATAATTAAATATAACTGAATAATTTTTTACTTCATAAGTACCAGAACCAGGTTCCTTTGCTTCATTGAGACAACTGACACTCGTATGATACATAATGGAAATACCTCCGTTGTCGGTAAATTTTCCATCTGCAGTAAAACTGATCAATGGCGTTTTGCCGGTTTCTTCACCTGTAAAAGTTTTGCTGCTAAAGGCATAAGTGCCATTAAACCTTGCACCGTCTACCGATGGGATATTTATAAATCCATGATCGGTTTTATTAGTTGTTAAAATAAGTTTGTTGTTTTCCATCCGCAGGGGAATATCTGCGTAAGGAAGTTTTATAACTCCTTTGCCATTGCTGAATGTATAGGTTCCCCAGTCACGCCGGTTTTGTTCTGCCCTTATCCAGGTATTCAGTTCAGCCAACCCTTCTGTAGGAAATCTTGTTCCGAAATATACCTGACCGTTGGAAAAGAAAATGGCATATGTACCTTTTAATTCAGCACCAAGTTCTGCACCGGGCTTTGCCAGGCCAACAGACAAGGAAATACCTTCCCATACTCCGGTGATGCCATCACCTTTAACAGTTCCTGGCTTTGCGACAGCTTCCTTCCAATCTGCAAATTGCAGGGAGAATAAAAAATTCTCAATATCGTTGCGATAGCTTAGTTTATCAGAAGGGTAATAACGGGAATAGTCACAATTGCCTCTTTTGTTTAAAACGGCAATCTGTTCAAACCGGTCATTTATTTTTATTACAAACAGATCGAGTCCGAATTCAGGAGGATAGTCGCCAGCACCTATATGAATGCCACCACTACACCGGATATATTCCCAGCCCCGTAAAGATTTTTTTGCAGCAACCGTACTGTAATTTCCCCCATTCACATCATTCATTTTTGTAGCATTAAGTTTTGCAACAGTCTCATCATAACTTTTTTGCAAAGCTTGTTCCATCGTTCCTGAAAAAGGCATAGAAGGCATTACCCATATCTCCATAAATTCATTTTTTGGAAGATCGGCAGGAATTAATATATCGCCATCGGGATATTTTTCTACCTTCCAGTTTAATGGCGGGGTATATATTACGGTGCCAAATTTTTGTGTTTCCCCAATAGTTTGCATACTAACTGTATTATTGGTTTCAGTTGTTGTTGCTGTTTTATTAAGCTTCATATTTGCCATCAGCTCATCTATATTTGTTGCATAAGATGGATCATTAAAATTGGCCAATATACTCATTGCTTTTCCAAAACCGCTGAATACGGTAAGCATAACATAAGAGTCAATGTCGTCCTGTTTTACTTGTGCCACAGCTGCAACAGCTTTCCATCCATCGGCGCTGGTTTGTGTTTCTGTTTTTGGGTTGGCCTGTGCTTTATAAGGAGTAATAACAAAATCATTCCATTCTTTTTTAAAATCTTTTTGTGCATCGCCTGCACTTTGGGTACTGGTATAAATAGATAAAATGCAAAAACTACCTTTGCTGGTATCTGCATTAGTATAAATCACCACGCCTTCTTTGGAAATTTTTTTCCAGTCTTTAGGAGGCGTGTAAGTAACAATATCAAATGTTTCAGTCTGACAAAAGACTTCTGCCACTGGCAGAAAAGACAACAGCAGCAGGTAAAATATTTTTTTCATATTCCAGGTTTGTGATGAAGTAATTATTTCTTATACAATATGTCATTATTGAAACTTAAGGTAAGTGAAGCCGGGCTGGGATTTTTCCTGTCGAAGCCGTTACCGGTAAACACCATCTGCACTTTTCTTCCATCGGAATATCTGAATACCAGCGTGTAATTTTTTATCTCATAGGTGCCGCTGCCAAGCTTTGCAGTTATGTTGAATTCATCGGGATCTGTGGTTTGATGATTCAAGATATTTAAAGCTCCCTCATCAATAAATTTTCCATCCAAAGTGAAAGTAACGGATGGCGGCTTACCTCCCCAGTCACCCTCAAAAGCATATTTACCACTGAGCACTGCACCATCAAGGGAAGGAAATTTTTCATAGGTATGCTCCGTGTTTTGCGTGGTAATCACCAGGTTTGTACCAACCACTTTTAGCGGCACTTTCCCATAACCCATGTTGATGGTTCCTTTACCATCCTGCAAGTTATAAGTACCCCAGTTTCTTGTATTCAGTTCTGCAAAAATCCATGTATTCTTTCCATCAAAGCCGGTTGTAGGAAATTTCTCACCAAAAAATACCTGGCCATTTGGAAAGAACAATACATAACTGGCATTAAGGTTTCCTCCTCCTAATTTTAAGCCACCGTACATTCCGGAAAGTGGATTGCCTTTTAAAGTGCCAACTACCTCTTCTTTCCAGTCATCAAATCTTAGTGTGAGGCATAATTCCTGAATGGGATCACGGTAGGTTGAATTATTATATGGGCTATAGTCTGAACCATTAATATTTCGAAGGCCTACTGTTACGATCCTTTCTATCCGGTCATTGAGCTTAATTACAAAAAGATTGATATAATATTTATCATAACCCAGCTCACTTTGATCGGCAATTTTTTTCACCGTCCCTTCACACTGAATATAGTCCCATCCCCTAAAAGATTTTTTGTCTTTAATGATATTATAATATGGCGGGGTATAGGGAGACACAACCTGTAACTCGGTAAGAGCATCATTCCAGCTTGTTTCCATTGCCTCCTGCATGCTGCCCGAAAAAGATTTTGATTGCATTATCCTTGTTTCAATATAGCGGTCATCAGGCAGGTTGGATGGTTTAAAAATTATCCCGTTTGTATATCGTTTCATTTCCCAGTCTTTCATGGGCGTAAAAAGCATATGACCAAATTTTCCGTCACCAGTTATTGCAGCATCGCTGGTTGTTGCACTTACTTTTTGAGTGTCGTTTTTTTGTGAATCTGGAGGAATAATTTTTTGCGGAACTGATTTTGTTTTATCCAGTTTTACTGTTTCTAAAAATGCATCAAGTTGAACAAGATAGGCCTGGTCATTCAGCGTTGACATGACACTGATTTTTTTTCCAAAACCACTGAATACAGTAAGAACAATATAAGCATCTGTGCCTTGTATTTTTATAAGCGAAGCGCCTGTAAGTGCTTTCCATCCATCGGGCGTTTGTGCTTTTTCAGTTGTTGGGTTAGCATCAGCAGTATATTTTTTTACTGCCAGTTCGTCCCATTGCAATTTAAAATCCTTTGCCACATCACCCGTTCCTGTTGTACTTGCAAAGATGATAATGGCGCAAAATTTGCCTGTACTGTCATTTGCCTGGGAATAAACAACGCCACCCGGCTTTTCTTCCTTATTAAAATTTTGAGGAGGAATATAAGTGGCAATATCAAATGTTTCAGTTTGAGCAATTGTATGTTGCATCATTGCTATAAGTAATAAAAAGCAGATCATCTTTTTCATAACGAAAATTTATTTATCCAACATATTTTTTAATGCATTAAAATCAAAATTCTTTTCAATTTGTTCTTTAAAAAAAACTCCAGGTTTATTTTTATCCCAACTCCAGTACACCACTAATAGTTGCGGAATATATTTTGGCAAGGCAGTATTAAAATAATCAGGGTTCAATCTTACCAGCTCACGGCCGCCCTGTTCAGCAGTGCTAAAATGTTTGAACGTTAATAAATCTTCGAAATCTAAAATGGCAGGTTGTTCCAATTCCTGTGCAGTGCCATTGTCTAAAATGGCATGAGCCGGTTTCATATCTTCCTCAAAGTTTTTGCTCAACTTTATTAACCATTCTTCTTTTTGTTGTTTATCTGTTTTATAATTTTTCAGGTAATCTGCTTTTCGTCGTTCCCAACTTTCGGGTTTATTGACTTTTTCAATCGATCTTAATCCATTTTGCTTATTAGCTTCTTCCTCTTCTTCTGTTTTAAAATGTTGGCTTCTCTCTAACTGAAACTGGTAGGATTTAGCAAACTTCTTTTCATTATAATTTAAAAAAGCCTGTAAAAATTGTTTTTGAGTAACAGGTACGTAAGGTGAATTTCCCGGGCGCATGACTATAATAAAACGGCTATATCTCCTGGTTCCATTATCAATCCCTTCATACAAAGGATAACCATTTAATGTTCCCACTCTTTTTTGCAACAGGTACACCGGTTGTTTCTGAATACGATAGTATTTTTCATATTCTGCAAACCATCCGCTTTCCTGGTTGGCCCATATATAAAACCAGGTTCCTGTTTCACCGTTAACTTCTATACCTTGTTTGTTGTAGGGATTACAGAAGTAATGAAGAAATAGTGCATCCAAACTATAAGGAACAGGGCCATTTTTAACTACTGCATTTCCCGTAATACCCCGGTACCATTCTGCTTCAATTCCTTTCAGATCAGGGTAGGCCGCCTGTAATATTTTTTGCATTTTATCAATACGATTATTTGCCTGTGGAAACTGGCTTTTAGGAAAACTGCTATCCGGAAAAACGATGGCATCGTTGTGTTTTTGCCAATGGCCTTTTGTGTTCATAATAGTTTCTTCATTGCAGGGTTGTTGTGAAAATGAATATAACAACAACAGGGCAAAAGAAAATGTTGATAAAATCTTTTTCATGATTTTTATTTATCAATCATTGCTTTTAACTGATCGGTTGAAAAATTTTCTTCCAGTTGTTTTTTAAAATTTTGTGCAGGAGCATTCTTATCCCATTCCCAGTATAAAACAATAAACTGGGGGACATACTTCGGTAATTTTAAATTGAAATATTCATTGTTCACAAATACAATCATTCTTCCTCCTTTTTCCAGTGTGGTAAATCCTTTAAATAAAAAGGCGTGACTAACATTATCAACAATTGCCGGTTCTTTCAACTCATCTTCGTTAAGATTTTTCCAGGCATCATCAATCCCTTTAATTAGGCCATCATAATATTTTTGGGCACGTTGTATATTTTCTTCTTTACGCTGCTGGTCTGTTTTATAATTTTTCAGGTAGTTTGCTTTTCGCTCCTCAACCCTGCTGGCCGGGGCATATTTTAGTGCATTTTCCATTCCGCTTTGTTTAGCTGCTTCCTGTTCTGCATCTGTTCTTATCCCCATTTTATTCTCTACATCTATTTGTGCTTTTTTATTTGCTTCTATTTTTTCTTTCATTGATTTTAAAAATTGTGACCGGGTGACAGCTTTATACGGTAATTGATTATTACGGGTAATCAGTATGGCTTTACATTTGTTAGGGTTGCCCGATGGCTCATACAACGGAAACCCTTTCCACTCTCCAATTTTTTTTGGAAAAAGAAAAGCAGTAGTTCCTTCTATTTTATCACCTAACTTATCCCATTGATCAGTCATGAGCCAGCCGAAAGTATTTACATAAACATAAGACCAGGTACCAGTTTCTGCTCCCAGCATTAATTTATGCAGGTTTTGATTACAATACCAGCTCTTGTACAAAGAATTAAACTGGTAAGGAACCGGGCCATTTTCAACGAGGCTGCTGCCACGTATAGAACGATACCATATTGCCTGCATGCCTGTTGGTTCCGGATATGCCTGGCGGAACAGGCTGGCAATTTTATCAAGACGTGTTCTTAACTGGTTGTATTGACTTGCCGGAAATGTTTTATCAGGGTAAACAATATTATCAGGATCAGTTTTCCATTCTCCTTTCATATCCATGATAGCAGTAGCATCACAAACCTGGTTCTGTGCATTTGCATGAGATAAAAAGAATAAACAAAAAATAATGTGAATGAGCTTTTTCATCAGTTTGCAAGTTTATAGATTTTTACATTCTTATTCAGTTGTACTTCGGGCATTTACCTACAAAGGCAACCGTTAGGAGAATAATTATTTTTTTCATATACTTACTGACATTTATCTTTTAACCAGGAAAACTTTACCCTGCATCCACCGATAATAGCGGGCCACACATTCCATGTGAAACTTAACCCTGTGTGATATCCTAACAGTTTAGCTTTTCCGAATCCTATCCCCTTGGTTTTATCAATAATGACAACTGCTACAGACTTTGTTACCGAAGATCCGTTCTGTATTTCCAATCCCACTTCCCCGTTTCCTATTGTGGGTATGGATATTTTTTTCCAGGCTGGAGTTTGTACAATATTATTTTCATTTACCACTGATACCAGGTCAAACTCAACCACATTTTTGTTTACTACATTATATTCAACCGTAAAGAATATGTCATCGCAATCATCACCGGTATGCAGATCACCCTGCTGTGTTTGCGGGCCGGTTGGGAAAGGATAGAACTGTCCGGCCATCGTTTTGTCTTTCGATGAAAAATCTGTATTCAGTGTGGTGGAAGATCCATCTGCAGTTAGCGTTGCCGGGTAAAAGTAGCGCATGATGGATGATGCATCGTAGGTTGAGGAATTAGAATGGAAGTGATTGGTTTCTTCTAAAACCACCGGTGTTCCTCCATTTAAATTGCTCCCCAAAAAACTGTTCAACTTATCCTGGTCCCAGGGAATTCCCCCCGGAGGCGGATTGGATTCATGTATAAAACCAAGTGCATGACCAAATTCATGTAATGCCATACTCCTGATCTCCATATCGGTTGGTTGGTCAGTATCTTTCCAGCCAAAATTCATTGTCGTATGAAATGGCCGGGAAGCCTGGCTGGTTGGATTTTCATTGGCATCCCAACCTAAATATGACCAGAAAGTGCCGTCTTTATCAAATCCCACTCTTACCTGTGCTTTATATACATCCTGGATAAATGAAAATTTTATGTTGGCAAATGTTTCCCATTCTTTAGCGTATTTTTTTATTAAGCTTTCGGGGCCCGGACCAATGAAGCCGACTGTAATTATTGAACCTGTTGGCCACATCTTACCTGAAGCACCTGTAAGTCCCTGGCTGGTCTTTGAAACCGGTACAATTTCACCGCTGGAACTGATTGTTGGAATGGCCGGAGCAGCAGCAGGCAACGCTCCGGGTTGAATACCAATACCAATCCCCTTGTCAATGCAAATCCTGATTTTGGAAAAATCATAAGTAGTAGCAATTGTTTTCGGCTGTTTTACCGGCGGCATATCTGACTTATTTATTACCGGCGGAACTGTTTGAATATTTGTCGCTTTTGCTGAATCAAAAAGTGTTACATCTTTTCTGATGTTTGTTGGAATTTGCGTAACTGCAGATTTTGAACCAATGATAATATTAAAGGCAATGTTGGTATCTAAAGGCCTTTTTTTGATACTGCATATATACCATTCGCCTGCGGTTGTATCATACTGGATCCTGATATCATACATGTTGTTTCCATTACCACTACCATTTGAAATAAAACGGAACTGTGCTTCGGGGTTATTGTTAAGGCCTGCATGATCAATAAATGACCGGGTATGATTGTTTGTGAGATTTTCAATGCTCACTGTATGTACAAATTGATGTTCAGAATTGGGCTTTGAAAAATATTGTACAGTGAACTTACTTCCTGGAGGCATTGATTGTTGATCAAGATTTATGATGCTCCATTTGTCATTGATAAAATGCACACCGATGGGATGAGGATACACATACCCATTCTCCATTACGGGAGTTGCGATAACCACGGCGATCCGGTTATTATTCAGTTCGGAAACATTTATCAATGTGCAGGTGGAATTACAGTAACTGTTTTCTCTACTGGCAACCTGGGTGTATTGCTGTTGCCCATTAGCAAAGAATACAGATGCAGTCATTAAGAGCAGCGGGAAAAAATGAAAACAAAATGATGATCGCTTTTTCATATAAATTAATTTATTTGTTAACCCTACTTTTCAATATTAAATATGGCTTGATTGTTTAAAAAGATCACGATAATTTTTTATCATATCCATTCTTTCCCTCAGCATTTATCTCTTCGCCATTTAAGCTTAACCCTGCAACCACCTAAAATTGCGGGCCACGCATTCCATTTAAAGTTTAACCCGGTGTGCACACCAGCGATTTTGGCTTTTCCAAATGAGATACCCTTAGATCTATCCAGAATAACTACCGGTACTGACTTGGTTACGGAATATCCATCCTGCATTTCCAGTCCTACCTCGCCATTTCCTATCGTAGGTATGGCTATTTTTTTCCACCATGTAATTAAATTATTATTGGCATCTCTTCCCGGTTCCATTGTAAACTCAATTATATTTTTAGGCACAACATCATATTCAATCGAAAACTCTATTTCATCGCAGTCGTCGCCGGTTTGTAATAAACCGGTTTGTGTGGGTGGATAAGGATAAACCTGTTTTGCAAATTGCTTATCGGTAACAGATAAATTTATATTGTATGTAAACATGCTGCCATCGGTAACGAACTCCGGTGGAAAGAAATAATGCATGATTGAAAGCCTGTCGTATGCAGAAGAATTAGTTTCGGTTTTAGAAAATGTTTGAAAAATATTAAAGTCAATTTTTTCACGGCTCCAGTTGTTTGGCGTGCCGCTGAAATAGGCGATCACTTTTGTTGTATCCCATGGAATACCTGCAGCAGGAGCCTGGTGTTCGTGAATGAAACCAAGGACGTGTCCAAATTCATGAATGATCACTCTGCTGAATTCCGTGTCGGCTGTATTTTGATCAAGCCAGCCAAAATTTACAGTTTGATAGCCCATTGGATTATTAAGCACATCTCTTCCGACCAATGACCAACTCGTATTATCATTAATGAATCCTACCTTGACCTGTGCTTTTGTTACATCCGCAATAAATTTGAATTTGATATTAGCAACGGATTCCCACATCATGGCAAATGCTTTTACCTTCCCTATTACAAATGAAGTAGTTTGAGTTGTATTGAAACCCACAGTAATGGTATCCCCCGGCGACCACATTTTGTCTGTAACTCCGGTAAGCCCCTGTGTGATGGATGTAACGGGGTCGATCTCCCCATTCGATTTTATTTTTGGTATCCTGAAAGGTTTTGGTTTTTCCGGCAATGGGTTAACACTTATTTTGTCGATACAAGTATGAACATGGCTAAAGTCATATGCGGTAGCAGTTATTTTCGGTTGTTTTACTGGCGGCATATCTGCCTTATTTATTACCGGCGGAACCGTTTGAATATTTATTGCTTTTGCTGAATCAAAAGGTGTTACATCTTTTCTGATGTTTGTCGGGATTTGCGCAACTGCATATCTTGAATCAAGAATAATATTAAAGGCAATGTTGGTATCCAAAGGTTTTTTTTTGATACTGCATATATACCATTTGCCCGCAGTATTATCATACTGAATATTGATATCATACATGTTGTTTCCATTACCACCACCATTTGATATAAACCGGAACTGTGCCTCCGGGTTATTGTTAAGCCCTGCATGATCAATAAATGACCGGGTATGATTGCTGGTGAGATTATCACTGGTAATTGTATGTACAAATTGAAGTTGAGGATCGGGCCTGGAAAAATATTGTACAGTGAACTTACTTCCCGAAGGCATTGATTGTTGATCAAGATTTATGATGCTCCATTTGTCATTAATAAAATGTACACCGATGGGATGTAGGTACACATACCCATTCTCAATTACGGGAGTTGCTATAACCACGGCGATCCGGTTATTATTCAGTTCGGGAACATTGATCAATGTGCAGGTGGAATTACAGTAACTGTTTTCCCTGCCGGCTACCTGCGTGTATTGTTGTTGGCTATGCGCAGGTAAAAAAACTGTTGCCATAAGGATCAGGAGAAAAAAGATTGCACCCTGGATATTTCGTTTCATTATAACTGATTAAATAATTCATTCCTAAACAACTGCCGGTGAAAAATTGAAAGTTGTATTATTGCTTAGGCTCCAAATGGACAGCTTTCAATTCATCACCGGGTTTTATTCTTTTTTATTTTACTACTATTATACCCGATGCCGCAAATTGGATGTTTTTCTGATAATCTGGTTTTATTGGTTTTCTCTCACGAATGCGCATGGCAGGATCAATGCCTTCAATAATAATTTTTTTGCCAACGAGTTTTTTGGGAACAGTAAAATTGTTATCTCTTGTTCCAACTATTACTGTGGTTCCGTCATCTTTTTTCACGGTAATTGTCCTACAATCTTCTTCGCACCAATCAACTTTTACTACTATCCCGGTTAATGTTACAGGCCCATTGTCAGGTTTTCCTTTCCGGTCAGTATCAGGAATTATGATACCGGTTCCTTTATAGTTTCCATACTTTTTACCTACATAAACTTCGTCTTCGGTTTGTTGGGCTTTCAAGCCAAGAGATAATAACAGGACGGGGAGAATAAATAATAACTTTTTCATGATTGTTTATATTTAAATGGTTAACTAAAATTAAAAAATCTCATTTTGCCTGGTATCACACTAAGTAATTGTATCACAAACCCTCATTTATCGATCATTGCCTTTAACTTATCAACCTGGAAATTTTCTTCCAATTGTTTTTTAAAATTTTGTGATGGTGCATTATTCTCGGTGCTCCAGTACAGTACCATAAACTGGGGAACATATCTGGGCAATTGCATATTGAAATAGGCTGCATTAATGAGCACGATCATTCTTCCGCCATTTTCCTGTGTTGTAAAATCACTAAAGGCGTGGTCCTCATTAATAATAGCGGGTTGCAGCAATTCATCAGGAGTGTATTTTTTTCCAATATTTTCTATTGTTATTACCTGGTCGTTAAAAATTTTTTCTGCCCTTTGTAAATTTTCTTCTTTTTGCTGCTTCTCCGTTTTAAAGTTTTTCAGGTAAGTTGCTTTTCGTTGTTCCACTTTATTGGCCTGGTTATATTTCTCAATATTTTTCAAGCCTTGTTGTTTTACTTCTTCATTTTCTGCTTCACTTCTTACGGCCATTTTATTTATAATATCTAATTGTATTTTTTTCTCATTTTCAATTTTCTGTTTCATGGCGTCTAAATATTGCAAACGACTTACAGGTTTATAAGGTAGCTGGTTATTCCGTATTATTATTACGGTTCTATTCTCATGAAATTTATTGCTCCCTTTCACTTCATATAATGGCAACCCCTTCCATTCGCCCACTAACTTAGGAAGCATGTAAACAGTATTGTTATCAATTTTTATTGCTGCTTTATCAAATTGATCTCCCATAAAATATCCGAAATCATTTATGAATACATACGCCCAGGTACCGGTTTCAACTGACGGCATTAATTTATGCAGGTTTAGGTTACAATACCACCAGAGAAATAATGAATTAAACTGGTAGCAGGATGGCCCATTATTTATCACCGGGTTGTGTTCCATTGTACGATACCACCCCGCTTCCGTTCCTGTAGGATCAGGATAAGCAGTTTGAATTAATTTACTTATGGCATCCAGGCGATTTATAATTTGTGCCTGGTTTTTATCTGCTTTCATATTAGCATCACTGCGCTTTTTCCAGGCCCCTTTTACATTCATGATAATATCATCATTGCAGGGTGCCTGTGCAAAAGAATTGATGACATATAAGGCGATAATTGTAAGCAGTAATAAACTCTTCATGGTTGATTGGGTTTATACGTTTTTACATTTTTGTTTAATTGTACTTCAGGTGCTGGTCCGAAACTTCCTTTAAAAATGCCTTCATTAAAATTCCATCCGGAATTGATGCCTAAAGTGGAGCCAACACTGATTTCCTTCTTTCCAATACCCGTAGCGCCTGCTGAAACTTTTTCTTCATTTTTTAAACCAATATCTGAAACGCCATTATTTCCATCAAAAGTTATAAAAACAGTTTCAGTTGCTTCTGCACTTACACCCCCTTTGACTGGACCAGCTTTTGCTTCTAATTCAAGGTTAAATCCGATGCCAATACCAACAGTGGATTGATGGGTTTTAAAATTCTTCTCATAACCAAACACAGCTCCTTCGCCCACACTAAGAGAAAATTTTTCGCAGTTAATTTCAAATTTTCCAACTAAAAATGGGATCTCAATGTCGAGTGGACACTCCATTTCCTTAATGGCTAATGTGTCTTTTGTCGCCGTTACCGCTTGAAACCTGCAGGGCTTGATGATTTTTGTAACAGACATAAACTGAACCATTTTCAGGTACGATGTTACAAGCGGGTAAAATGAATTCATACGATAATAATCGTCGGTGTGTGGCGGGTTACTGGCCAGGTCATTTGTGAACGGAATATTATGAAAGGCCAGGTAACTCCAGTAAGCCAGGTCATCAAAATATTTCTTAAACACCAATTGATATTTTACCTGCCAGTCTTCCATGTTAGCTGCAAACTGCGGCAGGTACTCATTGGCAAGATCATTATAGGCTTTGCATATTTCTTCATCACTAATGCAGCAGGAAACATTTCCTTCACCACAACAACCTTTTTTGATGGCTTCCTTTTCCCTGTCATCAAATCCTTTTTTTATTATGTTGTATTTGTACTGGTATTCTTTTTCAAGGCTTTCCATTTTTGCTACGTGGGTCTTGCCCACTTTACCTTGCGGTCCCATATCTCCAAATTCTCTGCTGTAATCAGCCAGCAGATCCCTGGCCATAATGCTGCACAATTCAGAAAATGGCTGGGCCATAAATTCACCTTTAATTACCCGCCGCCCGGTTGGCTTCCCCTGTTGCAACTGAACCCATCTCATGGTTAAGGCAGACAGTTTTTTTAAATAACCTTCTGCCTGTATTTGCAGCACTTCCCGGAAGGCATTATTTTCTGCATCTGCCTCTGCAGCGTTTTCCACGCTGGTGCATTGCGCAGGAAATTGATATTTAAACCGATTAAAGTATTCCGGGATCTTTACTCTTGATTTTACGAATGATCCTATTTTCGAATCCTTTTTTATTTTCCTGAGTTTCAATTCTGCTGGTTTACTATAAGCGCCTTTTAACGACTGTTGAAAATATGCAATTGCATTATCTGTACTTCCTTTTGTAGCTTCAATTTGCCCGGCTGTATTATTAGCCTCGGGATTTTCCGGATCTGTTTTTAAACAACGTTTGATATAATACATGGCAGTATCCGTTTCCCCCAGGCCTGCATATGCCTGCCCCAAATTATTTAACACCATTGCATTATCAGGATAGGATTGCAGAATATATTTTAAAAGTGGAATTGCACCTTGTTCTGCTCCACTCATATTTAATAATGCTGCACAATTGTTTAACAGCACGCCGTTACCAGGATTAACAGCCGAGGCTTTGGTAATTAACAGCAATGCTTCTTCACGATAATTGGTGTACCAACCCATTACTGCAGCATCACCCATTTTGTTGCCATCATTATTATATTTTGAAGTGAGGCTTTGTACGGATGAACTGATACCGGGTGCCATTTTTTTTGCCAACCGGGAATACACTTCATTTAAAAAGAAGATCAATTCTGCCCTTGTCAATATTTTTTTGGGAAGAGACGAAAGCATTGCAATATTTTTTTCAGGAAATTTCCAATTGTCTACATTGCTGTATTCACTTGGGTCTGCAGTATAAGAATTCCCTGAAGCTGCATTATTATTTTTCGGTTGGTTTTTCATTGCATCGCTAACCTGCTTTTGCTGATCCTCCAATCCCTTCATTATTTTATTTACATTAGTATCATTGCCGTATTTTTTCATCGCATCCTGCGCCTGTTTCATCATTTTGTCCATCTCAGCTTTTGTCGGCTGAGCAAAAGAGATTTGAAACAGCATGATAAATAAAATTGTACTAACTATTTTATTTACCCATTTTAATTTTATATCGCCAGGTTGCATAATGTGGAATAATAAGGATCAGTTAATAGTTTGTGAGTCAGTTACAAAAAAGCCCGATGCGTCATTAAATTCAATACTCTGGAAAACAAGTTTTATTTCGTCCAGCAAACCTTTTGGTGCAGTCACGCCGGATTGATCAGAAGTAATATTTTGTTTGTAACCCGAGACACGGGCATTGATTAATTTGATTGTATTGACCAAGGCATTATTACCAGCGGCATCCGTTGTATAAAATTCAATTGTAACCGTTTTCAGCGCTTCATTATTAATCAGGGCCTTGTAGAACTGGAGACTGGAAGCTCCAAATATTTTATTTACAACAATTGGCAGATTTGTACGCCTGCCTGTAGCCATACCGGTTGCCGCATCCCTGGCAGTGTTAACTTCAAAATTAAAATCCTTTAACTCGATCTTATTTGGTGTTGTGGTTTCTCCTTTAAAAAATATCTGTGGCTGTCTCTCTACTGTCATCAGTATTAATTGTACTTTACCAAAGGCAGCCGGTGTAGTATTGACTGATTGTTTTACAATAGCATTACTGGCCGAAGCCCGGACTGGTTTTCCAGTTGATCCAATGCTAATATTAAAAGCAATATTATAATCCAAAGCCTTTTTACCGGCAGAGTATATATACCATTTACCTGCAGCAGCATCATATTGAGTATTGACTTGATCCCTGTTGTTTCCGGAACCATTTAATTTAATGATGTATTGAAATTGTGCTTCGGGATTATTGTTAAGACCGGGATGATCAATAAATGAACGGGTATTATTGTCTTTCAGATTCTCTTTGCTTACGGTGTGTACAAATTGATATGCAGCATCGGGTGTTGAGAAATATTGCACATTGAATTTGCTGCCCGGCGGCATTGCTGCCTGGTCCAGATTTATAATGCTCCAGCTTTGTTTTTCATTCACATAATAAACTCCAACAGGATGGGGGTTCAGGTTAATATCATTTTCAATAACGGGAGTGGCAAAAAGTATAGCGGCCGGGTTTTTATTTATGGCGGGAATATCCAGCAGGGTACAGGTAGAGTTACAGTAACTGTTTGCTTTGCCGGCAACCTGTGTAAATTGTTGCTGGCCATTAGCACTGAAAGCAAACACCGGCATTAGTATCAGAGAAAAAAAATGCTGGTAAATGGATATTTTTTTTTTCATACTGTTGAATTTTGTTTGTGATTTTTTTATCTTATCTATTATGTTATAATTTTTTCCGGTGAAGAATAATCAAATGTATCCGGTGAAGAATAATCAAATGTAAATAAGCTATAAGCAGTATTCATCACCCGAAACAGTGATTCTTATTGGCTGCTGACAGAATCACCCGAAACAGGTATTTTAAAGAGATTGTTTAAGTCCTGCAATTACAGTTTTGTACTGATCACAACAGCACAATTAATTCGTTTTAGGAAGCACAATAAATAAAATTAAACTCATTGACGGGTAGTGTCAATAGAACAAAAGTTAGAGCGGGCTCATCATCTCCCAGCTGTTTTGAGTTGATTGATGTAATATATTACCTGTAATTAATGGCAGTATTCAATATTTCTGGCAGTAAACCATTCCTTAAAATCCTGCCCTGCTTTTCCGCTGTAGTTGATACAAATTTCTTCGTCTTTGCCTATAACATCAAGTGCGTGGAATGTGATGGTTTTTGTTTCAGTGTCAATGCTATAACAGGCATTAGGCAAATAAGCATGGTTGTATAAAGAACCGAAACCCAATGCTAATGCCAGTGTGTTTTCTTCTTTATTAAAGCTGAAAAAATAATCAACCAGTTTAGTTGCAGCCAGCCTGTCATAATCATCTGCAGGAATAATTAATAAAGGACATTCTTCAATAATTTCATCTTTTAAAAAAGCCCGGTTACAAAAAACACCCCGGCCTTTTCCCTTTTGATTTTTAATATATAATGTTGACTTCGTCACTTAATTATTGGCAGAAAAATGAACAGTTGAAATATCGTTAGGGCTGCCGTTATAATTAATAGTGATTTCTTCGCCGGCTGCAATTTTTTTAAAGGCGCTTATAGAGATGGATAAATTAACGGGGTTGATAGTATAAACAGCATTGGCATTGGCTGCATGATTATATAAGGAAGTGTATCCAAACCCAATTGCAATTGGATTTGCCGGATTGTTCAATAAAAAATAATAATGATGCAGTGAAGAATTTTGTAATAAATTTTTCGCTTCGGCATTCATTAATAATACAGGAGCTTGCTCAATCAGCTGACCAGGTTTAAAAACTGTTTTAGAAAATACACCTCTTTCATGAATACAACTTTGCCCCACTTCAATTTGAAGCGTATTGTAATTTTTTTTTCTGCCAAACAGTTTGTGCAACATGTTATTTGAAAACATATTATTTTGATGCTATCCTTTACTTGGTTTTACTACAGGGCTACCTTTAACCGGCTTATCTGTTTCCGGTATAATAATGCCCTTAACCGGCAGCACTACTTTTTCTTTCATAACAACAGTATTACTTTTCTTAACATAGATACTGCTTACAGGTGAATTTTGTTTAAAAGCAGGCGTATTTTTTAAACTGTCTGCTACCGGCAATTTTACAGCGGCTGTTATTTCTTTTTTTACAATACTGTCCTTTTGTGCCTTTAACCCCGTAAACAACAATACTGAGCCAAATAAAGCGATTAATTTTTTCATGTTTAAGTTTTTAAAATAAATTAATACCCAAATGTAAATAAGTTACGGGGTTAATCCCTCCCCTGAAACAGTGATTCTTATTACTATCGTCACAATCACCCGAAACTGGTATTTTAAAGGGATTGCTTGATTTTATGAAAGATAATATCAACCTTTATGAAGATTACTGCTTTTAACTTAACGCATGAAATTTTTAAAATTATATTTTTTTCTGCTGCTGCCTGGCATGTTTGCGTGCAATAGCTCCGATGCACAAAGCATACCTGACAGTTTATTACAGCAATTAAATAATGCGGCGAATGATTCTGTAAAAGCAAGATCATTATTGGATATTGGCGAAGCAATTGAAGCTACATTAACAGAAAAAAGTTTTGATTATTACCAGCAGGCATTAGCATTGAGTAAGCAAATAAAAAATAACAGGCTTATATTATCATCGTTGAATGATGTGGGTGTTTGTTATATACAGCTTAATAAAATGGATAGTGCCATTATTATTTTTGAGCAGGCCATTGTTGTTGCCAAAAAAATGAATGACACACTTAGGGTGGCAAGGATACTGGCAAATATCGGCAATGTTTATTTACACAAAAAAGACCGGGCTAAAGCTATTGAATATTATTTTCAATCAGCCGGTTTATGGGAAACTGTTGCTGACCAAAACCGGTTGCCTGCATTATATTCCAATATCAATTCATTGCTCAACGATCAAAAAGAATATACCAGGGCACTTGAATACGGGAATAAAGCAGTTACACTGGCAAAAAAAATTGGGGATGATTACTCCACTGTAAATGCATTATTGAATCTTTCAAATACTTACGACGACCTCGGTAATTTTGAAAAACAACATGAGTTATTGCAGGAAGCATTACCCCTGGCCAAGAAAGGAGAAGACATTGAACAGATTGCTACTGTTTATGATGACCTTGGAGATTATTATTACCAGAAGAAACAATACCAGCCAGCCCTGACAAATTATTTAGAAGGGCATAGTTTTGTTTTGCAGATGGGGAATAAATATCATCTCTGTACGTCTCTGGCAATGCTGGCAGAGGTTTATCACAAATTGAATCAAAATGATAAAGCACTAGAATATATTTTGCAGGCAGAAAAAGTTGCTGATGAAGTAGGTGCCAGAGCCGACTTAAAACAGATATACCTTACCAGGGCTGAGATTGAACAACAGGCAGGTAATTATAAATTAGCAAGTGAATACTTTTCAAAAACGCTGACGATTAGTGATTCATTGTTTAAAGCAGCAACCAGCGAAAAAGTTGCTGATGTGGAAGCTAAATATCAAAACGAAAAAAAGCAACAGGAAATTCTGCAATTGGAAAAAGATAAAAAAATACAAGCACTCACTATCAAACAAAAATCCACACTTAATTATTTTTTATTGGGCGCTTTGGCTGCAGTATTAATTGTTGGTTTTTTGGGCTATCGTAATTTCCGCCATCGCCAGCAATTGGCAAAACAACAGGATGAGTTGCAACAACAACGCATTCGTGAATTAGAAAAAGATAAACAATTAGTGGCAGTTGATGCTATGTTAAAAGGCCAGGAAGATGAACGAAGCAGGCTGGCTAAAGATCTGCATGATGGATTGGGTGGTTTATTATCAGGCGTAAAATTCTCCTTAAGCAATATGAAAGACAATTTGGTTATTACTCCCGATAACATGACAGTGTTTGAACGGTCATTAGATATGCTGGATACCTCCATAAAAGAACTTCGCAGAGTAGCGCATAACATGATGCCGGAAATGCTGACAAAATTTGGCCTGGATGAAGCCTTGAAAGAATATTGCAACACCATCAACTCTTCTAAACTGCTTACCATAAAATACCAGTCGCTGGGAATGGAGGCAAGGTTAGATAAGTCAGTTGAAATAATTATTTACCGCATTGTACAGGAGTTGCTGAATAATACCATGAAACATGCAACAGCATCAGAAGCTTTTGTACAACTCATCAGGGAAGAAAACCGTTTAAGTGTGGTGGTGGAAGATAATGGAAAAGGGTTTGATACAGCCCTTATGGAAAATAATAAAGGAGCCGGATTAACGAACGTTCGCAGCCGGGTAGATTATTTAAAAGGACAGCTGGATATTCATGCCGAACCGGGAAAAGGAACTTTAGTAAACATAGAGTTTAATGTATAATTATGATCCGTGTATTTATAGTAGATGATCATCCTGTTGTAATAGAAGGCATTCATGCTTTATTACAAAACGAAAAAGGAATTGAATGGGCGGGCCAGGCTATGAATGCCCAATCATGCCTGGGTTTTTTTGTAAACAATACTGCCGATGTGGTATTAATGGATATCAGCATGCCCGGTATGGACGGTATTGAATTATGTGCAGTGATGAAAGAAAGATATCCCGGCATTTTTATTCTTGGTTTAAGCACTTTTAACCAGGGATTATACATAAAAAAGATGATGGAGAATGGGGCTTCGGGATATATATTAAAGAACTCATCAAAAGAAGAATTATTAAAAGCAATACATGCAGTATATGAAGGGAATATTTTTTTTAGCGGAGAATCAGGAGCGGCGCTGCTGGAATATCAAAAATCTTCAATAATTCAATTACCTGTATTATCGCCCCGTGAAAAAGAAATTTTAGGGCTTATTGCTGAAGGCTACACCAATCCTCAAATTGCTGAAAAAATATTTCTCAGTTCTTTTACGGTTGATAGTCATCGGAAAAATTTACTGGCAAAGTTGAATGTAAAAAATACAGCAACACTTATTAAATTAGCGGTGGAGCATCATTTAATTTAAATGTATTGTTTTAATTTTGCCGACTGTGTTTTATTTTTTAATAAGTTTACAGGACATAAAGGTATTCATAGTATTTGTTGACAGTATTACAAAGTGGCCGCTGAGTTCGTTGGGATTGTTTCCAATTTTTAGTTCATACATTGTAGCATTTATCTCATCAAATAATTCATGTGTTTTATTTGGGGGAGCCCCGCCGCTTACATCCACTGGAATACTGTCGTAATTTTTTTGAGTGCCCAAAATTGATTGAGAGGTATCAATCAGAAATAAGCCAAGGATCCGGTAAAGATAATTTGACCTTTCCATGATCCTTGTATTGGTTGTTTCGATTTGATTATTTGGCCGTCAATTAAGACATCATTATCCGCCAATCCTCCACTCAGGAATGCTCCAAAATTATTGACTGTTACAGTTATTGCTGCTGTTCCGTCGCAGGGGTAACCGCCGATTATTTTTCCTGCATAGCAAATAAAATCGCAAAAGTGCCACAAACAATCATAGCCTGATAAATGGTTTAGTTTTACAAATTCCATTTCTACCCGTCCATCCTAGGTGGTAAAATATTTCACCTTACTGGCAAACCGGTCATCATAATTTCTATACCTCCAGTCTCCGTCGAGACCCATAGGTACCGGAATGACATTAAGCATCATTTTGTACATTTCTTCCATCCTTGAAGCAATGGCCAGTTCCTGTGTTTTATTAAAACTTGTCTTATCAGGAGGAACATACTGGTTGGCTTTGGACCTGATCCATTTGCCCTTTGTATTCATGATGACATCATCATTGCAATTCTGGGCACATAAATACGATGCAGTTGTAAGTAACAGTAGAAGTATGATGATTTGTTTTTTCATTATTGAGAATTTTATTTATCGATCATTTCCAACAAATTGCCGATTTGAAAATTTTCTGATGGATTTAGAAAGGACTTGTTCCGCTATAATTAAAACCTGAATTAACCCCCATTGTATATCCGGCAGATATTATTGGTGTCGTTCCTTTTACACCAATGGATACATCGCTGGAAAGTCCCACATCAATGGGTTGATTGTTGCCATCAAACTTTACATAGGCTTTTGCACTGGCACCTGCATCCAATATTCCCGGTATATCTGCACTAACACCCGGGCCCATAGAAAGCGTAGATTCCCTGGTTATAAAATCTTTTTCATAACCAAATTTTACAAATTCGCCTACTTCAATTGCGAAAGATTTACAACTCAAACTCACTTCACCGGGACCAAATGATAGTTTGAGGCCGATAGGGCATTGTGGATCTTTAAAATCGGGAGAATTTGGATTTTGTGGATTAGCTGGATTGTATTGCTCACAATTGGGTTTCGATCCGGGATTACAACCGGTACTCATAACGTAGGTCTGAAATTTACCAAGCAGCACAACTGCATATGCTCCACAGGTTGCTGTCAATGCTTTTTCATTAACGGAAGAAACAGCTTCGAGATAGACCAGGTTATTATAATAGCCCACATCCTCTGTATAACTGTTTTGTGTGTATTTATCGGAAATATCTGCAAGCAAACTGAAATATTTGTTATCAAGACTTTCCTTTAGTTTGCAGTACTTATATTCAATTTTGTCAAGACATTTCGATTTTCCAATATCTGGGCATGCCTTAAGCTCTTTGTCAAAATCATCATCCAGTTTTCTTTGTTCAGCCTGCTGCTGAGCGACTAATGCACTTAATTTCTTTTGAAGGTCTTCAAATAATTCCTGGGCTCTTTCTGAATAACAATCACCTATCACAGCTTTTTTAAATAATGCTGCCTTATTAAATGGGCTTTCTCCCATTGTTAATATATCAGATTGCGTTACCTGGTTTTGTAAAACTCTTTGTTGGAAGCGCATGCTAAAATCCCCTATCATTTGAAAATATTGCTGTTGTTGCGGATAAACAGATTCGCAATCTGTCCAACTGCGGCAATTGGGTGGAATATGCAATGCTCCGGGATCAAAAAATTTTGTGACAGTAGTATGCTGTGTATTGAATAAGACCCTTATGCTGCAATTCTTTTTTCGCTTGTTAAAAAATTCAGCCCTTTCCTCACTATAAGCCCCACGTAGTGATGCCTCAGTATATTCTAACGCTTTTTCCATATTGCCATTTGATTCTTCGATCTTAGCGGCAGTAGCATTTGCTTCCGGATGATTCGGCGATTGCCGTATACATCTTGCGAAATACATCATCGCCGTTTGTTTGTCACCAAGCCCCGTATATGACTGTCCAAGGTTATTCAGCACAGTGCTATTGTCAGGATGAGTGACTAAAACATATTTTAAAACAGGGATTGCTTTTTCTTCGTGACCGCAGAGATTCATAATTGCACCGCAATTGTTTAACGTATTTGCATCCTGTGATTTTGACGCAGCATATACAATGAGCAATGCGGCCTGTGCAGGAGCTTTATTATACCATGCGGCCACTCCGGAATAAGCAATATTTGTTGCATCGTTTTCAAGCTGATTAATTATTTTTTTAACATTGGCTACTTTTTCTGCAGATATTTTTTTCGTAAGATCAATATAAAGTGTATTTAAGAAAGTCTGCAACTGAGCCTTGTTCAGATCATCTTTGGGCAAAGCATTAAGTAACGCAGTTTTTTTTGCAGGAATGATGCCGGGTGTATTGTCATTATCGGCATTTACCTGCTCTGCTGCTTTATCCATCATTGTTGATGGTATAGTAGCAATACTCTTAGTGGCTTTTTCCATCATAGACAATTGCTGCTTCAATAGGGCAAGTTCATCTTCCATGCTTTTTATTGTTTCAGCATCTTCTTTATTCTTTTTAGCTTCTGCAATTTGTTTTTCCTTGTCGGTGATTTGCTTTTTCAAATCATTGATGGCTTGCTGTATTTGTTGTTGCACTTCTTTACCAGATTGTGACCTTGTTATTAGCGGTGTTATATTGAACAAGGCAAACAATAAAATGAAAATGAGTCGCATTGTGGAAGTGAATTAAAGTTTTATAAATTCAACTCTTCGGTTATTGGCTTTTCCTGCAGGCGTATCATTTTTATCGATCGGTTCACTTTCACCCTTGCCATCTGTTTCCATACGGCTTTCATCTATTCCAAATTCTTTTGATAATGCAACTTTCACTGAAGCCGCCCTGCGTTTGGAGAGATCAAGATTATCTGCATCCTTGCCATCGGCATCGGTATGTCCGATTATTTTTACTTTGAGCTCAGGATTTTCTTTCAGCACATTCGCCATTTCTTTCAATGTGCCATAAGACTCAGGTTTAATGGTGGCGCTGTTTACATCGAAGAGAATTCCATGTGTTACCCATTTGCCGGCAAGGATCTTATTACGGGTGTCGGGGGCTCCCACTGCCAGCCTGATATTAGTAATGTAATGTTGCGATGCAACCTCGGCATAAACCATTGTAAAGATCAGCGCATTCAATTTTGCATCTTTTGCCAGCGCCTTCGGAATATCCCATAGTTTTTCCTGGTTACAATATATTCTTACTCTTTCTTTCTGTCGCCAGATAGAAATATGCAGGGGATTATACATATCACTAAGTATAGGAGTAGTGATCTGGTTGCCGGACTCGCTTACCGAAGTTTTTCTTGTTGAATACCTGGAAAGCCCTGTTTCGGTTCCCGTGTTTGCAGTAGCCAATTCAACATTCAGCTGATTATTGGCATAAGGCCAGGCCTGTGGCTGAGAGAGTTTCGATAATTCTGCCAGGCAAATAGTGATGGAAGCTCCCCGGGTAGGAACGCCATGAAGCAGGTCGAATTCCAAAGTAAAATCATCGGGATATTTCTCTGTGAATTCAGGAACGAATTCACCGGGCTTAGTAAATTTCAGCCATCGCCCTTGCTTACCATCGATTGTCACAATTTCTCCCGAAGCATTCGTATTCCATCCTGTGGGAAAATCACCAATACTTCCTGTTGAAAAATCTTCAAAGCCGATCACTTTTTCTCCGGGAATAAAATCAAATTTACTATACGATTTAATAGCAGTGCTGCTATCAGTTTGTGCCATAGACAAAAAAGAAATGCCTGCAATAGTTGCTGTGAAAAGTATTTTTTTCATCACCGGAAATTTTAATTAATAATTAAATTCCGGGCAAGGATTAAGAACCAATTGTTTACAGGGGTATACTTATTTTAGAAAAGTACTAAAATAAAATGAAAAGTAAAAGTGCAAAATTGAGGAGATAAAAATTTTAATACTTTATCAATTATTAACCGTCAGTTTTATATCTGTATGCTGTTGCTGTATTTGCCTTACTGCCTCAGCAATAGCATTCGCATCAAAGCCTGCTTCATCATACAATTGTTTGGGAGATCCATGCTCTATTAACAAATCAGGAATACCCATTATTTTTACATCCGCCTTGTAGCCATGTTCATTCATAAATTCCAACACTGCAGAACCAAATCCACCCACAACAGTACCATCTTCTACAGTAATTATTTTATTGAACTTGCCAAACACTTCATGCAGCATCGCTTCATCCAGGGGTTTTGCAAAACGCATATCGTAATGTGCAGAATTAATACCATCAGCTTTTACATCACGTATGGCAGCAGCCGCAAAATTGCCGGGATGCCCGAATGAAAGAATGGCAATATCATTTCCATCTTTTAACTTACGGCCTTTACCAATGGTAATTTCTTCAAAAGGATATTTTTCTGCCATCGTATCTTTTTGCAGATCCGGCATCATCCCTTCTCCCCTGGGATAACGGATAACTATTGGAAGATTAGTGGAATCCAATTGAGCCGTGTACATCAGGTTACGTAATTCCCTTTCATTCATGGGCGCACTTACAACCATATTGGGTATGCAGCGCATGTAAGCAATATCGTAACAGCCATGGTGCGTAGGGCCATCTTCGCCTACCAGCCCTGCCCTGTCTAAACAAAATATCACCGGTAGTTTTTGAATAGCCACATCATGCACCACCATATCATAAGCTCTTTGCATAAATGATGAATAAATGTTGCAAAACACTTTCATACCCTGTGTAGCCATACCGGCACTTAATGTTACAGCATGTTGTTCTGCAATGCCCACATCAAAGGCCCTATCGGGCATTTTAGCCATCATGTATTTTAATGAAGAACCGGAAGGCATTGCCGGAGTGATACCAAATATCTTTTTATTCTTTTCCGCCAGTTCAATTATGGTGTAACCAAATACATCCTGATATTTCATTGGTTGTGGTACATCAAATGCTTTCTTTTGTATCTGCCCGGTTACTTTATCAAACAAACCCGGCGCATGCCAAAGGGTTTGGTCTTTTTCTGCCAGGTCGTACCCCTTGCCTTTTGTAGTAATGATGTGTAAAATTTTAGGACCGGGTATATGTTGCAGGTCCTGCAAAGTATCAATCAGTTTAGTAATATTATGCCCGTCGATAGGGCCAAAGTAACGCAGCTTTAATGATTCAAATAAATTACTTCTGCTGTTAACCATACCTTTTACCCCTTCGGTAAGTTTGTGCGCCATGGTACGGCTAAAAGTTTTTCCTACCGGCAATTTGCCCAGTAAATTCCAAACATCAGCTTTTACTTTATTGTAAGTTTGAGAAGTGGTAATATCGGTTAAGTATTCTTTTAGTGCCCCCACATTAGGATCAATACTCATACAGTTATCATTCAAAATAATCAATACATCAGCATCGGCAACACCTGCATGATTCATGGCTTCAAAAGCAAGGCCGGCCGTCATTGCACCATCACCAATTACTGCTATTGATTTTCTTTTTTCGCCTTTAAATTTTGCTGCCATTGCCATACCCAATGCTGCAGAAATGGAAGTGGAAGAATGGCCCACACCAAAAGTATCGTATTCACTTTCGCTGCGTTTTGGAAAACCACTTAAGCCTTTATATTTTCTGTTGGTTGAAAAATCATCTCTGCGGCCGGTAAGAATTTTATGGCCATAAGCCTGATGCCCCACATCCCATACTAATTGATCGTATGGCGTATTGTAAACGTAATGTAAGGCTGTTGTTAATTCCACCACACCAAGGCTGGCACCAAAATGGCCGCCATGCACACTTACCACATCAATAATATACTGACGCAGTTCGTCGCATACTTTATACAAATCTTCCCTGCTGATCTTTTTTAAATCATCAGGAGAATTGATGGTACTTAATAATAAGCCTGGCTTTATTTCCATGAGTATAAATTACAGTGCAAAGGTAAGTTTTTAGTCTTAAACTCCTGTTGCAGTAACAATTTTGAAAGTTAAAAGTTTACAATTATTTGATAAAAAATTTATAACTGCCTGTCAGCGAACTCGTCCCCTTTTTATCCCACACCCTGAACTTAACGATTATGTAATTATTTTTGTTGTCCAACTTTGTGATCTTAGCCTTTAAGCTGATATACCGGGCATCTTCAGCAGTTACTCCTTTCTCGTTGTAAGCAGTAAACAAGTCTTCATTATTTAATACCTCGAACCCATTGCTTAATGTAATTTTTTCGCTAGCACCGGGATATACCTGTCCATCTGTTATTTTCCAGCCTTCGTCAATTATTAAAAGCAAGGTTATTTTTTGATCCAGTTCAACTTTATTATCCTGTGGCACAGCTGTACCATCATCAAAAGTTAAATAAGCCTGAGACACTTTAAAGCCATTAGTTTTTAGCTGTATATTGTTTTTAATTTTGGTTTTTGCTGCAACAGGTTTTGCTTTAGCAACTACCACTGGTTTGGTTGTTTGTGCAGCTACATTTTGCAGTACTGCAAAAAATAAAATCATTATTACTGCTCTAAAAAAAATATTTTTCATTTTTTATTTTTTTGCTTATTTAAAAATACAGTTTTTTAATAGTAGTTTCTGCCAGATCACTTAATCATTTTCATCATATCCAATATCAGATCTGCATCGGGACAGTTGCGCAAATATTTTTCCTTTTCAGATAATTTACACACGCCGGGATAATCACCCTCTTTTCTTTCTATATCTTCAATTATCTGAAAATGCAGGTGCGGCGGCCAGTTACCATTTTCGAAACTATTACCAAAATGTGCAAAGCATTGCCCACGGGTAATAAATTGCCCGAGTTTTAATTGTGCGATATCTTTTAAAGCCAGATGCCCGTAAAGGGTATAAAAAACCACCGTCTCTAACTGGTGTTGTAAAATTATAGTTGCACCATAATCTCCAAAATTTTTATTATTGGCAAAGCTTTGTACCATACCCCCGAGCGGAGCAAAAATTTTTGTATCGGCAGCTCCCCAAATATCTATGCCAAGATGCAGGCGGCGGGGTTCAGCTTCAATAGCAACATTTTTACCTGTATCAACAGGAGTGCTTAAATTTTCTTTTGCAAAATTGAACAGGGCGCTGCGTTTGTACATTTCCCGTAACTCATTGTATCCGCCAATGCCATATTTGCAATTGTTTATTTGCAATTTATGATTGATATATTCAGAAAAAATCCGGGTATCTGTAATCAACTCATCTGTCAGCTCCGTATTGGCAGCTGTAAAATCAACAGGATATAATTTATCTGTTGCAGCATTAAACTCTACTACTTTATTAAATGCGGACTGATGTTTAAGCAATATATTTTCCAGTACACTTTTCATATATTGAAGGTAGCGAAAATTTAAGCTTCGCTTTCATTAAAAGATCGCCGCCGGAATAAAAAATACTACCTGCTGAATTGATATTCATTGCGAAGTATCCATTTATTTTCCTTTATAAATCTTACTTCCTTACGATTAGTAAAACTATTCCGTTGAATGCTGTAAATATGTTTTAAGACGGCTTTCCTGTTATCATTTCCATCCTCTCCTTCCTGCTCTGTAGTTATTATTATACCACCGTTTTTTAACCGCTGCAGCCTTACAATATTGCCGCCATTAAATATCTTCCCGTTTTTGCTGATTGAAAAAGTATCGTTACCATTTGCTTTGGGCTCGTTGGGGTAAGAAAGTGCCACAATAAATTTACCTGTTTGTTCTATCTGAGCTACATCAATATTTGCAGGCATTGTATATGGCTTGCCCGAACTATAATCAATATAAGTAAGGGTTCCTTTCCAGATTCCCGGCAGCAACTGCAAATCTTTAATTGTTACTGACTGGCTAAAAACAGTAACCGAAAAAACAGAGAGCAATACTGTGATAAATAGTTTCATAAAGAATTATTTTATTTTTAAAACAAAACAGCCGGCGAAATTGTTCACCGGCTGTTTAACTATTTAGAATGATGATGTAAAGTTTATACCACCACGTTGATCATCTTATTAGCCCCTCTCTATCTCTCCCCGAAGGGAAGAGGAAATGGAGAAGATTGCTGCGAAAAATAACAATCGATTACACCACAACATTTATCATTTTATTCTTTACATAGATGATCTTTTTAGGTGCTTTACCCTCCAGCCATTTTACCACTGTTTCGTTTTGTAAAATAATTTCTTCCACTTGTTTTTGATCAAGGTCTAAAGACAGCGAAAGATTAGCCCTTACTTTTCCGTTGATGGAAATGGGATATTCCTTACTGCTTTCTACCAGCAATGCAGGGTTGAATGTTGGATAAGATGCATCCAGTATTGTTCCTTCATTTCCCAACTGGTGCCACAATTCTTCTGCAATATGTGGTGCATAAGGCACGAGTAAGATCAATATTTTTTCCAGCACTTCTTTTTTATGGCACTTTACATCAAACAGGTCGTTAACACATATCATAAATGCACTTACAGCAGTGTTAAAAGAAAACTTCTCGGTATCTTCTTCAATTTTTTTAATGGTGCGATGTAAAATTTTTAATTCAGCGTTAGTAACCTCACCCCCCGCCCTCTCCGATGGAGAGGGAGCTACCGTCGTCCAGATTCGGCCCTTTACTTCATCATTAAATAAACGCCATAGCTTTCTTAAAAAACGGTGGACGCCTTCAATACCTTTTGTATCCCATGGTTTGCTGGCTTCTACCGGGCCGAGGAACATTTCATACATGCGGAAAGTATCGGCGCCGTATTTATCACATAAATCATTTGGGTTAACAGTATTGTATTTTGATTTCGACATCTTTTCGCTTTCTACACCGCAGATGTATTTGCCATCTTCTAATAAAAGAACGACATTTTCAGAGTCCGGAAATTTTTCTAAAAACTTCTCTTTAATAAGTTCTATTCCGTCTACAATATCAACTGGGACATATTGACGTGTAAGAGAAAATGTAGCATCAGAATGTAGTTCCAAATTAGCGAAGTGATTACTTTCTATTTTATTCAAATATTCAAATACAGACGCAGTCGAATTAATAATTTTAGATAGGTTTTCAAAATGCTTAAACGATAGAAACATATATGGTCCTCGTCGTGTTCCTGAAGCATTCGCCAAAAATAATCTATACACAAACCTGCTACTCCCTTGTATCATCCCCTGATTAAGCAATCTCTTAAACGGCTCATCATAACCAATCAATCCCAAATCAAACAATACTTTCGTCCACATGCGGCTGTACAGTAAATGCCCCACTGCATGTTCGGTACCGCCAATGTATAAATCAACCTGGTTCCAGTAATCACTTGCTTTTCTATCGCAAAAAGTTTCGCTGTTATTGGGGTCCATATATCTTAAAAAATACCAGCTGCTGCCGGCATACCCGGGCATGGTGCTTGTTTCTCTTCTGACCTCACCCCCAACCCCTCTCCCAGGGAGAGGGGAGCTTGACTCTGCTGATTTGTTAGTTTCTTTTTTTTCTGTAAGTGTTTGGCTTATTTTTTCTAATACCTCTGCTAGTTGATTATTTATTTCATAGTTAGTAAAACGCAACATATCAAATCCACATTCTACAAGCCAGCTTTCTCTGGCGGCATCAAATTTTTGCTGTTCTTCTTCATTATGATATTCGCCATCAATTTCAATAATCAATTTACTTTCTAAGCAAACAAAATCAGGAATGTATCCGCCAATTGGGTGCTGCCTTCTGAATTTAAAATCACTGATTTTTCTGTTACGTAATTCCTGCCACATTATATCTTCTTCTACAGTTGCATCTTTTCTATTTTGTTTTGCAAATGATGAAGTTTTTTTCCATTCTTCAATTGTACTATTAATGTAGCCGAAATCTTTAGCCCCTTCGCTCTCCCTCTCCTTTGGAGAGGGTTGGGGTGAGGTAGGGTTAGGGGTGAGGTCTTTTAAATTTACCCAATCGGTAATATTCGCCAGCGGCCCTTCGCCTTCCGGCCCGGGGCCATATTTATCTACATGCGGTAATTCCAATGGTAACTCCGCTGCATCCAAGGGCAAAGCTATACCATCACTCCAAATTATTGGAAATGGTTCACCCCAATATCTCTGGCGGCTAAAGCCTGCATCTCTCATTCTGTAATTTACCTGGCGTTTACCAATACCCAGTTCTTCAATTTTATCTACGGCAATACCAATGGCATCTTTCATCAGCAAGCCATTTAAAAAACCACTGTTCTGTAAAATGGCTTCTTTGGTGGCGTTGGCTTCTTCGCCATTAAAATATTCGCCAATAATATTGGTAATGGGAATATTAAAATGTTTTGCAAAAGCAAAATCTCTTTGGTCGCCGCAAGGCACGGCCATAATTGCACCGGTACCATAACCCACCAGTACATACTCTGCAATCCAGATGGGAATTTCTTTTCCATCAAAAGGATTAATGGCATAGGCACCGGTAAAGCAACCGGTAATTGTTTTTGCTTCGGCCAGGCGTTCCCTTTCGCTGCGGCTTTTTACATACTGCAGATATTTTTCAATCGCTTCTTTCTGTTCAACCGAAGTTATTTGTGTTACCAGTTCATGCTCTGGAGCCACCACCATAAAATCTACACCAAAAATTGTATCGGGCCTTGTTGTGTAAACTCTAAGTTTTGAATTTTGATCTTTAATTTCAAAATCCATTTCCGCTCCTTGTGATTTCCCAATCCAGTTGCGCTGCATTTCTTTCATGCTGTCGCTAAACTCCACGGTTTCCAATCCTTCCAGTAACCGGTCGGCATAAGAGGTAATACGCAAATACCATTGGCGCATTTTCTTTTTTTCTACGGGATGGCCGCCACGTTCGCTAACACCATTCACCACTTCATCATTGGCTAATACAGTGCCCAATGCTTCACACCAATTTACTTCGCCGTATTTACTAAATGCCAGGCGGCGGTTCATTAAAATCTCTTCCTGCTGTTGTTTGCTGTAACCATTCCATTCATCTGCAGAAAATTTGTTGCAGCCTTTTGTTTCGTACTTTTTTATCAGCAGCGAAATAGGCAATGCTTTTTTTTCGGTATTGCAGAAATAGCTGTTGTACAGTTGTAAAAAAATCCACTGCGTCCATTTGTAATAATTGGGGTCGCTGGTTTGCACTTCACGTTCCCAGTCGTAACAAAACCCAATTTTATCTAATTGTGCTTTAAAAGTGTCAATATTTTTTTTGGTGGTCTCTGCCGGGTGTTGTCCTGTTTCCAGCGCATATTGTTCTGCAGGTAAACCAAAACTGTCGAAGCCCATTGGGTGCAGCACATTAAAACCTTTCAATCTTTTGTAACGGCTGTAAATATCACTGGCAATATAACCCAGCGGATGGCCCACATGCAAGCCTGCACCACTGGGGTATGGAAACATGTCCAGCACATAATACTTTGGCTTGGGTGAATCATTAGAAACGCTATATACTTTCTTTCCTTTCCAGTAATCCTGCCATTTTTTTTCAATCCCATCAGGGCCGTTAAATTTATATTCCATTTTTATTCCGCCTTTGGCGTAATTTTTATTTTGTAATCAGCATTAAATCTTTAATCAGCAGTATTGGCGTCGCACTCTTGTACATTATATCTTTATTGAACCCCTTCAGCCAGTTATTTTTTTTAATTTATTTTTTTCTTCAAAATGTGAAAGAAAAGTTATTTAACCCCCATTCACACCACAACATATCCACTCATAAAAATAAATACCGCAGGCTTTCGTTTTGTAGTGGGCAAAAATAACGTAATACCCGCAAATTGAATTAATTTGCGACCTGTTAATCAAATACTACTATCCATTATAATAAATTAAATTCAGTATGGCGCAATTTGGAAAAGCAAGCAGCAAACGTGGAAAACCCAGTTATATGAATGCCATTATTGGTGTGGCACTGGTATTATTCCTGTTTGGTATTGTGGGCTGGTTCTTTTTAAATTTAAGGAATACGGGTACTTATCTTAAGGAAAATATACAGGTGCATGCCTGGTTGTCTCCCACAACATCTAAAAAACAGATTGACAGCATAAAGAATTATATAACCAGCCTTCCTTATACAAAAACAGTAGAATACGTAACCAAAGAAATGGCTGCGGCCAACTGGAATAAAGAAAACGATACTACCTGGAAAAAAATATTAGATAATAACCCCCTGCCGGAAAGTATAGATTTTTATGTAAAAGCCAGCTATGTGCAGCAAGACAGTCTTAACCTGCTTTCAGGAAACATAATAGAAAAATTTCCAAACACCATCAAAGAATTTCAATTTCCTACAGAAACTGTAAACAAAGTTGGCTATTTTGTAAAATGGGCAGCCATAGTAGTGCTGGCGTTAGCTCTTTTACTCACAATACTGGTGATTTTTTTAATAGACAATACCATAAGACTGGCCATGTACAGCAACCGGTTTTTGGTAAAAACCATGCAAATGGTTGGGGCAACCCGGGGATTCATATCAAAACCAATGAATATACGGGCTGTAATAAATGGGTTAATTGCTTCAGGCATTGCAATCCTGTTGTTATGGATATCTGTAATAATACTGGAAACCACGGTGCCGGTATTTAAATTACTGCACGATACAAAAACGATGCTGTTGCTTTTTCTGGCAATGATCGTAATAGGTATTTCCATTACGTATTTCAGTACCCAGCGGTCTATATTGAAATATTTGAAGATGAAATTGGACGATTTATATTAAGTTTGCAATTCAATAAAAACTCATGAGTAAAGATAAAAAACAGGTTCAGCAGGCATCGGGCAATAGTTTATTTTCAAAAGATAATTATATGTGGATGGCCATTGGCCTTGCTGTAATGGCGCTGGGTTTTATTTTAATGAGCGGTGGTAAAAGTGCCGACCCAAAAGCTTTTAACGACAGCGATGTGTACAGCACCACCCGTATTACCATTGCCCCGCTTTTAATAATTGCCGGCCTGGTAATTGAAATTTTCGCCATCATGAAAAAACCGAAAGAAAGCTAACAGTAATAAGTTATAAGTAATAAGTTTGCGAAGTTTTTTGGCTTCGCATTTTTTTTAGGATTTTTAAACCAAATAAATGACTACAATACAATCAATCATCATCGCCATAGTGGAAGGGCTTACCGAATTTTTGCCAATATCCTCCACAGGACACATGATTATTACCGAAAAATTATTAAATGTAACCGAAACAGATTTTATAAAAGTATTTACTGTGGCTATACAGCTGGGTGCTATACTGGCCGTGGTGGTACTATATTGGAAAAAGTTTTTTGATTTTAAGAAATGGCAGTTTTATGTAAAACTTGCTGTGGCGGTAATTCCTGCATTGCTGCTGGGGTTTTTGTTTTCTAAAAAAATTGATGCTTTATTAGAGAGTTCTTTAACGGTTGCTATTTCTTTATTGGCTGGTGGCATTATTCTTTTATTTGTCGATAATCTTTTTAAAGTTTCAACCATTGATACCGAAGAAAAAGTAAGCTATCAAAAAGGGTTCATTATTGGTATATGGCAATGCCTGGCCATGATACCCGGCGTAAGCCGGAGTGCAGCTTCTATTATTGGTGGTATGCAACAAAAGCTTACCCGGAGTGCTGCAGCAGAATTTTCTTTTTTTCTTGCTGTACCTACCATGCTGGCAGCAACAGGTTATAAACTGTATAAATATTATAAAGAAAGCGGAGGTTTTTCAACTGATGAGATAAAGCAATTGGCAGTTGGCAATGCAGTTGCTTTTATTGTAGCCATGCTGGCCATTAAATTCTTTATTGGTTTTTTAAAAAAGCATGGCTTTAAAGTGTGGGGCTGGTACCGCATTATTGTTGGTATCATTCTGTTATTACTTATCTGGAAGGGTATCATCACACAGTAATTGATAATTCTTTTATTTATTTTGATGATTAATTGTTAATTTTCCTTTTAGCCAAAAGGCAGATCATCCTGATAAATACAACCAATGCAAACAGCTGGTAAAAAAATTATTAATGGCTGGGCCATGTACGACTGGGCCAACAGTGTATATAATCTTGTAATTACAACAACTTTTTTTCCTGCTTATTATGCGGCAGTTACATCACTTAAAAATTTTCCTGACGGTGTTACATTTTTAGGCCGCAACTTTGTAAATACCGAACTTAAGGATTATGTGCTGGCATTTGGTTTTTTAGTAATTGCAGTACTTTCTCCAATTCTTTCTTCTGTTGCAGATTATAAGGGCAATAAGAAAAATTTCATGCGTTTCTTTTGTTATATGGGCGCTATAAGCTGTTCCTTACTTTTCTTTTTTGATAAAAACCATGTTACCCTTGGCCTGATGTGTTTTATGTTTGCAGGTATTGGTTTTTATGGCAGCCAGGTTTTTTATAATTCTTATTTACCTGAAATAGCTGCAGAAAAAGATATGGACAGAATAAGTGCCAGAGGTTACACCATGGGCTATATAGGCAGTGTATTAATGCAGCTGGTTGGTTTTGCTTTAGTGATGCTGATGGAAGATAAAGGGCTTGCATTAACCATTACTTTTTTATTGGTAGGTATATGGTGGGTTGGCTTTGCCCAAATTACTTTTAGCCGTTTACCCATTAGCCCAAAAAGCGAAAGGAAATCAAAAAACCATGTATTGGTAAATGGGTTTCACGAATTGAAAATTGTTTGGCGGCAGGTAGCAGTTATGCCCCTTTTAAAAAGATTTTTAGCAGCATTCTTTTTTTACAGCATGGGTGTGCAAACCGTAATGCTTGTGGCAATAGATTTTGGTATAAAAGAATTAAAACTGGCAGATGATAAACTAATCATTACAGCAATGATTATTCAGTTAGTGGCAATTGTCGGAGCGGTAGCCATGTCAAAACTTTCTGCAAAATACGGTAACATTAAAGTATTGCTATTTACAGTGTTGCTGTGGATTGGTGTTTGTATTACCGGGTATTTTATAACTACCGAAATTCATTTTTATATACTGGCATCGCTGGTTGGTTTGGTTATGGGCGGCATACAATCTTTAAGCCGTTCCACTTATTCTAAGTTGATGCCGGAGACAAAAGACACTGCTTCGTTCTTTAGTTTTTATGACGTTACAGAAAAGCTGGCCATTGTGATAGGGTTATTTACATTTGGACTGATTGAAGGCATGTACAGCATCAGGCAGTCTATATTATCGCTGGTGGTATTTTTTGCAATTGGATTTATATTCTTACTGTTTACTGCTACTAAAGAAAAAAAACATTTGTAATATAATAGATACGCTCCATGAATCTATATACGATCAACACCCGTTATTTTAAATTAGATGGCGGCGCTATGTTTGGCGTGGTACCAAAAAGTATGTGGAATAAATTAAACCCGGCAGATGAAAACAATATGTGCAGCTGGGCGCTGCGTTGTTTATTAATTGAAGATGACGGCAAACTGATCCTGATAGATAATGGCATGGGCGATAAGCAGGATGCAAAATTTTTCGGTCATTATTATTTACATGGCGATGATACTTTAGATAAATCATTAGCACAACATGGTTTTACCAAAGATGATATTACCGATGTGTTTTTAACCCATTTACATTTTGACCATTGCGGGGGAAGCATTGTAAGAGAAGGAGACAAATTAGTTCCTGCTTTTAAAAATGCAATCTACTGGAGTAATGAACAGCATTGGGAATGGGCAACAAAACCCAACGACAGGGAAAGAGCCAGTTTTTTAAAAGAAAATATTTTACCCATAAAAGAAAGCGGGCAGCTGAAATTTATTGATATTTCAGAAAACGATATTGGTGTAACCACTGCCACATCATTGTCAAAAAATTTTTTAGTTAAAACTGCCAATGGCCATACAGGAGCAATGATGTTGCCTGTAATACAATACAAAGAAAAAACAATTGTGTATATGGCCGACCTGCTGCCATCTGTTGCTCATATTCCTTTACCGTATCTTATGGCATACGATATGTTTCCACTTACCACCCTGAACGAAAAGAAAATTTTTCTTACAGAAGCTTTGGCCAATAATTACATATTATTTTTTGAGCATGACCCAATAAATGAATGCTGCAATTTGCAAATGACCGAAAAAGGAATAAGGCAAAAAGAAGTATTTAAATTAAGTGAATTATAATTTTACCGCACATTCATCAATGATGTTAATGGGTAACGCAAATTCTTATACCCCATCATATCTACTTTAATACTGCCAACACTTATCGGGCTCTCCACCCTTAACAATAAATGATTGGGATCATCACTTACCCAGGCATTCATTTTTTCGCCACCTTCAAAAATGGTTCCTTTAATTAAGAGGGGTTTAAATTTAATGGCATTAAATTTTCCATAGCGGGTTTTAATTTTTTCTTTCCCCATATAACGGATGTATAAATGATATACTTCATCATCTAAAAACATATCAAAGGGAATCTTATCATCCACTTTGTATTTACTAAAATCAATATTACGGGCATAATATACGGCACTTACCACATCCTGTATACAATTGCTTACTTTAAACACACCATTGGTGCTTACGGCAGTACCTGCACTCTGGTTAAAGGTTACATTATTATATTTTTTGTATCCACCTTCATCCACATTACGGATAAATCTATACGGCACCATGTTAGCAGTGTCAATATAACTTTCATACCTGTCCCTTACTTTAAAAAATCCATCAAAAAAAGAATATGATTTTCCTTCTCCCACACAATGGTATATGGGTTTGCCATTAAAGCGTTCCAGGGTGGTAGTAAATGTAGCTTCTCCGGCACCAATATATGCACCAAGTGCGTTGTAAAAAACTTTCATGGTTACCACTTCATCTGCCTTAAAAGCAGTGTTCCTTATGCCGCACATTTCATCGTAACTGGCCTTAAAGCTTAAGCAGCATAAACCCATTACCAATAAACCAAGCTTAGTGTAACGTATCATTTTTCTTTTACTATTTTAAGTCCTAAAATTAATAAACTCCCAACTAATGCAGGTATTACTAAATTAATGTACCATATTCCTAATGCTGCAGTTTGAATGCCTAGAGTATTGGTGCTGTATAACTGCATCAGTTCCATACTTGCTTTTGCCCTTATGGGTAATTCTAAAAACCCAATTGTTGGTGCCACAGCCATAACCAAATAAAAAACAGTTATCAGCCAAAAACTTAACCCAATTTCAATACCCACGTCCATTACCTGCAACAACAAAACATATTGCAACACAAACACGGCATAACGTAACAGCGACAGGGACAATATCTGTACCAATTGTTTTGCTGCAAATTCATCCAACACAGTTATATGCCTTACTACTTTGCTAAATGCAGGAATTTTTTCCATTAAACGCACCAGCCAGCCTAACCGTATATAAAATAAAAAGAGCAGAAATGTACACGCCACGCTCAAGTAAATCAACACATCACCCCAAAAGTGGGGTAAAACGTTTAAAGCGTTGCTGTTGTTTTGTGAAAAAAATCTTAAAAAAAGTAAACCGAAGCATCCCATTACCATTGTAACCAGCAATTGGCTTATACTTCCCACAATGGTGAGTGAAATACCTTTTATACGATGCTCTTCATTTAAAAATAAAACCCTGCCCCCATATTCGCCTATACGGTTTGGTGTAAGCATGGTGATACTGCAACCCGATAATACCGATTTAAGCGCTTTAATAAAGGAGAACTGCTGCACATGCTGCACCAGTAATTGCCATTTTCGGGCTTCAATACTCCAGTTTATCAGCATTAAAAAAATAACTGCAAAAAATTTCCAGCTGGCCCAGCTGTTTTTTATCTGTTGCCAGCGTTGCTCAATGTCGGTTTGCTGCATTAACTGCCGGTATAAACTAAAACACAACACAACCAGCAACACAGGCCCTAAAAAATAGTTGATTAATATTTTAATACTTTTGTTCAATACACAATGTTACTTCAATTATTAAACAGAAAAAACTATTAAGGTGCCGAAAAAGAAACCAACCATTATTTTAGGAATTGACCCAGGAACCATTATTATGGGTTATGGTTTAATTGAAGTAAATCAAAATAACATTTCATTGCTGGATATGGGTGTACTGCAGCCCGGTAAAATAAAAGACACTTATAAAAAACTGCAACTGATATTTAACACCGTAAGTGGATTAATTACTAAATACCAGCCAACTGATTTTGCCATTGAAGCACCTTTTTTTGGAAAGAACGTTCAAAGTATGCTCAAACTGGGCAGGGCACAGGGCGTGGCCATTGCTGCTGCCATGCGCCATGGCATTGATGTAACAGAATATTCTCCTAAAAAAGTAAAACAATCTGTTACAGGAAATGGAAATGCCAATAAGGAACAGGTAATGAAAATGCTGCAGCAAATTTTAAACTTTAAAGACAACCCTAAACATTTTGATGCTACCGATGCTTTGGCGGTTGCAGTTTGCCATCATTTTCAGCAAAGATCTCCGCTGGCATTTTCCACAACAAAAATTAAAGGGTGGGAAGCTTTTGTTGCACAAAATCCGCAACGGGTAAAAAAATGATCACCCCGGTATACCGTTTATCCCTTAACCTGTTATTAACATCATTACTTTTATATTACTAAAACCTTTGCAACATTAAAATACCAAATGGTAATCCGGTCAAAAACATTGCGGTTGGTAATTCTTATCAGTACAATACTGGTTACCATAATTATTGCAGTACAGTTGTTCTGGCTGCAAAAAGTGTATCGTTACGAAGAGAAGCAGTTTAACATCAATGTATCTAAAAGCATACGTGGGTTGTATGATGATATGGAATTGGTAAATGATGTATCGGATAATACACAAAAAGAAATTGATAATCCCAAGCCCGACCTGTATCTATTAAAGATAGACTGCACACCATACTTAGACAGTCTTTGGCTGAATCTTAAAGCAGAGCTTACCGATTTTGATGTATATACCGATTGCAAAGCCGCTATTTATAATCATGAAAAAAATGCTTTTACAGTTGAACAGTATATTGATTTACCCGATGCTTATCATGACCCAAAGGTATCCACACCAATCCCTTTAGTAAAAAGAGATCATTCTTATATCGCCTTATTTTTCCCTCATCGTGGGCAGTATATTTTAAAGCAAATGTATTTCTGGATAGCTTCCAGCGGTTTGCTGTTGCTGGTTTTAACAGCATTGGGTGCCAGTATTTTTTATTTGTACCGGCAAAAATTCTTAAACGAAACACAAAAAGATTTTGTAAATAACTTTACACATGAGTTTAAAACGCCACTGGCTGTTATTAAAATTGCCGCCGAAGTTTTACAACAACCCAATATTGCAGATAAACCGGACCGTTTAAAAAACTATGCCGGAATAGTTGGGGAACAAACCGCTCACTTACAAAGCCAGATACAAAGGCTTTTGGAAATTACTTATACCGACAGAAGTTCGTTACCGCTTGAAAAAGAAAAATTTGATGTAAATATTGTTTTACAACAGGCGGTTAATGATCTGCTCCCGTTGGCAGAACAAAAAAATGCCATTGTAAAAACAGCTTTTTCGGCTACAAACACTATTGTAACAGCAGATAAATATTATATGTTGCTGGCTTTTATTAATCTTATAGAAAACGCCATCAAATATTCTCCTGCGCCGGAAATTTTTATTTCCACTTATGCAGAAGGGAACGATTGTTGTATTCTTATAAAAGATAACGGCATTGGCATCAGCGAAGAAAACCATAAAAAAATATTCGACCGTTTTTTCAGGGTTACCAAAGGTGAGCTGCATACCGTTAAAGGTTTTGGATTAGGATTGAGCTTTGTAAAAAAAGTGGTGGAAACACATGGTGGAAAAATTGAAGTGCAAAGCGAACCCGGTAAAGGAAGTACCTTTATTATGAAAATTCCATGGGATTAAAAATTTACAATAATGAGCAAGGCAAAAGTTTTATTGGCAGAAGATGATCTTTCGTTAAGCTTTGTTATAAAAGACAACCTGCAGGATGCCGGTTACGAAGTAACCCATTGTGCCGATGGTGAACTTGCCTGGCAACAATTCCAAAAAAAGAATTTTGATATCTGTTTGCTGGATGTAAACATGCCTGTAAGGGATGGGTTTTCGTTGGCAAAAAAAATAAGGCAGCAAAGCGATATGATTCCGGTGCTGTTTATTACAGCAAAAAGTCTGGAAGAAGATAAGTTAAAGGGTTTTCAGGCAGGGGCCGATGATTATATTACCAAACCGTTTAGTATGCAGGAATTATTGATGCGGATGGATGTTTTTTTGAGGCGTACTAAAAAGCTGCAATCAGATACAACTGAAGAATACCAATTGGGCAAACTGAAATTCGCCTATAACGAGTTGAAAATTTATACTGACAGCGAAAAATTATCACTTACTCAACGGGAAGCTGACTTGTTGAAATTTTTTGCACAACACCTCAGTAAAATTTTAAAAAGGGAAGAACTTTTATTGAATGTTTGGGGCAAAGATGATTATTTTTTGGGTCGTAGTATGGATGTGTTTATAACCAAACTACGCAAACATTTAAAAGCTGACCCTGATATATCTTTGGAAACCATACATGGCGTAGGCTTCAGGTTACAGGTAAATTAAGCCTGTTTATAAATTGCTCAAAATTTTTTCCTGCACATCTTTCAATTCATCAGCACTCAGTTTTAATTTTCTTCTTGTAAAATTCAAATCATCGGCACTGTTAATGGGTAAAAGGTGCATGTGTGCATGTGGCACTTCCAAACCTACCACACTAATGCCGCATCGGTTACAGTTAAATGCTTTTTCAATAGCGTGGGCAATGGGTTTTGCAAACAGCAGCCATTCACTTAAAAGATTATCAGGCAAATCAAAAAATTTGTCTGTTTCATTTTTTGGTGCCACCAGCACATGGCCCTTTACCAAAGGAAAAATATCCAGGAAGGCATAAAAATTTTCATTCTCTGCAATTTTATAAGATGGTATTTCACCGGCAATTATTTTTGCAAAAATTGTCATGATAAAAAATTTTATTAAAGATACAAAAAGCCCATCCGCCAGCTGACGGATGGGCTTAAAAAAATTATTATTTTAAAAAATTATGCAGTAATGCCTTCAACTCTGAATTTCAAAATACCCGAAGGCACCTTCACTTCAACCTCATCACCAATTATTTTACCCAATAAACTATGGCCAATAGGCGAGGTAACAGAAATTTTTCCCAGTTTTAAATCAGCTTCTTTTTCTGAAACAATCTGGTAAGTCACTTTCTTTTTGGTGCCTAAATTAGTAAGGGCCACTTTGGTAAGAATGCTTACCTTACTGGTATCAATATTGCTTTCATCCAAAATACGTGCGGTAGCAATAACGCCTTCAAGGTATTTTATTTTTGCCTCCAGCATTCCTTGTGCTTCTTTAGCAGCATCATATTCTGCATTTTCCTTTAAATCCCCTTTTTCACGGGCTTCTGCAATAGCTTTACTGGCTGCAGGCCTATCCACACTTTTCATACCATGCAGTTCCACCTTCATTTTATCAAAGGTATCCTGGGTAACATAGTTGGTTGTACTCATAAAAATTCTTTTAGGTAAAGAGAAAAAAAATACAACGCCCCAGACTGGCTAAGGCGTTGCATGTATTGCAAAAGTAGTAAAAATTTTAAATACCCAGCTTTTCCAGCACTACAGCGCTCATTTTATTAAAAGCTTCATGTGTGTAGCCAGCAACATGTGGGGTTACAATAACATTGGCCTGTCTGGTTAAAAAATCCAATTGTTTTTTTTGGCTATCAGATAAAGTTGCTAATTTCTCATTCTCCAATACATCTAACGCTGCTGCAGAAATTTTATTTTCTTTCAGGGCGTTTATCAAAGCATCGGCATTAACCACTTTTCCCCTTGAAGTATTGAGTAATACAGGCTTTTGCTGAAGAGTATTAAAAAAATCATCATTAGCCATATACCTGGTTTCATCAGTTAAGGGCACATGAAAACTTACTACATCTGCATACCGGCAAACCTGCTCTAAACTTGCTTCCTTAATATATCCTTTTGCAAAGCCAAATTTATATTTATCAAACGCTAAAACAGTTACCTCAAAAGAGGCCAATAATTTTGCAAAAGCACTACCCGTATTACCAAAGCCAATAATGCCAACAGTTTTGCCACTTAACTCTGTACCACGGTTTGCATCCCTTATCCATTCACCGTTTTTAACCTGCTGGCTGCTGCTGTTTATTTTATGTAATAACCCCAGTAACATACCTAAAGCATGTTCAGCTACTGCATTGCGGTTACCTTCGGGACTGCTTACACATTTTATTCCTTTCGCTTCCGCATATTCCACATCTATTAATTCCATACCACTTCCCAATCTGCCGATCCATTTTAATTTACCTGCTTTATCCAACATATTTTTATCAATGATCAGTCTTGTAGTAACAACCAGTCCCTCAACATTATCAACTAACGCTGTAAGCTCATCATAAGTTATTTCGGGAAGATATAAAACCTTGTACTGCTTTTTTTCAAGTGTTTCAACCAGGTATTCCGGTGCTTTAGCGGTAATTATTACCAGTTTTTCATTATTCATTCTTTAAAAATTGTTTTATCTTACCTGTAAAATTAAAGCTACTTTATGGTTAGCAGAATTTCTTTTTTAATATTCTTAATTTTATTTGCTTTTGTTCCCGCTTTTGCCCAGATAACCGATTTGGAAGAGAAGAAACCTGAAATCCTTGACGGAATTGAGTATGGGTATTTTATAAAAAACGAGCAGGTAAAAAATGTAAAAGATGAAGAATACAGCCGTTTTGAAATTACATTATATGCTACCAACAAAAGTGGCTGTACAAAATTATATGCCGAAAAAGTTTCTATCCTCTCATCTGAATCGCAGAATTTAATAGTATCATTTAATTGCACCAATGCCAACGGCAAACGGTTAACTGCAAAAAGCGGCAATGTAAAAGCCCGTGATTTTTATATAAACGCAAAAGTGCAGGAAAACGGAAAAGAAGCTACCAAAGCCGTTAAAGCCGGTTATATTTTCCGAAATGGCGAAACACTTAAAAATAATATAATTGTATTGGTGCCAAAAGGAGAACGCCCCGCAATTCAATGCACGGTAAATAATTTACCCGAACTCTAATTATTATTTTGCAGCAATCATACTGATCTCTACATTCACATTTTTGGGCAAACCTTTAACAGCTACAGTTTCTCTTGCCGGAAAATCGCCGCTGAAATATTTACCATAAATTTCATTTACCTGGCCAAATAAATCCATATCACTTAAAAATATAGTGGTTTTAACCACATTGCTAAAATCCATCTCAGCTTCAGTTAATACAGCTTTTAAATTCTGCATCACCTGGTGGGTTTCTTCAATAATATCTGCAATAGCTAATTCGCCTGTGCCGGGTTTTAGTGCCACCTGGCCTGATATAAAAAGTAAATTACCTGTTAACACCGCCTGGTTGTACGGACCAATTGGTGCCGGTGCATTAGAAGTGTTGATGATTATTTTTGCCATTGGGATTTATTTTATAGAAATGCAAATATATCTTTTTGCAACCACCTATTTTTGTAAAAAATATTAAATGAAGATTGTTGTATCAGCATCGGATGAGCAATGGGAATCCTTAACCGGTAATATTACTGATATTCAGTGGGTAAAAGGAGCAGTTCCATTTTCATTTTTAAATTACACCGACGCAGCTGCTTTTTTTATTTTACAACAATTTAAAAGTATTGATTTTACCCAATGCACAAAACCTGTTTTTATTAACAGTGTTACTGATACCTTAAAAGAATTAAATACACCAGCCCAGGTTTTGCGCATTAACGGATGGAATACATTTTTAAACAGACCAGCCTGGGAAGTTGCCGGAATATTAAATACAGATATCAATATTATTTTTGAAAAGCTAAATAAAAAACCAATTGCTGTTGCAGATGAACCAGGGCTTGTTGCTGCAAAAATTATTGCCATGATAATTAACGAAGCATATTTTGCATTGGGTGACGCTGTGAGTGATAGAGCAGCTATAGACACCGCTATGAAATTAGGCACCAATTATCCGTACGGGCCTTTTGAATGGGCTGAAAAAATCGGATTGAATAATATTTACGCACTTTTACAAAAATTAGGTGTAACAGATAAACGCTATCAACCGGCGCCAATGCTGGTTAAAGAGGCCAGCCAAAATAAATAATGAGTTATATAATAAATATAGATACCGCCACGGAAACTGCACATGTAAGCATTACACAGGATGGTAAAGTATTACAAGCCTTAAAAAATGAGTCACAAAAAGATCATGGAGCTTTTGTACAAACAGCCATTCAGCAATTATTAGAAACGGCGGCCTTATCTTTTACCGATATTGATGCCATTGCAGTTACCGCCGGCCCTGGCTCATATACCGGATTACGTGTGGGCCTTGCAAGTGCAAAGGGGTTAAGCTATGCGTTACATAAACCGTTACTTGCTTTAAACACATTAGAAGTTTTAACAACTGCAGTACAAACAATATCAAATAATCAACCCGGTGTTTTATACTGCCCCATGATAGATGCAAGAAGAATGGAAGTATTTACAGGGGTTTATCAAAATACCCTAGCTCCTCTTTTGCTACCTTGTTCAATGATATTGACAGAAAAATCTTTTTTGAATTACCTTGAAAAACATAAAATTGTATTCTTTGGCAGTGGTACCTGCAAATGGCAGCAGGTTTGTACACATCCAAATGCTTCATTTGCAATGATCTCAGGGATACCCGAAGCAATGGCCAATCTATCTTACAAACATTATTTACAACAGGATTTTGCCGATCTGGCTTATTGTGAGCCCTTTTACCTGAAGGAGTTTCAAAACAGCGTTTATTAAATTAAGGTTAACAATAACCGTAAACGGCATTTTTTTAATAAAATTACTTATACAAATAGTTGCATAAGTAATTATTTGTATATTTGTGTCGTTCAAACATTGTTTCAAGCATAATTAAAATTTAAATCTTATGATGGTTGCAACTCAATCACATGAGTCGGCTATTCCGACTTCTAAAACCCCGTCCGAGTCTTCTATTAATGTGGATTATCATGCCTTAAAAAAAGCAGCACTTGTTTTAAGAGCTTTAAACCACAAACTTCGCCAGCAGTTACTAAAACTTATTGAAGAAGAAAAAAAGATTACTGTTACCGAAATTTATGTTCGGTTGCGTCTGGAGCAGTCTGTTGCTTCACAACACCTGGCTATTTTAAGAAAAGCCGGTATTGTAACCACACAGCGTGATGGTAAATTTATTTACTATGCAGTAAATTTTAAACGTATAGAAGAGATTGACACTTTTGTAAAACAATTAGTGGGCTGATTTTTTGGGCTATGCTTAAAAACGTTCCGGTAATTGCCGGAACGTTTTTTATTTTTATCTTTACAGGCAAATAAAAAAATATGTTTATTAAGCAATTATATACAGGCTGTCTTAGCGAAGCTGCATATTATATTGAAAGCGAAGGTGAAGTGGCTATAATAGATCCCCTGAGGGATATTGATGAATATATCACTCTTGTTAAAGAAAGAAATGCAGGTGTTAAATATATTTTTGAAACACATTTTCATGCAGATTTTGTAAGTGGCCATTTGGATTTAAGTAAAAAAACCGGCGCACCAATAATTTACGGACCAGGCGCAAAAACAAATTTTGAAGTACACAACAGTAAAGACGGAGAAATATTTAAACTGGGTAAAATAAGTTTTGAAGTGTTACATACTCCCGGCCATACCTTAGAAAGCAGTTGTTATTTACTTAAAGATGAAAATGATAAACCCTACGCCCTTTTTACCGGTGATACTTTATTTGTAGGTGATGTTGGCAGGCCTGATTTAAGCAGTGGCAATATGAGCAGTGAAGATCTGGCGGGCATTATGTACGATACTATCCAAAATAAAATATTGCCGCTGGCAGATGATGTAATTGTTTATCCTGCACATGGCGCAGGCAGCAGTTGCGGTAAAAATTTAGGCCCCAATACTTTTAGTACTATTGGTGAAGAGAAGAAAAACAATTATGCTTTACAACCACAAACTAAAGAGCAGTTTATTAAAGTGGTTACAGAAGGTTTAGCCGAAGCTCCGAAATACTTTGCTGTAAATGCCGCAATAAATATGCAGGGATACGACAGTATTGATTCCGTAAAACAAAAAGGCCTTATCCCTTTAAATATTGATGCTTTTAAAAAATTAATGAGTGAAGATGTATTGGTTTTAGATACCAGGCATGCAGATAAATTTATAGAAGGTTTTATACCCGGCTCCATCTTTATTGGGCTGGAAGGCCGTTTTGCAGAATGGGCAGGCGCCTTATTGCCATTTGATAAACAAATGATATTGGTTACCGAACCGGGAATGGAAGAAGAAACTGTTATCCGTTTATCCAGAGTAGGATTTGATAAGACGCTGGGATATCTGCAGGGAAGTTTTGAAGAATGGAAAAACGCCGGTGAAAAAGTGGATCTTATAATTAATATAGAAGCAGATGAGCTGGCAATGGATCTACCACACGATCCTAACCTGGTGGTGGTAGATGTAAGAAGAGAAACAGAATATGCAGATGGGCATGTTAAAGATGCACAAAATATTCCTTTAAATGAAATGACTGATGTTGCTGTTATTGCCGGTTTTGAAGACAACCAGAATTTATATGTGCATTGTGCAGGTGGTTACCGCAGTGTAATAGCTTCATCGATATTAAAAAAAGAAGGCTTTCATAATTTAAGAAATGTACTGGGTGGATGGGACAGAATAAAAGAGGAACAAAGTATTATTGTAGAAAAAGATACCAGTGTTTTAAATTGATTAATAACCCTTGAATAGCAAATTCTTTATCCCTGTGGTGCTGGTTTATCATCTATCCATTTTTCTTTATAGCTATCATTAAATTCCCATTTCCAGCGACGGTGGCTCCACAAATAATTAGCAGGTTCTTCTTTAATAATTTTTTCAATATAATCCCTGAACGCACGGGTAATTTCGCCTGTACCTGTAGTAGCAGCTTCTTCTGTAAGTAAAGTACTTTCACAACAATAATACCCCCTTTTAATTATTTTGGAGCGTAAAAAAACTATAGCAGTATTATTTTTTTTTCCGCCGATTTCGGGGCCGGTAATAAAAGCAGTTGGTTTACCAAAAAGATACTGCCAATAAGCAAAATCGGGTGAACCGGGGTTTTGATCCGCAGCCAGAAAAAAGGCAAACCTGTCTTTGAAGATATCATCTCTTTTCATTTTAAATTCAGTTGCCTTAACAAATATGGTCCCATATCTTTCCCTGATATTTAAAAATATTTTTTCCATTGCACTATTACTGATAGGCATGTAAATGGCATAGGTTGGAATTGCTGTAATAGATTTCGACATAAACAAACTGCCAAACTCCCAATTAAACTGATGGGCTGCATGAATCTGTATATTCTTTCCTTTTCTGGCCAATTCATTTACAATTTCAAGGTCGCCTGTAAATCTTTTTGCAAAAGCTTTATCACTGATAGAAATGAGTTTTATTATTTCCAGAAAAGTATCCACCAGGTTATGATAAAACTGCCTGGCAATTTTTTCCCTTTCTGCTGCTGATTTTTCCGGAAAAGCTATTGCAAGATTACTGAGCACAACATCTTTACGATACCTGATCACACGATATAAGAGAAAGGCAAAAAAATCGCTGATACCATATAAAATAAAGAAGGGCAATAATGAAAACAGGTACAGCAGCGGGTAAATTAAATAATACATGCGTTAAATTATGGTTTAAAGATAATGGATAATTAAAAGTAAAATTTCAACATGTTCATTTATCCCAAAATTTCGCCATAGCCTGGCTGCCATTCAAATTTAAAGCGCCGGTGACTCCACAAGTAATTGGCCGGATCATTTTTTACAACTTCTTCCAGGGCATTTTTATATAAGATTGTAATTTGCCCACGCTTATCAATATTGGATGCATCTTCTGTTAGTAAAACAGATTCAAAATGATAATGCCCTCTCTTAATTTTTTTAAACCCAACAAAAACCACTGCGGCTTTTTTTCTTACCGCACTTTTTTCGGGGCCAATTAAAAAAATTGTTGGCCGGTTAAAAAAATTGATCCAGTAACCTGATTTAGGTGTTGACGGCGATTGATCGGCGGCCAGCACCAATGCATGCTGCTTATTAAATACATGGTGCAGCTTACTGCCAAATTCGTTTGGGCTAACCAGTATGGCACCAAACCTAGTTCGGATTTTATACATGATTTTATTGACCACCTTATTTTTTACAGGAAGGTAAACTGTTACAAATGGTATCTGTAAAACAGAAGAATATAAAAGATTGGCACACTCCCAGTTAAACTGGTGGCCGCAGAGCAGATTAACCGTTTTTCCTTTTTGCAGTAATTCATTAATGATATCGTAAGTGCCGGTTGTTCGTTTCTCCATCTCCTTTTTTGAGATAGAGATAAATTTCAGTGTTTCAAAAAAAGAGTCGGTGAAATAAGTATAAAATTTTTTTGCAATTGCGTTACGTTCTTCTTCGGTTTTTTCCGGGAAAGCTATTGCAAGATTACTGAGCACAACATCTTTACGGTATTTGATTACCCGACATAACAGAAAAGCAAAAAAATCACTTATCCCGTACAAAACAAAAAATGGTAACAGCGAAATTAAATACAGTAATGGATAAAAAATATAATACATCAGGTTAAATTGTTGAATAAGGGTATGTTGTTAAAGAGTGCGACGCAACGATGATGCCATGAAAAACTAATGCCGGTTACAAAAAAATTATAACACAATATTCTGTATCATCTCACTCTTATTGGGGTAATCAGTATTAAAATGTAACCCCCTGCTTTCATGCCGGAACTCTGCACTTTTTACAATTAAATATGCCACGGTTATCATATTGCGTAATTCACAAAGTTGCGGGGATACAATTGTTTTTTTATACAGCTCTTCTGTTTCAATAAATAATAAATCTAACCGTTTCATAGCTCTGTGTAAACGTTCGTTGTTTCTAACAATACCAACGTAGTCACTCATCAGTAATTTTAATTCTTTTACACTTTGTGTGATCAAAATCATTTCTTTAGGTGCATTGGTGCCATCGGCTTTCCAGTCCGGGATACCACCTCCGCTAGCTAACGGAGAAACTGTGCGAAGATTTATGTTTGATATGGAATCTTTATACGCCCTGTGTGCAAAAACCATTGCTTCTAAAAGCGAATTGCTCGCCAGGCGGTTGGCACCATGTAAACCAGTACTGGCACATTCGCCTGCGGCATATAAATTATTAATAGATGTTCTTCCCCATTCATCTGTTTTTATGCCGCCGCAACTGTAGTGTGCTGCAGGAGCAACAGGTATCATGTGTTGTGTAATATCAATGCCGATACTCAAACACTTTGCATAAATGTTTGGAAAATGCTCAATGAATTTTTCTTTGCTGAAATGGCGGCAATCTAAAAAAACATTTTCGGTACCGGCTACTTTCATTTCATTATCTATTGCCCTCGCCACAATATCACGTGGTGCCAGGTCTTTTCTTTCATCATAACGCTCCATAAAAGCTTCGCCATTATGGTTACGCAAAATACCACCATCACCACGTACAGCTTCGGTAATTAAAAAAGATTGACCCCTTACACCAGGTTCGTACAATGCTGTAGGATGAAATTGTATGAATTCCATATTTTCAATACGGCCCTTTGCCCTGTACACCATTGCCACTCCATCTCCTGTTGCAATTGCAGGATTGGTAGTGGTACGGTACACCTGCCCATTACCACCAGTTGCAAGTAATGTTATATCAGCAAGTATTTTTTCTATTTTATTACTGGCGAGGTTTAAAACATATACACCATAACATTCAACATCAGGTGTAGCTTTTGTAATTAAATAACCAAGGTGATGTTGTGTAATAATATCCACTACAAAACAATGGCTGATGAGTTCAATATTTTTTTGTTTTGTAATAGCGGCTAATAAAGCCCGTTCCATTTCTTTACCGGTTACATCTTTATGATGCAGAATCCTGAATTCACTATGCCCGCCTTCTTTACCTAATTTAAAATCGCCATCAGGTTCTTTATCAAACTGTGCCCCCCATTCAATTATTTCTTTAATCCTGTCCACGCCTTCCTTCACCACAATTTCTACAGTATGCCTGTTACACAAACCATCTCCGGCAATCATGGTGTCTTCAATATGTTTTGCAAAACTGTCATTATCAAAATCCACTACTCCTGCAATACCGCCCTGTGCATATTTGGTATTGGTTTCATCACTTTGAGTTTTGGTAAGCACCATTACTTTTTTATCGGGGCAATCCTGTGCCACTTTTAATGCATAGGTTAAACCTGCAATGCCACTACCAATAACGAGAAAATCTGTTTGCATACCCCTATCCCCTAAAGGGGAAAATGTTTTGTTGGTTATTAAATTTTGTTACCACTCTTAAATTGTATAAAAGCATTCTATTTCAAATTTCCCCCTTTAGGGGGCGGAGGGGGTTTCCACCCAGGCCTCACTCTCTTTCAATAAATTTATTAATTCATCTACTGCTATTGCACTATCAATATTTCTTTTTACTACTTCCTTTCCCCTGTACAAAGTTATTTTACCAATGCCACTGCCTACATAACCAAAATCTGCATCGGCCATTTCGCCGGGGCCGTTTACAATGCAACCCATAATAGCAATCTTTACGCCTTTTAAATGATTGGTAACTGCACGGATCTTTGCAGTAGTTTCCTGCAGATCAAATAATGTTCGGCCACAACTTGGGCAACTGATATATTCTGTTTTAGAAATTCTTGTACGTACTGCCTGCAGAATAGAAAAAGATGTATTATTAATGAACTGATGATTACTTTTTGTTTCTAAATAAGTTCTACCAGATACTTTTTGATTCACCAGTTTTAAAGGATCATTAATTAACCAGATACCATCACCTATGCCATCTAAAAATAAAGCGCCGCTTTCTGTTGCAAAATGAATTAGTTGTTCGTCAATAGAAGTATGATGACTTTCCACAGCCAACACAACAGGTGTTTTAATGCCCTGCTCCATTAACCCATTTATAAAAGTTCTTACAGATTGCATACTGTTTTTAACAGAAGAATATAAACAAAGCACAACAGTGTTATCCGTTTTTATTTTTTCTGTTACTGATGAATTGTCTTTAGCGGTATCAAGAGCAATAAAATTTATAAGTGCCGATTTATTATCTGCAACAATAAACTCATCGCCCTGGTAAAGTGGAAAATATTTTTCTCCGCCGTTGTTGGTTGCCTGACCAACAACCTGCAGCCAGATTTTGTAATCACACATTACTTTTAATGTACCCGGTAATGCAAAATCAATTATTTTATCCGCAGTGTAAATATAATCTGCCGCTGCATCTCCAATATTCCATTTATCTGTAGCCTCATCATAAGTATATCCAATAGCCTGTAAATCCTGGTGAGCAATGCTTTCGGCTAACATATAATCTGCTATTACAACCGGTACATGTTTTTTACCTACGTTGGATATTTCAATAGTTTCTCTTTTTTTATATTCAAAAGGAGAATAATACCCCAAACCCCTAAAGGGGCTTAAAGCATTATGTGTATTGTTACTTTCTGGTTTTACGGCATCTACATTCTGATAACGTTTTACAATATCCTTACAAACCGGTATTTCCAATTCAGGGTCTTCAGTCAATGAAACTCTTACGGTATCACCAATACCATCTTCCAATAATGTTCCAATACCAATGGCAGATTTTATTCTTCCGTCCTCACCATCACCTGCTTCTGTTACTCCTAAATGTAAAGGATAACATTCGCCAAATTCCTCTATCATGTGATTAATGAGTAAGCGGTAAGCCTGCACCATCACTAATGGATTACTGCTCTTCATACTTAAAATGATCTGGTGGTAATCTTCATTACGGGCAATGCGTAAAAATTCCATAGCACTTTCCACCATGCCCATTGCAGTATCACCATAGCGGCTCATTATCCTGTCGCTCAAACTTCCATGATTGGTACCAATACGCATGGCCGTACCATGTTCTTTACAAATTAATACGAGTGGTGTAAAGCGTTCCCTTATCCTTTCAATCTCTTCGGCATATTCTGCATCGGTGTATTCTATCTGCTCAAATTTTTTCTTATCTACATAATTGCCGGGATTAACCCTTACTTTCTCTACAATTCTGGCGGCAATTTCTGCCGCATTGGGAGTAAAATGAATATCTGCCACCAATGGTGTGTTATATCCTCTTTTTCTTAACTCGTCTTTTATATTTTGTAAATTCTCTGCTTCTTTTTTTGATGGCGCTGTTATACGTACCAGCTCTGCACCTGCTTCAATACAACGGATAGATTGCTCCACGGTGGCCAATGTATCCATCGTGTCGGTAGTCGTCATGGTTTGCACGCGTATGGGATGATTATTGCCGAGCAATAAATTTCCAATTTTAACTTCCCTGGTTTTAAGACGCTTGTATGATGTAAGGGATTCGCAGTACATTATTATTTATGATAGTGATTACAAAGGTAACAATTTGTAACAGCTAAAGTTTACCACTAAGTTTAAATCTGCAACTTTCACAGAGCCATTTTTTCTCTCTATCCACCTGCATGATAGTACCGTCGGCATCTGTCATTAAACATTCTGAATTATTAGTACAATGAGCAAGACCAAGATTATGTCCTAATTCATGCAATACCACTTTTACCAGGCGTTCTTTTAGCTGTGCTGCCATTTTTGATGCTCTTTGCAAACGATAAACAGAAATCACACAAACTTTACCCGGACACATGCCTAAGCCAAAAATACCCCAGTCTGTTATACCGTTATGAGATGTCGAAATATCTTTATCAGTTAATCCTGCCATTGCATCAATATGTTGAGAGAGTATATCCTTTTCATAGGTTAACAAACTATCTGCCTTATAACGCTGCCTTGGTACATAAAAAGCCCGCTTTGGTAAATCTTTTTTTGACAAAACAATTATATTGCATTTATAAAACACTTCCACCTGGTGCTTAATTTCGTTTATAAGTGTTGTATCAAAATTTTTAAATGGCAATAATGCAACGGTAAATTGCCCTTTCTCTTTTTTACTTGCAGAATTAAGTGAGGCAGATGGTTGATTACAACTTATTAGAATAATTGAAAGTATTGAAGGGAGTATTATCAGAAAGTATTTTTTCATAGCCTTACCATGTTACCAGTCCTTCTCGGGCTTATTTGGAGAAGCGGTATTTACTTTTCGTAATTTATCCTGTAGATTTTTTTCCTGTTGCAACAATGCTTTTAGTTTTTCTTCTGCATCTTTTTTAGTAATTTTTGATGGCTGCGGCTTTGGCTGTTCCTGCTCTTTTTGTTTTTGCTGTTCTTTTTTCTTTTCGTCTTCCTTAGGTTTTTTTTGTTCCTTATTATTTTTCTGCTCCTGTTGTTTTAACTTTTGCAAAGCTTTTTGCAGGTTTTGCCGGGCATCATCATCCTGTGGATCTAATTTCAAAGCATTTTTATACGCAGTAATACATTCCGGTAGTTTTTTATCATTCTGCAACACTACTCCTTTATTGTAAAATGCTTTTGATTTTTCGTCTTTTGATGTGGTATTAGTGGTGGCACTTTCGTAAGCACTCACGGCTTCATCTTTCTTATCGCTTTTATATAAGGCATTACCAAGGTTATATTGTGCCGTTGCGTTGCCAGGTTTTTTTGTTGTTACTTTCTGGTATTGTTCTGCCGCTTTATCAAATTCATTTTTATTATAGGCATCATTACCTTTTTTTATAATTGCTTTATCATCCTGGGCAAAAGTAAAAAAAGGCAAAAAGCAAAAAGCTAAAGGCAATAAGATAGTCTGCTTACTTACAGTTTTTTTTCTTTTATCAGGATTTATTCTCTCTGAAATAAAAAATTCAATAGTTAATAACAACAATGACAGTAAAAGAAAATATTGAAAAAAACTTTCGTAGTTTACCAGCGAATCTTCTGTAACTGTGCGTTGATCCATGCTACTTAACTGTGCATCCAGCTTAGTCACTACGTCGTCGGTATTAATATAGCGCTGGTAAATACCATTGCCCTTTTCGGCAATGGTCTGTAACTCCGCTTCATTCAGTTTAGTGATAACTACATTGCCTTCATTATCTTTTTTTGTTTCGTTGGTGGCAGGATCAAAAATTGTGGCCCCATCAGGAGAACCAATACCCACAGTATTTATCATTACGCCTTCGCCTGCCATTTGACCGGCAATTTTTTCGGCTTCACCATCGTGGTCTTCACCATCGCTTATGAGTATTACAGCTTTATATTTTTTTTCCTTGCTATTAAAAGAGTTATAACACATTTTTAAAGCTTCCCCAATTACCGTTCCCTGTGTTGGTACAATATCCGGTGTGGCAGAAGATAAATACATTTTTGCGGCACCATGATCGCCGGTGAGGGGCATTTGTAAATAAGCTTTTCCTGCAAAAACAACAATGCCAATTCTGTCGTTGTTTAATTTATCAATCAGTTTTCCAACAGCCTGCTTTGCCCTGTCCAATCTTGTAGGTTTAATATCCTGTGCCAGCATGCTTTTACTTACGTCCAAAGCAATCATCACATCAATACCATTGCGGCTTACTTTTTCGCTCCCCATTGGCGAACGAAGATTGGCCAATGCAAAAACACTACAGGCAAAGGCTGTAATGACCAATAAAAATTTTAAGGCAAATCTTTGGGCAGAGTAATTTTTTATCATCTCTTTCACCAATCTTTCATCTCCAATTTTTTTGATGGTTTTCTTTTTCCATCTTAATACAATAAAGTATAGCAGTGCTAAAACGGGTATTGCTGCAAGTGGCAGTAAATATTCTATGTGTTGAAATTGATACATTTTATTATGTGCAAATTAGGAAATGGATAGTGACAAAATTGTTAAAGCTTTGGTATCAGGATTAAAGTTTTCATTTGCACATCATCACATTTGCACATTCTTTTATTTCTTTCCTTCAAAAAATCCTAATTGTTTTAAAATCCCTTTTGTAATGTTCATTCTTATATTACGCATATCAATATCACCCGTTCCCGCTTTTACAAAAGTTACAAAAAAGTACACATGATTATTCTCCTCTATCCAGCCAACCAGCCAGCCAATATTATTTTTTTGTTCATCAAATCCCCATCCCGTTTTATAACTCAATTTGTATGCCGTATTATCTTCCTGCAGCATTACACCCTTTACCATTTCATGCACACTTTTTCTAAAAGGTAACTGGTCAAAATATACTCTTTTCATCAGGCCCAATTGTTCATCAGGCGAAATCTTTAATTTATTATTCAGCCAGAAAGAATCAACAGGGCCGCTTATATTTTTGTTACCGTATCCAATACTGTCAATCCATCTTTGCATGGTATCTTTTCCAATTCGCCTGGCCACTTCCTGGTAATATGGTACGCTGCTTACTTTAAAAGCTTCTGTCATCCCCATGTCTTTATTCAATTCTTCTCTGTCACGTTTTACGCCATCCCATTTTATAACCATGGTATCGTTTGTTATTACGCCGGTTTGCAAACCAATTAAAGAGTTTACAATTTTAAACGTAGAAGCCGGTGAAAAACGCATGGTATCCAGTGCCATATTATACACGGTAACTTTTCCGTCAGCATTATTCAACAGCGTAAAACATCCATCCACTTTATTGTCGTCAAAATATTTTTTAAGGCTGTTGTCAATTTTTGCTTTGTTAACTGAGCAGGAAAAAAGCAATAGGCAACAGGCAATAGGCAACAGGTAATAGATACTTTTAAATCTGATATTTATTCTCATATGAAATGTTCTTAAGCCCCTTTAGGGATTGGAGCATTTAAATGCTTTGCAGTAGCATCCAATGCATCATAAAATTTTTGTCCAAACTTTCGTACCAGCGCTTCTTTTAAAAAAACATATACCGGTACTTTTAATTTTTTTCCCAGGCTACAGGCAGCTTTGCAACTGTCTTCCCTTGGTTCGTAGTTTACATATATATTGTCGCTGCGCTTGCTTTCTTTGGTTATTACCGGAAACAAATGGCAGCTGATGGGTTTCTTCCATTCCACTTTTCCATCAAGATATGCCTGTTCAATACCACATTTTACAATACCTCCAGCATCTTTAATACCATACACACAAACCTTGCTGTCGATAGTTGGTGTAACCCAGCCATATTCCCTTTCATATACATACCTGCCCTGCCGTTCAATTTCTTTTTTACTCTCTTCATTTAGATAGGGCAGTACTTTGTCAAATACTTCATTAATTTTTTCCAGTTCCGTTTTTGTCAGCGGTGCACCGGCATCACCATCCACACAACAGGCGCCTTTGCATTTACCAAGGTCGCAAACAAATTGTTCCTTCACAATTTCATCACTAACTAAAATATTTTCTATTGCAATCATAGGGCGCAAATTTACAACAATCGGGCAGGAAAAATTTTTAAAATTATTGGTACATAAGCATTAATACAGCTACCGGCTTCGGTCCCGCTTTTTGTTACAAGTCCTCACCCGCTTATAGCAGGGGTTCCGGGCTTTCCACTTCAATCGGGTGTAGATTTTCAACAGTAATAATTACCTCAGCATTCATACATCAAAACCCTTAACATATTTGTAACAATTTTTTTTATGGATAAGTTTTTACCCACCCATCCTTATCATCAAACCAACCTTTATGCCCAACAGCAGCCAGCTAACCCTGCAAAGCAGTGCACGCTATTTTTTTGCTGCACTATTCTGGATCCCGATAGTTTTCTTCAGCTTGCTTTTGGTAAAAAACACCCTACCTTACTTCAGCTTTAGTACAAATTTTATTTTTATTGAAGAACGGGCCCTGCTGTTTTTAAAACCGGTTTACAAAGCCAGTTTTTACATTCACATTTTTGCAGGTATGTTTTGTATTACGGCTGCACTCACACAATTCTCTTCCTATATTTTAAAGAAAAGAAAAGCCATACACATATGGATGGGCAAAATTTATGTATTGGTGGTTTTGGTATTAGGTGCACCCACCGGCCTTTACATGAGCTTTTTTGCAAAAGGAAGTTTTTGGGAAAGAATACTGTTTATGTTTATGGCTATCTATTGGTTTTACAGTACCACAAAAGGCCTGCAAATGATAAAACTAAAAAACGTACTGGCACATAAAAACTGGATGATACGCAGTTACAGCATGGCTATGACAGCAGTTACTTTCCGTATCTACCATATCCTGTTTTATTATTTTGGTGTAGATCATTTACATAATTACGAAATATCGCTTTGGATAAGTGTGTTGGGCAATATGCTGGTAGCAGAGTATTTTATTTTCAGAAAAAGCAAATCTTACTTAAAAACATTTTACACGAATTAAAATATTACTCACTTAAAAACAAAAAACATGAAAGCAATTATTTATGTAGGCATTGGGCTTTTTTCAGCTGCTACCGTTTATGGCGTGGCGGATTATTATGCAACCGAAAAGAGAGGTACAATGGACAAAATCTACAAGGAAGAAGAACCTGTATTACCAGTCAAAGAAGAAACAATTAATACGGTTGAATTACCGTTAAAAAATGAAGCCGTAAAACCTGGAGCGACCAAGATTGCTGTAACAAAGGTCAGCACAGAAAAAACATTTAAAAAATTTAAGGCTCCTGTACGAGAAATAAAATTCTCCGATTTTTCAAGAGGCAGGATTGTACCTAAAAAAGTTGTGGAAGAAGTGAAAATTGTTGAACCTGTTATTGAAAAAGAAAATAAATAACCTACTTAGTATTTTTAATTTCTTCAGGGCTTATAGTTGATGATGCTGCAGGCAATTTTTCTACGTTAGTATTTTTATTTGTCCAGCGAAAAGTGTTTATCATATGTTCAATATCTGCCTGTAAAAAATCCTGTACGGGTTTTAAGGAATCTGCATTGGGGGTTACATCAAAGTATAATGCGCCACGTATAAAATTTTTTGTGGTATCGCTTAAAAAAAACTGTTTGGCAGTGGCTGCATTGCCCCCTACTTTAAAAAATATGCCTGTTACTCCGTTAGGTGTATGCATCAGGCTGTCTTTAATAGCGGTGGTTATGGCCTGGTTTTTATTGGTCAGGCTAAAGGCATCGCTTACCATATTGTCAAACGCATTAATACCAATTGAATCTCTGTAAGTACCGTTGGCTTGTTTTATTTTATAAACAGCCTTGCCACCTACAATTTTATAACTCAAAAAAATTCTTCCGCCAAATTGTGGAAAATCAATATTTATCCAATAAGGATTTTCGGGGTTGCTGTCAAAATATGTACTGTCTTTAATAACAGCTGCATAAGCCGGGTACTCAAATGTATAAGGAAATCCTTCCTGCTGAAAGATTATATATTTTCTTTCGGGAAAATCGATTCTGTAATAGCCTTTCTTTTTAGAAGTATAAGTGGAATTACAGGAGAAAAGTAAAAAGCAAAAAGTAAAAAGTAAAAAGAAGCAACGCATGATTACACCTGAATTTGAAGGTTGAATGCTTAACATTGAAGATTATTCTTTTTCTTTTATTGTAATTTTTACTTTATCGATCCTGTTCTTATTAATTTCCAATGGTATAAATGTAAAATCACCATTTACCACTTCTTCATTTACCTGAGGAAATTCGCCGGCAATTTCCAATACCAACCCTGCAAGAGAGTCACTATCCCCTCTTACAGTATCGAAAATATCAACAGATAAATTTAATGCCTTACAAACATCATTGATCATCGTTTTACCTTCAAAGATATAATTGAAATCATCCAGTTTTTTATTGCCGCTTTCTTCATCATCAAACTCATCTTTAATATCGCCAATTATTTCTTCCATTATATCTTCCAGTGTTACAATCCCACTTGTTCCCCCAAACTCATCCACCACTATCGCAAAATGATTTCTGCGGTTCCTGAATTCCTGTAAAAGATCTTCAATCAGTTTTTGTTCATGTACGAAATAGGATTGCCGCATTAACTTATGCCAGTCATAATTATCCGGCTCATTTAAAAGGGGCAACATATCTTTTGTGTGTAACATACCTACCACTTCGTCAAGGTTATTTTTATACACCGGTAATCTTGAATAATGTAGCTCTTCTATTTTCTTAATGGCATTAACAAAGCTGCTGTTATAATCAATTCCACTTACATCAAGCCGGGTACGCATAATCTGTTTTACTGTGGTATCACCAAATTTTCTTATCCCTTTTAATATTTTCTTTTCTTCAAAGCTGGCTTCATTTTCGGGAAGCAGGTCAATGGCATAATCCAAATGGCTGCTGTCCATTGCTGAAGTATTATCCGATGAGAATTTTTTTTCAACACCATCGCTAAACTTAACCATGCGTTTGCTGAGGCGATAGAAAAGGCTATTGAAAATTTCAACAATAAGCGAAGCTGTAGCAGCAAACCATATTTTATGGTGGGTGGCCCAAACCTTTGGTAATACTTCTGCAAATAATACCAGTAAAAAAGTAACTGCCCCCACTTTAATTAAAAACACTGTTAAAAAATTAAAGTGCGACCCACTTATCCAGCCATCAATTAAAATGTTGGAGATTAAAATAATACCAATGTTTACAAAACTGTTGGTAATAAGCATAGAAGCCAATAAAGTTTTGGGCTGCTCCAGTAAACTTACAATGCGCCGGTAAGCAGGCTGTTGTTTTGTTTTAAGGATATTAATGTCCTTATAAGTGAGTGAGAAAAAAGCGACTTCGGAACCTGCAAGCAAAAATGAAACAACTAATAACAACAGTACTAAAAAAATGAGTACAATATTAGCCGCAGGAGTAATTGCCAGTAAAGTTGATGGAAAAAATTTATTAAAATCAATGACCGAATGATAATCCAAAACAAAATATTTAAATAAATAATTGTATCAAAAAGATACTTTTTATAATCCTTTAACTAAAAAGGCAATCTTTCAGCCCCATCATCAATAGGTGGAATGTCAGGTCCACCCAAGCCTTCTATACCTTCAATGCCGGCAACAGGATTACTGCCATCACTTCGTTTTTCCAACATTATCAGATTGTCTCCCACCACTTCTGTTGCAAATTTTTTATTCCCGTCTTTATCTTCCCAGCTACGTGTTTTTAAACGGCCTTCTATGTAAACCAAACTCCCTTTATGTAAATATTTTTGTGCCAGGTCGGCAAGGCCTCTCCATAATACAACAGTATGCCATTCTGTTTGTGAAATTAATTTACCACTCCTGTCTTTAAATGTTTCTGTAGTGGCCAGGGAAAATTTAGCCACGCCAATATTTCCTTCCAGGTATTGGATATCCGGGTCTTTACCCAAATTGCCAATTAACATAACCCTGTTTACACCTCTCATAAACTAAGTTTTAATAATCTTTACTATTTGCTATACATTATACCAAATTTAAAGATACATTTTTATCTTTCAAATAGGTGGTAATAAATTTAGGAAAAGGCAACGTTGCTAATTTCTTTTTTGAGACCAGTTGATAGCCTTCCCCTACTGGCAGTTGCCGCAATTTTACTTTAATGAACTGGCCGTAAATTGTTTGGTGGGTTAATTTTTGCTGATATATTTTTGAAATCCATTCAATTGCAAATGCATTTTTGGCAGGCAAATTTTTAAGCATAGCTAATTTTTTAAACCCGTCAATTTCAACGGCTTTTGATTGCTCTTCTAAAATAAACTCGTACAGGTTTTCCCAAATATCTCCGGCACTACGTTTTCTTACTAAAATTTTATTGCCAAATTCTGCCACCACATAATAAAACCACCGGCTTTTTTTTGCAATTTTTTTTTCTTTTACCGGCAGCATTTCCACTATTTCTTTCAAATAAGCTACACATTTGCTTTTAAGAGGACAGGCTTTACATAGTGGTAACCTAGGTTTACAAATTACTGCGCCAAAGTCCATTAATGCCTGGTTGTAAATACCCGGTTGTTTTTTATCCAATAACTCATTTGCCAGGTTTGCAAACAGTTTTTTTCCTTCGGTGCTGTCTATTGCAGTACCGTTTCCAAAAAAACGCGATAATACCCTGAATACATTTCCATCCAAAACTGCATAAGGTAAATTAAAAGCAAAAGAGGCAATGGCAGCAGCTGTATATGGCCCTATGCCTTTAAGATTTAAAATATCACCGTACTTATTAGGGAATTTGCTTTTATACTCCTTAACAATAACTTTTGCCGTGGCTATTAAATTTTTGCACCTGCTGTAGTATCCCAGACCTTCCCAAAGTTTAAATACTTTATTTTCCGGTGCATTAGCCAGTTTATCAATTGTGGGGTATGTTTCTACAAACCGGTTATAATAATCCCAACCCTGTCCCACCCTTGTTTGTTGTAAAATAATTTCGCTCAACCATATTTTATAGGGATCTTTTTCACCTTTCCAGGGCATTGGACGGTTATTTACAATGGTGTTCCATTGCAAAAGCTTTTTTGTAAAATATATTTTTTCATTGCCCATCTATTTATTATTTATGCGCATTTTAATAATACTATTATAATATGTATATTTATACATACCAAATAAAGTACATGCTATTAATAATCAATAAGTTATTTCTTTTTTGCTAAAAGCTATTTATCTTTAAGTTCAACAAAGTAATTGATAATCATCAACTTGTTTGGAATTTTAAACCATTTTTTGTATTTTTCTAAAGAAATATAAAAACCTATTATGAGAAAAGCAGACCTTATTAATCAAATTTCAGAAAAAACCGGCATTCCTAAAGTGGATGTTTTGGTTACACTTGAAACAATGTTTAAAGAAGTGAAACAGTCACTTGCGGCTGGTGAAAACATTTACATAAGAGGATTTGGCAGTTTTATTACTAAAAAAAGAGCCGCTAAAATTGGGCGGAATATTAAAAAAAATATAGCTGTTGAAATTCCTGAACACTTTATACCAGCATTTAAACCAGCAAAAGAATTTATGCAGGAGATAAAATCTTCTAAAACCATTAAAGAGCACACAGAAAACCCTGATGAAAGCGAAGACTAATGTACCTTTGCGCTCTAAATTTAAAAGGTGAATAAAAAATCAGTACTTGCAGCAACCGGAATAATATTAGTTGTTGTATTATTCTTTTTTGGACGTACAGTTGCAAAAAAAAATAAAGCTGAAAAAGCCGTTGATCAAGTTGCTACCAAAATATTTAATATCTCCGAATATATCAGTTCGTTTAAACAAAAACTTACTCCTTCTCAAGTGCTTACACTTGGCAAATTAGAGAATAGTGTAAACCGTGGCGATGTTCTTACCCAGCAAATACAAGCCAATAATCAATTAGCTACCTTCTGGAAAGACAGTATCCATGCCTTTGAACCCTATGTTTATTATTTATCTGCAGGAGCTAAATTGGATAATTCAGAAAAAAACCTCACCTTTGCTGCCCAATTAATTTTAGACAATCTTAGAAGTGAACAGGACGAAGCCAAATTAAATTGGAAAGCAGAACAGGCAGTAAAGTTATTTGAACAGGTGCTACAACTGAATCCCGAAAGTGATGATCTGAAAATCGGCTTAGGCAGTTGTTATATATACGGCAAAGGCCGTATGGGAAAGCCTGAAGAAACAATGAAAGGTATTCAGCAGTTACTAAGTGTGGTACGAAAGGACTCCAACAATATGAAAGCACAATTGGTGTTAGGTGTAGGAGGTTATCTTTCAGGACAATATGATAAGGCTATTGACCGTTTACTAAAAGTAGTAAAAGCAGAGCCGGGTAACGTTGAAGCAATTGCATATTTAGCCGATACTTACGCCAGCAAAGGAGAAAAAGCTGAAGCTGTTAAATGGTACAATGTAATGAAACGAGTATCCAATAACAGTGAGTACGCTAAGGAAATAGATGAAAGAATAAAACAGTTACAATAGTTAACCAAACAATACAATACATTAAAAATATTATTTTAAAAACAAAAAAGACTAGTTATGCCTTGTGGTAAAAAGAGAAAACGTCATAAAATTGCAACACACAAGCGTAAAAAACGTTTAAGAAAGAACCGTCATAAGA
>JAYVPT010000028.1:0-24478 GCA_043757165.1 Ferruginibacter sp.
GCCTTTGTTAGTAACAGTAACCGCCCCTTTAAGATGAAAGATATTATTTGTACTATCTTTCTTTTGGGAAAAAGAGGAATAGGCAAGCGTTAAAAGTACAAAAGAAAGTATTCCATTTTTGGAATGCACTTTTGATATCTGCAAATTCATCAGCTTAAATGTTTATATTTTCAAACTTCAAAGCAATTGCATTTACTACACCTTACATAACGATCATCAAAGTAATACTTACGATTTTCAAACAAATTACGATTTCCTATTTCAATCCACAATCTCCGCCATAATAAAAGTTCAACAATGGTATGCCGCATAAGTGTGCGACGCAAGGATGCTGCCATGAAAAACAAATGCCCGTTACAAAAGAATTTTATAAGCGGCCAACCCTGCAGGTGACATAAGACTTCCGAAGTTTTTAAAACTTCGGAAGTCTGCCACTCAACAAATAAATACCCAAACATTCGTTTTATAAAAAACTAATTTTTATATTTAATCATTATTCTTCTATCGAACGAACAAAAACAACCACTAATATGCCCAATCAATCTACTGAACCCGGACAGGGTATGCCAGTTTCTTTTGCTATAGATCATGATTCCGAATCGTCCCGTATTTTTTCGCTTGATGTAATAAGGGGCATTGCCCTGCTGGGTATTTTACTCATCAGCATCTGGGAGCTTGGCGGCTTTAGCGCCAACCAGCAAACCAGTGCCCGTATCTCAACAAAAAACACCGATCATACACTTTTAGTTTCCATGATGTTTCTTTTTGAAGGAAAAATGCGTGCCCTTTTTGCGCTGGTATTTGGTGCCGGCATAATACTGTATATGAACAAACCCAATCCGCTTACATTGCCCGGCACACAGGAATTATACATACGCAGGCAAATGTGGCTGATGGCTTTTGGTTTGATAAATGCAATTGTTTTATTATGGCCGGGAGATATTCTTTTTCAATACGGCGTAATGGGTATTTTATTATTTCCATTTTTCAGTATGAGTAAAAAAGGCCTGTTGATAGCAGCTGTTATTTGCACATTAATTTATTGTGGTAAATCATTTTGGAATTATGCCGATGATAAAGAGGTGTACAAAAAATTTAAAGCGGTTACAGTGGTGGAAGATAAATTTAAAAAAGACAGTACAGTGCGCCACAATAAAGACAGTATAGGCGGTATGACAAAAGCTCAGTTGCACAGCAGTGATTCTGCAGCTAAAAAAATAGATACGCTCACCAAAGAGCAGCAGAAAGATAAAGGTGCATGGGAAGGAATGGTTAAAGGAATTAAATACGATTCTACAAAAGCAGGTGATACTACAGAAATGAAAGCCATGCATACAGGCTATGGAAAAATGTGGGATCATTTGTTGCAACGGTCGCAGTGGAAAGAAGCAGCATGGTTGTACCGCACCGGCGTTTGGGATATTGGATCTATGATGCTGCTGGGTATGGCTTTATTTGGGTTTGGATTTTTTAGCAGCGGATTTTCAAAAACAAAATATATTTTATTTGCAGTTATTGGGATAGTTGCAGGATTATCACTGGCCTGGTTCCGCCTGCATTATGGCAATACTAAACTGATCGATTACGAAAAATATATTACGGGCCATGCGCTTCCCCCCAACCAGTTTTTCCCAATAGAAAGATTATTAATGGCAACCGGTTATGCCAGCCTGGTAATGCTTCTATTACGGTTACAAATATTACAATGGTTGTGGCGGTCACTGGCTGCTGTTGGCCGCATGGCATTCACCAATTATTTAATGCAAACCATCATCTGTACATTATTCTTTTATGGCTATGGCTTTGGTTATTTTGGCCGCCTGTCGCTGGTACAATTATACTTTTTTGTTATAGAAATATGGCTGGTTCAAACCGTGTTCTCTGTTATGTGGCTGCGCTATTATAATTATGGCCCGGTAGAATGGTTGTGGCGATGGTTGACGTATGGTAAACGTTTTCCGAACAATAAAAAAACAGGATAAGAAAGCATTTACTTCAACCAACCAATTTTATAATCAGCAATAAAAAATATTTATGGAAACATATACTGAAACAAATAATCCACACCCGGTAGAGCAGGCCGACCGTATAAAAACGGTGGACATGATACGTGGGTTTGCTTTACTCGGCATTTTATTAATGAATATTCCGGGCTTTGGAATTAACTGGAGTGTATATTATGATGTGCTTATTAAAGGTGCACACAATACAAAAGACTATTATACCATGGCTGCCATCTTTAGTTTTTTTGATGGTACCATGCGTGGGTTATTTTCTATGCTTTTTGGTGCAGGGATGATATTATTTACACAGAATAAACATGAAGTACCCGGCGGCCCGACGGTAACTGAATATTATTACCGCCGTTTATTGTGGCTGGTATTATTTGGAATGTTCAATGCATTTATCTTATTGTGGTTTGGAGATATCTTGTATTACTATGGCCTTTGCGGTATGCTGCTGTTTGTTTTTCGTAAAACAAATCCAAAATGGCTGTTGATTATTGGCATTTTTTGTATCAGTATCGGTATGCTAAAATCGCAACTGGGCTGGAATGAGACCCGTGAAAAAAGGCAAGCTTACCTGGAAGCTGTAAAGCTTGAAAAAGAGAAACAAAAGCTTACTGATGAGCAGGTGGCGGCAAGATCGGAATGGCAGGAAATTGAAAAAAGATCAAAGCCGGATACTGCAATTGCCAACCGTAATCTCAGGAAAATGCATTCGGGCTATGGCACTCTTTTTACTTATCTAACCGAGAGAAACTCCGACGAAGAAACATGGGGTATGTACCATGGCGCATGGGATATGCTTTGCATGATGTTTATAGGTATGGCATTATTTGGGTGGGGCTTTTTTAGTAACCGGTTGTCCACTTCCACATACGCCATGTGGTTGCTGATTGGTTATGGTATAGGTATCCCGATAGGGTGGCTTACATTTAAAGAAGGTTTGCTGGTACAGTTTTCCGATTTCAATAATTATGTTGATCACTTCAGGGTTACCCATCAGTTATTATATGATATCCGCAGGGGTTTATTATCTGTTGGCCATGCAAGTTTACTGATACTTATTTACCGCAGCCGCATAGTGCCCTGGTTAATGAAAGCGTTGGCCAATGTTGGCCAGATGGCATTCACCAATTACCTGGTGCAATCCATAATTTGCACACTGTTTTTTTATGGCCATGGCTTTGGTTTTTATCATAAGTTGATGTATCATCAGCTGTATTATGTGGTGTTTGCCGTATGGATATTACAACTTATTTATTCATCCATCTGGTTACGCTATTTCAGGTTTGGGCCTTTTGAATGGTTGTGGCGTTCATTAACGTATTGGAAAAAGCAACCCATGAAAAGATAATTGAGCTTAACAAAAAATAATACGGTGTAGTAAAACTCCTGCAGTACAAAGTATAAAAAAAAGTTCAGCCAAACAGCTGAACTTTTTTTATAAGATTCTTTTATTTAAAAACCCCTTCCGCCTGCAGGCCTTGGTTTAGGTAATTCCTTTCTTGGAATTTTTGTATCAAGCTGTGCAGTATTGTAAACAAATGTTGCAATAATAGTGGCAGCCTGTGTTAAATCAGCAGGAACAAGATGATCGTAAGTATCCATATTTGTATGGTGTGTACGGGTATCGTATTCTATTTCATCCTGTATAAACTGAAAGCCCGGGATACCAACGCCATCAAATGACTGGTGATCTGTTCCGCCGGTATTATCTATGGTAATTGTTTTTGCATCCAGTTCATAAAACGGCTCCAGCCATTTTGAAAAAATGGAGCCGGCAGCTGCATTCCCCTGTAAATAAACACCACGGATCTTTCCAGTGCCATTATCTAAATTATAATAAGCAGATACTTTTGCATGCTCTGGTTTTAATACCATATCCACAGGGTCGGCAAAATGATTTTTTACATACGCTCTTGAGCCTAATAATCCCTGTTCCTCACCACTCCACAATGCAATGCGTATGGTACGCCTGGGTTGCAAGCCCGTTGCTTTAATGATGCGTATTACTTCCATCATTACCGAACAGCCTGCAGCATTATCAGTAGCGCCGGTAGCGCCCTGCCAGCTATCCAAATGCCCGCCAATCATAACCAGTTCATCTTTTAAAACTGGGTCAGTACCGGGAATTTCTGCAACAACATTATATCCTTTCAGATCAGTATCGTAAAAACTTGTTTTTACGTCAGCTTCCATTGCTACTTTTTGCCCGGCAGTAACCAAACGTTGAATCCGTAAATAATCATCGCTTGATAACATTACATAAGCATAATTATTCTCGCCATCTTTTGCATAGCTGCCACCATTTTGTACAAACAGGGTTCCGTCATTTCCGCTGCGGCTCATACTAAGTACCAACGCAGGTTTTTCCTTATTATAAAACTCATTCGTTTGGCGTAACAACATTTGCCGCTGCCGCATGGCCGCAAATTGTGGCGAATTGAAGTTATTATTACCACCACGTCGTGCAGTATCTGCTTTGGAGTTGGCCATCTTCTGCAAATCTTCATCCGTATATCTTTTGCCATCGGCTGTAAAAGAAGGCTTCAATGTATCCATCGAAAACAGCATTACTATCTTGCCTTTAATTTTGCCGGAATAATTCTGATACAGTTCAGCTGAATCTTTTGCATTGATGATCATTACTTCGGCACTAATTGCTTTTTTGCCGGGTGTGCTGCCTGTCCATGCCCTTGGTATGGCAACTACAGGAAAATAATAAGGTGCGGTAACTGAAAGATTGCATCGGTTCTGCTCCCATCCCTTTCCAAAATCGCCCCATGGTTCAAGCGCAACATTTACCAGGCCCATTTTTGTCAGTTCGTCTTTTGCCCAGTTGGCTGCTCTGAAAAATCCCCGAGAGTTAGTAAGCCTTGGACCGCTAACATCAGTTAAGTGAAAAGCAAAATCCATTACTTTGGAATTATGCAGGCCTTCATTTTTTATTTTACTGATAGCATCAGTTTGTGCAAAAGAAAAAGCGGTACACAAACTAAAAGCCGTTAAAACAATAAACTGTTTTCTCATTATATAATTAGGTTTAGTTATAAAAAATTCAAAATAGCACTATTAAAAAAGATGGGCAAATATTTTGGATGAACGGAAAGGGTTTTGCCTTACAGTTTATCTATCTTTTATAAAATGCTTTTTGTACCCGGCACTTCCATAATTAAATTTTCGCCATACACTGCCGCAGGAGTTTGATACCCGGGTTTAAAATTTCCTTCCAGTATTTTTTTTGTGATGATAAGGCTGCTGTGTGCGGTTAAGGTATAGCCATCGTAACAACTGATAGTTGCTGTAACTTTTTTTCCTGCGGCATTTATTGCTTCGCCCCAAACAAAACTATTACTGTTTTTCCTTTGCTCATCGCTTGGCCCTGCAGGTTTTGATTTGATCTTCTTTTTAATGATGTTGCGGATAAATCCGGTGCGTAACAACCAGTTAAAAGCCCATTGCAGTTTTAATAGGCGGTAAACTTTGGGTGCAATGCCGGTGTAGGTTTCAATATTTGGAATACCAGTAGTAAAATGTGCAGTGGAAATATCTCCCCAGGGAATACTCATTACAAATAATTTTGTTGAGCCAAACTGTACCCACATGCCTTTTTGCCCCAATGGCTTGCGTACAATTTTTCCGTTTTCTCTTACAGCGCCGCCTTCACCAATTTTACTTGCCATTGTTATTGCAGTACCATGCGATAAACCGCCGCCAACAGATGCGAATGCCAGTTTTAAATGCGTGGCAGTTGGTAATTTATTTTTTAACTGTAAGGCAATACAATCAGTGGGCACCACATCAAAACCAACACCGGGCATTATCATAATGTTTTTTTCTTTTGCAGCAGCATCATATTTTTTCAGCATTTCAAATACACCAATGTCGCCGTTAATATCTGAATAATGTACTCCTGTTTGTAAGCAGGCTGTTATCATTTGTTTAGCAGTATCTGCAAACGGCCCGGCGCAATGCAATACTAATTTTACTTCCGACAAAAGTTCTTGCAATGCTGCTGTATCATTTAGATCAACAATGCGGTAGGGGAGTTGCAATTCATCTGCCAATGGTTTTATATTGGCTTCCGTTCTTCCGGCAAGTATGGGTTGCAGGTTATAGCTTGACGCCAGTTTTGCAATAAGCTGGCCGGTATAGCCATTGGCGCCGTAAAGAAGAAATTTGTTTGGCATGGAAGGTTACAATTTTAATGAGAGAAAGAGAACGTTTACAAAAATAGAATATAAGGAGCATGAACTATTTTAATTGCTGCTTTTAACTGTAGGTAATATATTACGACTGTCATTTACTACCCTGCATATATCTGCCAGTGGAGGCCAATGTGGTGAAAGGAGATGCTTTAATTTAGTTTAATAACAACTGCTCCAACCGGCAATGGCTTTTCATTTAAATATTTTTTTATGGCTGGAGTTAATTTTGTCAATTCTTCGTAGCTATTGATGTAAGCCGATAATACAAAAACTGTGATAGTATATTTAAGGAAATTTTGTTGGTGCTGTAAATTTTTATCAAAAGTTAAAAGGGCATCAAAATTATTATCGGTTAATAATTTAAAAAGTTCGCCGTTTTTAATTCCGTTCCAGTTTTTATCACGAACAGTATAAATTTCATGCTCAGGGAAATCAAGTTTAAGGCGTTTAGGTAAATTTTCGTCAAGCAACAGCTTCATACAGTTGGTCTAAATTTTTTGTATTTAACAGCTTATTGGCCCAATCTAATAAGGCAATGGCCTGCACTTTAGATACGGTAGGAAAATCTTCTAAAAACACATCAAGTGATATACCAGCTTCAAGATGGTCGAATAAAGTTTCAACTGGTACACGGGTACCTTTAAAAACGGTTTGCCCGCCTAGTATTTCTTTATCGATTGTTATCAATTCCCGGATGTCCATATAATAAAATTACAAAGAAAAATTGATATGGTAAAAGGACTGAAAAAACTGCATGGCACATATACGTAAATGCTCATTTACTGCCTTGAATAGCTGAGCCAGTGAGTTGGCTTTTAAAATCCCAAAGGGATGGCATTAATATAGAAACATGAAAATTATTTGATAATCCCGAAGGGTGATATTAGCACACTAATTTGTTTGGCAACTTATACGCCGCTGGTCGGAGACGCAGGCGGCGGCGAGTTGGTTATACCTACAACGGCAAAGAAGCTGGCTTTTATTGATTGTTTACTTCATTGTGTTTGGTAACTTACACGCCACTGGTAGGAGATACAGGCGGCGGGTTGGTTGCACCTACAGCGGCGGAAAAGAATGATTCTTAATATGCAAATACAATAATTTAATCTTAGAAGTATATTTATGTGGAACGAACCTACTAAGCTAAGATAAAAGCTCAATAAAGGTATTCAGTACAAGTGAGTGACACAACAATGTTGAGCAATGCTTCCTAAGCCTGTCCCACAAAACTATCCTTCATCTTTTCTAAAAGATTGGTTTCAATCATACGCTGTGTAATACGTATCATGTTTTTAAATGCGGTGGCTTGAGAGATGCCGTGGCCAATGATAACCGGTTTGGCTACGCCGAGTACGGGTACGCCACCATATTGTTCAAAATTAAAACGGTCGAAATGTTCGTCGTGTATGTTGCGGCGCTTTACAATATCGTAAATGCTTTCGGCAAGCTTTAATACTACGTTGCCGGTAAAGCCTTCGCAAACTAATACATCGGCTTTATCAATTAAAAGATCCCGGCCTTCAATATTGCCAATAAAATTTAATTGCGTATTTGCTTTTAGCAATGGGTAAGCAGCTTGTGCAAGCAGGTTGCCCTTGCCTTCTTCTTCACCTAAATTCACCAGGCCTACTCTGGGGTTGGTAAAATTTAAAATGTGTTGTGCATATAAAGAACCGAGTACGGCAAACTGGTTTAAGTTTTCGGGTTTGCAATCGGCATTCAACCCCACATCTACCAATAAACCCAACGTACCGTCTTCACGTGGCATATAGGCGCCAATAGTGGGGCGTAACACACCTTCAATAGCTTTAATGCTGAACAGCGAACCTACCATCATGGCGCCGGTATTACCTGCACTAATGAAGGCATCTGTCTTGCCGGTGGCCAATAAATAAAATCCTATGGCAATGGAAGAATCTTTTTTTTCTTTTAGGGCTTTGGTGGGGTGTTCGTTCATTTCAATTACCTGTGTGGTATGAACGATGGTATATTTATCTGCTGCAATTGGATGAGCAGTAAGATGTGTTTTTATTTGTGTTTCGTCGCCAATTAATGTGAGGTGTACATCGGCAGAATTGTTGGCTAAAAATTCAGCAACGCCTTTTACGGCTTCTAATGGCGCAAAGTCGCCGCCCATCATATCTAGTCCTATATTCATTTCAATTGCTTTAAATAAAAAATTCTAAACTCCAGATCCGTAAACGAATGTAGAGTTTAGAATGCAAAGTTGAAAATATAATTAGGCTTTTAGAGGCGCTTTTTCAGCTACCAGCTTTCCTTTATAAAATAATTTTCCTTCACTTACATGGGCACGATGACGCACATGTGTTTCGCCGGTTGTTTTATCAACACTTAAAGTTGTTTCCACTGCTTTATAGTGCGTTCTTCTTTTAGCACTCCGTTGCTGACTATGACGCCTTTTTGGATTTGGCATAACTTATTAATTTTTATTGTTGTTATTACTTAGTTGTTAGTTGATAGATGACAGTTGTTAGAAAGCTGGTTTACCCAATTCCTAATTCCCAATCACTAATTACTTCTTTGCTTTCTTCTTTACCTTAAACTGTTCCAACCCTTTCCACAACTGGTTACTGTTGGTTTCCTGTTCTTTCACTTCCATTGCCCTCAGTTTTTCCAGCACTTCTTTATTACATTTCGTCCCGCCCATTTCTTCTTCGCTGCACATTTTCTGCATAGGGAAACTCAGCAGCACAAAATCGAAGATCCAGCTGGCCACATTAATATGGCTTTCGCTTCTGGAGATGTAGAACACATCAGGGTCTTCTTCCTGCGCATTCATTTCATCAGGGTTTTCCACCAGCTTTACCAGCATGTTAAACTCATCCCAAATGTCCATGGGTAATGGGTTTCCACAGCGGTCGCAGGTTACATCAGCCTTGCCGCCCACTTCAAACTTAAGCAGCATAAAACTGCTTTTTTTATCAAGCGACAATTTAATGTTGGCATGACAGCCGGTAAAATCTATAACCCCTTTATCAACAAAGAACTTATCATCCACCTTGTAATTAAACTCATGAATACCGGGCTTTAACCCCACAAAAGCTATCTCAAATTCCCGTTTATTAGCCATTACGGATGGTTTAAAGGACGGCGAAGGTAGGGCAAAATTTTGAATTTTTGATTGTAGATTTCAGATTTTTTGCTTTGCACAGGTTAACTATGATTTTACTATTTTTAAGGCTGATATGAGATATAATAAAAAGCGGTTATTTATAGGAGTATTATTGGCTTTTGCTATCTTAATTAAGCTGTATTCTGATGATGAAATAAGAGTTGAAAATGGCTATTCAACCGGTATTTACCCCGGTTTAGTGGAAGTATTAAGACTATTATTTGGATGGATTCCTTTTAGTATTGGGGATTGGCTGTATGGGCTGTTTGGCATATGGGTACTTTGGAAATTGATAAAAGGTATAAAACTATTGTATAAAAAGCAAGCCAGCTGGAAGGGGCTCGCCACAAGGTGTTTTAAAATACTGGCGCTGTTTCTATTGATTTATATTGTTTTCAACGGGCTTTGGGGCATTAACTATAACCGCAAAGGAATTGCCTATCAACTGGGGCTTAAAATGGATAAATACAGCACGGAAGAATTGAAAAACATTAATGCTGTTTTAGTTGAAAAAGTAAACAACACTAAACAAGAGCTGTTAAATAATAAAACTGCCTATCTTTATACAAAAGAATTATTTGCAAAAGTGCAGCAATCTTATGCTGCTATCAACAATAGTTATCCCTTCTTAAAATATCAACACCAATCGCTTAAACCTTCGCTGTGGGGGTGGCTGGGTAACTATGTTGGTTTCCTGGGTTATTACAATCCTTTTACCGGCGAAGGGCAGGTGAATACTACAGTGCCTAAATTCTCACAGCCTTTTACGGCCTGCCACGAAGTGGCGCACCAGTTAGGCTATGCCAAAGAAATGGAAGCTAATTTTGTGGGCTACCTTGCTGCAAGTGCGTCGCCTGATAAACAGTTTCAATATTCTGTTTACCTCGACCTTTTTTTATACAGCAACCGTAATTTGTTTAATACTGATTCTGTGAGTGCAAGGTTTTACGCAAAACAATTATTACCCGAAGTAAAAACCGATTTAAAAGAATTGCGTGACTTTAACCGGCGGCATAAAAATCGTGTAGAACCTGTAATCCGCTGGATGTATGGAAAATATTTAGAGCGTAATCAACAGCCACAGGGTGTATTGAGTTATGATGAAGTGACAAGTTTTTTAATAGCGTATTATAAAAAATTCGGAAAAATATAAAGTTTTTTTCGTATCCGAACTTAACATTCATTTAATTGTTGAATGAATTTATGAAATTATTTATTTCAATATTGATACCCCTTTTAGTTGGAGGTATCTCCGGATTCTTTACTTCGTCAGGAGTGCAGGGCTGGTATGCTACAGCAAATAAACCATCATTCAATCCTCCCAACTGGATATTTGCACCTGTTTGGACGGCTTTGTATATTTTAATGGGTATTGCTTTTTTCCTGGTTTGGAAATCGGAAAAGGATAAAGCTGTAAAACAAACAGCTATTATATTATTTGTGGTGCAATTAATACTTAACTTCTTTTGGTCACTGATATTTTTTAAACTGCAACAGCCTGGTTGGGCATTGATAGAAATTGCAGTCATGTGGCTGGCCATACTGCTAACTATTCTTTGGTTTGGAAAAATATCTTCTACTGCAGCATGGCTTTTGGTTCCCTATATCTGTTGGGTTAGTTTTGCGTTGCTGTTAAACTATGCCATCTGGAAGTTGAATTAAAATTTATTCTTCCACATCATACTCTCTACTGGTTTGTTTATCTGCCCGCTGTATTTAGCATTTTTCTTTTGATTGTATTTTACTTCAATCTCTCCGTCAACAGGGAAATAAATCAATTGCCCGATTGGCATTCCTTTATAAACTTTAACAGGTTGTTTTACCGAAATCTCCAGTGTCCAGTTTCCGCAAAAACCAACATCGCCTTTACCTGCGGTGGCATGTATGTCAATACCAAGTCTTCCTGTTGACGACTTGCCTTCTAAAAAAGGCACATGGGCATGGGTCTCGGTATATTCTTCCGTAACACCTAAATAAAATTCATGCGGTTGTAGTACAAAGCCCTCATCAGGTATTTCAAAATGTGTAATGGTGTTATGTTTTTTGGCATCTAATTCTTTATCAACATAACGGGCCAGGTCTTTTCCCAAATGCACATCATAACTGTTGCTGCCCAGTTGATCCCTGTCGTACGGTACAATTTTAATAGTGCCTTTTTCAATTTCTTCTAAAATCCTGGTGTCGCTTAAGATCATTTTTATTTTTTTGTAACCGGGCTTTAGTACATTTGGCAGCATCGTCACCGCCGTGGCGGGGCTTCCTTGTACGTCATACCTTTAGTGAGCAATTAAATTTGAAGTGCAAAGCTAAATTCAACAACCTGCAATCTAAAATCTAAAATTGTTTAAATGCCTTTGGTTTATCAACAAAATATTAACGCTGTTACCAAAATGGGCGTTTGGCATATTGCCGAAACCGAAGATTTTTTTTTACAACAAGTGCCATTACAAAAAGAAATTACCCATTGGCATAAAAGGTTACAGCATTTGGCGGGCAGGTATCTATTAAAAGAGTTGTATCCCGATTTTCCATTGGAGCTGATTAAGATTGCAGATACCCGAAAGCCTTTTTTAGAAGATGAAGCCTATCATTTTTCCATATCACATTGTGGGGATTATGCAGCTGTAATGGTTAGCAAAGAGTATAGAGTGGGGGTGGATGTGGAACTGGTTACTGATAAAGTTGAAAAGATCATTCATAAATTTTTATCTAAGCAGGAGAAAAAATTATTGCATCCTGATGCGGTAAACAAAACCGCTACCTTACTCTGGAGTGTAAAAGAATCGGTGTATAAATGGAAAGGTTCCGGCGAGGTGGATTTTATACAACATATCAACATTAAATCAATTGAAGATAAGGAAGACGAAGGTGTGGTACATTGTATGTTTAATAACGAGACAGCATTACAAATACATTATTTACATTTCAACAATAATTTTTTAACCTGGGTATTAACCTTACGCTAAGGGCGTGGTAATGGTTAGATCCTGGTTCAGCATTTCCACCAATGCAGTATATAATTCCGGGTAATATCTTTTTAACTGGTGTGGCTTCTCAAAAAATATTTCCATACTCTCTGCCCAAAACTCCTGGAAATTTTTTAATGCATATTCCGAGTACAGATCATTGCCCGGTTGCGATTCCTGCTGAAATACTTTATTGCCATAGTTATTAAACCCGTCAAAATTATTCCTGAATTTTTTGTCAATGTTTTCTTCTGTTACAAAAGTTTGGTAATACAAAGCATGTGATAATTCGTGCAGGCCAACATTCTGTCCATCGAAGGGGTTTTCATATCCCTGTAAAAAATGTTTCCAGCTAAGGTTAATGGCATGGCCGCTTACATTACCTTCCAGCACACGTATGCTTGGGTGTACACCTAAAAATTCTTCCGGGTAAACATGAATATATTTGAAGTTGGGGAATAAATATTTTTCCAAACCCAGCGTTAACTGAATGGCGGCTGCACTAATGAGTATGGGCATTTCTTTATATCCTTTATTATCATGAATTTTAAAAATTTTATCTGCAATAAAAATTTGTAAACGTTCAATAAATTTTTGTTGTTGCAATTGCGGCAGGGCAGTATAGTAGGGGAAACGTTTGTTTAGTATGGTAATAATTTCAGCATCAGCAAAATTTAATGTTTCTCCGTAATAAGTGAGGTAAGCCGGTTTCTTTTCACTGTAATTTTCCTTTGCATCGTTGCTCATGAAAGTATCTGCACTATTCTCCTCTTCATCTTTAATATTTTTTTTAATGCGGATTAAAATGTAAACAAAAACTGCAATCATTATAAAAATAATTGTATCGTCGGGAATGTAACGATGACTATCTTTTGGCTGATGTACCTTGGCTGTTTGTTCGGCCTGGTTTAAAATGGTATAGAACGAATCTAGGCTGACTAATCCCGGCGGTGCTTCACCAGGCCTCATGTATATATCCGTATCTTTTCCCCCCGGCACAATAAAATTAGTGGCAGCGTTTTTATCGGTTGTATAAATATGGTACGTTGTATCTAAGGGCATAGATTAAGTTAATCTTCTGTATCATCATCACTTCCGTCTAACAAAGGGATATCGCTTATAGAGGCCCCGGCAATTCCTTTTACCGAGCCATATAAGCCACTGGTGCTTAATAATACTTTCTCCAACTGTTTTTCTCTTTCCTTCCAGGTTTTTTCCATCTGTATTCTTTCTTTGCTTATGCTTTGTTTTAACGACATAAAGCCTTCCACTATTGCTTCCACCTGCCCTCTAAATTCGTTTCCGGTTAAATAATTATATAACAACTGCATTTTATCACCTTTGTTTTCCTGGCTTTTTTGTGCCTCATATATTTTTATTATGCCGTTGCGTAATAAATAGGCCACGCTGCTTACTTCATTAAAATTACAGATCCACACACCATCTTTTTCGCCAAACTTATCCATATCTTTTGGAAATACCTGCGATACTAATATCGCCACATCACTGCTGCTGTTACGTTTATCGGCTTTTAATTTATCTATCCAGTTATTGCTCCAGGCTTTGGTGCGTTTGCTTTCGTAAATTATTCTGCCGCATACCATGCCGCTGTTATTGCGTACTAATTGTATGCAATCGGCACCTTCCACACCTTTACCGACTTCTTCAATAATATCAAAGGGAAAATGTTCTTTTAATATCTGCTCCAGTAACAATTCCTGCGCTTCTCCCTGTAACTGCATGCTGCCCTGTTCACTTTTCCGTTTAAGTTCTTCAATAGTTTTCTTCATGCTTTCCATCTGGGTATCTTTTTCTTTTATACGCAAATCAAACATTTCCTGCTCCCCTTTAATAGCTTTTTCTTTTATCTCATTACTTTTTTGTAAAATTTGTCTTTCAATTTCCATGTCCATATTCTTCTGCTTCTCTTCAAGTGCATTTTTATCTCTCAGCAGATCCAGTTCTTTCTTTTGCAACTCCTGCAGTTGTTGTGTTTTAAGTTTAGCTTCCTCCTGTAATGATCTTAATTGCGATGAGGTTTCTTCTGTAGCTTTCTTTTGTGCATCGGCCACTAAAACTGATTTCTGTTTTTCAAATTCTTCTTCTTTCTTTTTTTGCCAATCAAGCATTTTACTGCGCAGTTCTTTCTCTACCTCATTTTTCAGGCTTTCATTCAATTCAAACTGGTGGCCACAATTCGGGCATTTTATTTCGGTTGCCATTGCATAATTTTTTTACAAGATAAATAAAATAGGATAACACATTTACTGCATTATCCTTTTTGCTTAAAATATTGATGTATTGGTGTAGCGCTGTTGTTTATTCTCTGGCAGCCATTGCAATAAAAACAGTATTGCTTTTTGCCCCGTACTTTTTCCAAACCTTCGTAATGATCGTTTTTTTGGCAGCTGCTTTATCATTGGAAGTAACAAAACCATGTAGCAGCAGTACAAGGCTTATTAAAACCTTTGTTGGTATTTGCTCTTTCAAACCGTTTTTTTAATAAAATATTGTTAAATCCAAGGTGAATATTCTTTCGTAAATGTAGCGAAGCGCTTTATAATACCCGTCCCCTTCCAAAATGCAAGTAATTTAATCTGCTAGCGCATATGGTCTGTTTATTATGATCTGTAGCCATAGGTCAAATTAAATACACCATATTCATTTGCAAACTGAAAATTTTGTTTTCAGGGATTTAAATTTTTATCCTTTTTGATAAACGATTGTAAACCTTTACACGGCTTATAGGTATTTTTATAATTATCATTTAAAAAATTTAGTATGAAACAAAAAATTTATGCAGCTATTCTGCTATTTGTATTCTCATTCAGCATTTTATTTCCTGCAAATGTAAAAGCATCCTCTCACAGGGAAGCTCCATTAATTGCCGATGACCCATTGGCTGACAATACTGATGTATACGCATTTAAAAGCCCTACCGATCCTAACAAAATTATACTCATAGCCAATTATGTCCCTTTTCAATTGCCACAAGGCGGCCCTAATTTTAGCCATTTTGGTGAAAATGTACGTTACGAAATCCATATCGATAATAATATCGCAACAAACGGAGATGATATTGTTTACCGATTTACATTCAACCGAGAAAACGAAGACCCCAGTACTTTTTTTAATATTCGCCTGGGTAAAGAAAATCTGAAGACAACATACACAGTTGAAAGGAGTATAGATGGAGGAAAAAAATTCATGACCATACTAACTAAAGGGATTGTACCTCCGCCTAATATTGGCGCAAGGTCTATATCTTCTCCTGTAGGATTAAATGCCCCCGATTATGAAACGGTTATGAAAAATGCTATTAAAACAACAGCTACCGGGGAAAAGGTTTTTTGCGGCCCGGTGGATGACCCATTCTTTGTAGACTTAGGTGGAATTTTTGATTTAGGAGATGCTCCACGGCAGGGGCCAACACACGCAGAAGACGGTTTAAAATGTTTAAATGTTTCAACCATTGCTTTGGAAGTTGATGTTAAAACACTACAGAAAGATCATAAATCTGTAAACCAGGCTGCTAATATACTTGATCCGAATTTTGTTATTGGTGTATGGGCATCTGCCAGCAGACAAAAAATAACGAGCCTGAATGAAATTTCAAAAAAGGATGGTGATGATTTTGACATGGATAATGACATTGCATTTGACTCTCATTCAGGTCCATGGGTACAGGTATCAAGACTGGGCATGCCGTTAACCAATGAAGCAGTTATTCCGATTGGGGATAAAGATTTATGGAACAGGATAAGCCCCTACCAGGATCTGTCCTTTATAAAAAAATTCGGTAATTATTTTTATAACCCCGAGCTGGCTTTATATATGGATGATGCTAAGTTTGGTGGTGCAGTTCCTGCATTTAAACCACTTAGGGTTCAAAAAAATTCTTTAGGCTCATTTGGATTTGGTAATGGCCAGAATGGTTTATATGGATTAAAAGGCAATGCAGCATTAAACGGTACAGCATTGAGCGAAGCTAATTTTGGGGCTTTGCTTTTACCTGGTGCCAATAAACCACGTTCTGTTGATCTGTGGCCTGTATTTCACACAGGTGTTCCTAATTTAGCACCTTACCAGCTTGCAACCGGCAAAGCTGGTAATCCGCTTGCAGTTGGCAAACCATTTATTAATAATTTTCTTCCTAATGGTGGTGATATGTTGCGGTTGAATATGGCCGTACCTGCCACTCCCCGTAACTCTCCTGAATTTAATTCAGAAGGATTGGTGCAGGCTGCAGTGTTAGGATTGCTTGACCCAAGATTTAATGGCAATACAGGAATCCAGTTTATTCCGAACATGGATGGATTTCCCAATGGCAGAAGATTGGAAGATGATGTAACAAGAATAGAATTGCAGGCAGTGAGTGGTGTGGTTTTAGCGGCTATTGGTTTATGGTATGATGATTATATACCAGGATCAAGCTCAAGCCCGGTTACACCTAAACTTTTAAATGTGTTGGGCTATAATACCGGTATCAGCGAAAACGATATTGCATTTAAAACCTCATTTCCATTTGAGCAAACACCATGGGCAGGTACACATAATTGCGACTGTACTACTACATCATCATCGTTTTCAAGCCAGCCAATACCTTATGCAAATTACGGGCAAACAAATATAAACAAGGGCTTTGGTTCGATACTGGAAGCTCCGGAAATGGTGATGAAAACATCTCCTAATCCCTTTGTAGAAAATACTACCATACAATACCTGCTTAAAACTCCGGCACAGATAACTATAGCGGTTTATGATGGACAGGGTAACCAGGTAAAAGTATTGGTTGAGGGCAGAAAAACTGCAGGTAGTTATACCGAAAACTTTAATGCTAAAGGCCTGGCTTCAGGAATTTATTTTGTAAAGATAATTAAAGACGGAGTGGTTAAACAAACACTTAAAGTAGTTAAGGCATAAGACGAAAAAGTAAAATGGATTACAAATACAATCACTTCAGTATTGTATTTGTAATCCATTTTTAATAATAAAAAAGCTAAGAAGAACTTTGCTTTAAAGTGCCCGAGACTGGATTCGAACCAGCACGCCGTTTCCAGCGCCACCACCTCAAGGTGGTGCGTCTACCAATTTCGCCACCCGGGCATAATTTGGGATTGCAAATCTAATTGATAAAATACATGTAGCCACGGATTGTACCGATTAACATGGATTTTTTGTTTTTATCCATGAAAATCTGTGCAATCCGGGGCTACTTTTTCAATACAATTCTGAATGTGGTTCCTTTACCCAGTTCGGAATGTTTTATAAATAATTCGCCTTTATGGTATTGTTCAATAATTCTTTTTGACAAACTCAAACCCAAACCCCAGCCACGTTTTTTTGTGGTAAAACCCGGTTTAAATACATTGGCAATATTTTGTTTGCTGATGCCTTTACCGGTATCTGTTACATCAATAATAGTAGTTGCTGTTTCGTTTTTAATGGTGATATTGATGCTCCCTTTGCCTTCCATTGCATCCAGTGCATTCTTTAATAAGTTTTCAATCACCCAGTCAAATAAAGGGGCATTTATCATACCCGCAATTTCTGTTTCATTAAAACTGTTAATAGTAAAATTTACTTTATCTGTAGCCCTTCTTTTTATATAAGCCACCATGCTTTCCACCTGTGCAACAATGTTTTTCTCTTCTAATTGTGGTATGCTGCCGATTTTTCCAAAGCGGTCACTTACTAACTTTAAACGATCAACATCCTTCGCCATTTCAAATGCAATCTTTTCATTCTGGGGATTGTCTTTCAGCATTTCCACCCAGCCCTGTAAAGAGGATAAAGGTGTACCCAACTGATGAGCGGTTTCTTTTGCCATACCAGCCCATACCTGGTTTTGTGTTGATTTATTTCTGACAGATACTGTTATTAATGTAATGAGGATGAATAAGGCCACAATAAAAAGCTGGATGATGGGATAATATCTTACTTCTTTTAATAAATCAGAATCGCCATAATAATATTTATTGAACAATAACGGTTCTTTACTTATCTCTACCGTAACAGGATCATGCTGTCTTTTAAACTCTTTTACTTTATTTCTTAAATAATTACTGTCTGATCTTATTTTGTTTGAATCTAAATTTAAAACATCACTTGGACCTAAGGGATTATCTTTTTCGTTGGTACCAATAATGGGTATTTCCGTATTTTCATTTGTTATAACATTGGTTAGCTCCAACGCTGATTGTTCGGTGGTATTGCCCCTTGTTTTTAAAGACTGTACCCAAACGTTTACTTTTTTACGTTCATCTGCCGCAATTTTTTTAGATAAATAATTGGAATAAAATATAGTGCCGGTAACAATGGCAATAGCGATAGCTGCCAAACCTGTACGCCAATTAAGTAATTGTGAAAACATAAGTAAAAATAAGGAATTGGTAATTAGTGATTAGGAATTAGGAGTGAAAAAACAGTAAGTTTGTGCAAAACATAATTAAAGCTAAATAGTAGTACTACCGATGAACGGATTGATTCCAAATTCACTTCCCCTGGAAGCAAATTTGCAACAAAGCAAAGCTTGCAGCGATGATGAAGCACTTGATACAGCAGGTACAAAAAAAAATCCTTCTGTAGCAATTGTAATTTTAAACTGGAATGGTAAAAGTTTTTTAGAACAATTTTTACCATCGGTATTGGCATCTGTGTATACCAATAAGAGAATTATTGTGGCAGATAATGCTTCAACAGATGATTCGGTGGCTTTTTTAAAAGCACAATATCCGCAGGTGGAAATATTGCAAAATACCTGCAATGAAGGTTTTGCAAAAGGGTATAACACGGCTTTAAAAAAGGTGCAAAGCGATTATTATATTTTATTGAACAGCGATGTGGAAGTTACACCGGATTGGATAACCCCCATTATTGAATTAATGGAAAGTGATACCACAATAGCTGCATGCCAACCTAAAATATTAACATGGAAAAATAAAAATCAATTTGAATATGCAGGGGCTTGTGGCGGCTGGATGGATAATTTTGGTTATCCTTTTTCCCGGGGCAGGGTGTTTGATTTTTGTGAAGAAGATAAAGGGCAATATAATAATGCCACACAATGTTTTTGGGCCAGTGGTGCAGCATTATTTGTAAAAGCACCGGTGTATCATGAGCTGGGAGGATTAGATGAATACTTTTTTGCCCACCAGGAAGAAATTGATTTATGCTGGCGTTTACAATTGGCCGGTTATAAAGTGTATGTGCAACCTGCATCAGTGGTTTATCATGTTGGCGGCGGTACATTACCCAGGGGTAACAGTAAAAAAATTTTTCTTAATTTCAGGAACAATCTTATAATGCTGGCTAAAAATTTTTCTTTGGGTGAAGTAATCTGGAAAATACCGTTCCGGTTAGGATTGGATGCCACTGCTGCATGGAAAGGTTTGTTAAGCGGTGACAGCGGATATTTTATTGCTATTTTAAAAGCACATATTGATTTTTTAAAATGGATATTGTTTGATAAAAAGCAATCTGTTTTCCCGGTAAAGAAAGATGGAAAATTAGCCGGATGGTATAACGGATCGGCAGTATGGCAATATTTTATCAGGAAGAAGAAAACCTTTTTGGAAATTGTTGATAACAAATAGATTTTTTTGAAGCATACACCTTATTTTTGCAGAGCAAATTTTAAAACATGGAACAGGAAATTATAGACAATTCCCACAAAGATTTTACACATAACTGGGTATCATCTTCCCGGTTTATATGGTTTTGCCAGGTTTTTCTGGTATTGGCTTTTGTTTTAGGCGGTTGCTTTAATTTATACACCCACCGATATAAAGGAAAGCCTGAGGTGAATGTGCCTGAAAATACCCTGTACAATCCAAAGTATAAATAAAAAATTTTTGTTGTAGCAATACAACCCTTATTTTTGCCGTCCGAAAAAAGGGAACAGCTCTTACAATTATTGCGGAAGTAGCTCATTTGGTAGAGCACGACCTTGCCAAGGTCGGGGTGGCCGGTTCGAGCCCGGTCTTCCGCTCAAAAATCATCCTGACATTTATTTGTTGGGATTTTTTTTCTATACCAGATTCTCTTTTAGAGAATGTTTACTCGGGTGGTGGAACTGGTAGACACGTCCCGATGAATATCGGGATTTACAGCAATGTAAGTGTGGTAAAGAAAAAATTAAATGTTCTTAAATTATTAAAAATTGTGTCACTCGGGTGGTGGAACTGTAGACACGCAGGACTTAAAATCCTGTTTACAGTAATGTAAGTGTGGGTTCAACTCCCATCCCGAGTACTTAGCCTCGATTTTTAATCGGGGTTTTTTTATGTTCCATATTTATATTTTATACTCCAAGGTTTTTGACAGGTATTATATTGGCCAATGTGAAGATATTGATGCCAGACTAATAAGGCATAATAATAAAGGTGTTCCATCTACAAAACCTTATGTTCCATGGAAATTAGCTTACAGTGAAGTTTTTAATACAAGAGCAGAAGCAGTGGCAAGGGAAAAGGAAATCAAGAATAAAAAAAGCCGTAAATACGTTGAAAACCTAATTGAAACAAAATAAAAAAACTGCCTGGTATGGCAGCTCAGCTTCATAAATTCCCCTTTAGTATCACTTCAAATTATGATACACTTTTTGTACATCTTCATCCTGCTCCAGCTTATCTACTAATTTCAATACATCATTGGCCGCTTCTTCATCAAGCTCAACAGTAGTAGAGGGAATACGGGTTAGTTCGGCAGTAATCACTTCAATTTTTCTTTCATCCAAAGCCTTTGCCATGTGGCCAAATTCATTAAAGGCGGTACGTATAACAATATTGCCTTCACTGTCTTCTCCAATTTCTTCCAGGCCAAAATCAATCAATTCAAATTCCAGGTCTTCTAAATTTTGCCCGGTATTTTTTATTTTAAACTCACCAAGGCGGGTAAAACCAAATGCTACGCTGCCACTGATGCCTAAAGAGCCATTGCATTTAGTAAAATGCATTCTTACATTTGCAACTGTTCGGGTAGAGTTATCGGTTGCAGTTTCTACCAATATAGCAATGCCGTGTGGCGCATGGCCTTCGTAAACGATCTCCTCGTAATTGCTGGTATCTTTGCCCATGGCCCTTTTAATGGCGGCTTCTACACGGTCCTTAGGCATGCCACAGGCTTTGGCATTAAGGTAACACCTTCTTAAAGCCGGGTTATTATTCGGGTCGGGGCCACTCGATTTTACGGCAATTGCAATTTCTTTACCAATACGGGTAAAGTTTTTGGCCATTTTATCCCAGCGGGCAAACATGCTGCTTTTTCTTACTTCAAATATTCTTCCCATAATTAAGTTAATTGGTTAACCGGGTTGCAAATTTAAGGAAAATCATTGCTTAAAATATTTTCATCATTGTGTGAGCTAAGAATGGCTATTAAGAAGCTGAATGTTACTATACCAAAAGTTGTAGCTCCCCTTTAGGGGATGGGGGCACACAAAAAAGCGACACCCATTTACAGGTATCGCTTTAAACCTAAAGCATAGCCACCTAAAAACTAAAACCAACTGTAATTTTTGCCACCCTGTTATAAGCTTTAAAATTTTCGTTCTTATCTAATTTAGATAAACCATAATCGTAACCGGCTTTTATATTAAAGCCATTATTAAATTGATAACCTACGCCACCTGCAATACCCATATCAACACGGTTAAAATTATCGGTAATATCAATTTTATTATTGTATAAAGAGATGCCTAAAACACCTGCATTTAAATGCAGATTATTTTTTACCAGGTAAGATAATTGCGGTCCTGCATAAATGCTTAAACCTTTTGCAATTGCTGCTTTTAAAACCAGGGGAACATCAATGTACTGTGCTTCTACTTTTGCGCTGGCATTAACGCCTAAAAATTTTAAAGCATCAATTTTCAGATCACCCTGCATGGTATATCCTTTTTGAGAATAATGCAGTCCGGGTTCAAAAGAAATTTTATCACTCACCGGTATGTTTACATAACCGCCTATAGTAAAACCTGTTTTGCTTTTAGTTGAAATAAAACCATTGGACAGAGTAACCACATTGTTTAAACTTTGCAGTGCATCGCCTTTCCAGTTGGCAATTGTTGCACCGGCCTGTACGCCGTAAGTAATTTGTGCTTTTGTGCTGTTCATTATTATCATACTGATTACAGCCAGAGTAAATTTATATTTCATGTTTTTGGGTGGCAGGATTTGTTGTCTGCTTGCTATATCATTATAACAATAGTGTGCCATTTTTTATTTGTTTAGATAAGAAAACGTTAAAGCAATTTTTCATTCACTAACGCTTAACAAATGGAGTTGTTTAAAAAAACATTTTTTACGCCATTACATTTCTTAAGTTTGTTCCATCAAAATATTGTTATGGAAAGTAAAGCGGTTTATTACAGCGAATATTTACAGTTAGATAAAATTACCGGCGCACAGGAGCCCGAAAGTTTTAAACCCGGCAATACACCTGCACACGACGAAATGCTGTTCATCATCATTCACCAGGCATACGAATTATGGTTTAAGCAAATTTTGTTTGAAGTAAATTCTGTTATAGAAATATTGAACAAGCCTGCATTGAATGATAACTCCCCTCAAATGCAAACTGTGGTACACCGTTTAAAAAGGGTAACCACAATATTAAAAGTATTGGTACAGCAAATTGATATTATGGAAACCATGACGCCGATGGACTTTTTGGATTTCAGGGATATGCTGCGGCCTGCATCAGGCTTTCAGAGCTATCAGTTTAAAGTGCTGGAAGCTAAACTGGGTTTAAAATTTGAACACAGGCATGGACAAAACTATTATACTTCTCAATTAAAGGAAAAGGATATTGCAATTATTAAAGAAGCAGAAAAAGGCAGCTCGGTTTTAGAATTGATTAATGCCTGGCTGGAACGCATGCCTTTCATTAATGAAAAATTGTGGAGTAATTATCAACAGGTTTATGTAAACAGTTTGGCAGAAGCAGAAAAAAATAATGCCCTTCTTTTTGAAACTGTTTTTAACAACACCACGGCTGATGCAGAAAGAAACCTGACACCCAAAGCCTGCCGCTCCGCTTTGTTTATAATGTTGTACCATGGTTACCCCATGCTGGAACTGCCCTTTCAATTATTAGATACCTTGCTTGAAATTGATAATCAGTTAGGCAACTGGCGATACCGGCATATTAATATGGTGCAACGCATGATTGGCACCCGTATTGGAACCGGTGGCAGCACCGGCGCCGGTTATTTAAAAGCGGCTATGGATAAACATTATATTTTTCGGGAGCTGGCGCAGCTAAATAGTTTTTTAGTTGACAGGAGAAAATTGCCTGCATTGCCCGATGAGTTAACAGAGCTTTTGGGATATAAAGTGTAGAGCGAATGTGATTATTTTGTGACAGGTAATTTATCTGTCGATTATGTTATATGTTCATATCCTTTCAGTTTTTTTTATAAACTTAATTTTATCTTTTCATTTAAGATCAGAAATTTAAAATTTTGTTTTTTTGTGATAAGTACAACCTATCAAGGCTTCCAATCCATTTATTGGTTTCACTTATATATAGTGGATTCAATTCTTCAGGACTAAAGACTATGACTTTAGTAAAAAAGAATTGATTAATAAATTTCACTGAGACATGATTATCATAAATGTCTATTCCCAAAAGATAATTTCTACTTCTAAAAAAATGAATAAATGCCCCCAATGATATTGGTAATATTACAAATGCTCTTTTATAGCCCTCAAGTAAAATCCAGGAAAAAATAAAAAGTAAAATCAAAAATAGTATTGAACCGAAATTATGTAAGATGTATTTGAGTTTGCTATATCTGACTAATTTGTTCATAGTTTCACCAAGTATTTAATATACAAACTACATAATTTTCTGAAAAAATGAAATAATACTAAATATTACATAAGCAGACTTTTTTTACCTTGGAATTGGTTTCTAAGGCGTATAAGGCAATCTCCGGTTAAAAAAAGCTCAATAAGGGTATGTAGTAAAAGTGAGTGACACAACGATGTACAGTAAAATTCATAAGCTTGTTCAAAAAAATTATTCCGCAATCACTTCAATAGTTGCGCCAATGCCTCTTTCGGTAATTGCATCGCATTGTGGTTTCAATATTTCGTAGCTGCCTTCTTTAACGGCGTATTTGCCCTTGGTGTGTATGATCATGGAGCATTGTTCAGCCTG
>JAYVPT010000029.1:0-66215 GCA_043757165.1 Ferruginibacter sp.
GTAAAACCGGTTGATGTAAATGACCTCACTGAAGCTGTGGCGAAAGCCACCAAACGTGTAAAGCCAACAGCAACTCAACTATCCCTTTTACAAAAACAACTGCGTGGTGAACCTGCCACAAAAATTGCTATTCCAGGTCAACAGGGAGGTATATCTTTCATTGATCTTGATGATATTATTTACAGTGAAGCCAGTAATAATTATTCAAAGCTCATATTGGCAAACGGAAACCGGTTCCTTATTTCCAAAACGCTTAAAGATGTTCAGGAAGTACTGGAAGAAGAACATTTTCTCCGGGTTCACCGGCAGTATATCATTAACCTTAATCATGTAAAACAATTCAACCGGAACGAGGGAATTCTTACAATGGATAATGGCGATCATATACCCATAGCCAGGAATCAGAAAGAAAGACTGATCGAAAGATACAGATCTCTATGAAGAAACATATATATAAATGGTATCGCAGTTTTCAAACTGCCCGGCTATTTCAAACTCATTGGTAGCCATGAGAAATTGTGCAAGCCCTTCCGAAGGTCTTTATCATCTTCATAAATAAGCATTCGTATCAAGCTGCTGAATTTAACAGCTAAAGTAATATTTTACAATCAAGCTTCCTATCCCATAAACGGGTTAGACCTGGTTGCTTTTATTGACGGAGCCAAAATTACAAAATCAATGCAGCTTAAATAATATCCCAAAAACTGCTATCATACTCCGCCATGATATTTAGGGGTTCCGTAAAATGTGCCATGAGGAAACTGATTTATAAAAGCCCATAACAAACTTTAATATTTATAAAGCCAGTAAAATCTGCCAGGCCTCATTTACCTTTCCGGTATCCAATAATTCTTTTGCATAACGATGTAATTCTATATCCATATCATCGGGGTTGATGGAATAATACTGGATAATATTTTTGAGTTTATCATCATTAAAAGTGGCATCAACAAATGGCATTTCATGTACATTGGCCAATTGGCCTAAATTATTTGCAGTAAGTATGTTGCTGTTGCGTATGCTTTCGGGCAAAACATCCACACCAATGCCTAATTGAGTATTGGGTTTGGCTACTTCAAATACTGCATTGCCGCTGGCACGGCAATAAAAATCACCACCCATACGGGCTACCAAATCAATTTTATGTGGGTCGATCTGATTTTTTTCATTCAGGATGTTATCGTTTATGTGCATCACCAGTACTTCACAAATAATAAGGTTGGCAGCACCACCCTCTTTACCCGTTTCAATAATATCTCTCACTTTACACTCCATCTGTACAGGGCTTTCTGCCACACGAAATGCTTTTACTTTTTCTGAAACTAATTTTGTAAAACCTGATTTTTCAAATTCATCCACGCCTTTTGGATATTCGCAACTGCTTAGGCTCATTTGCTGCACCATTGCATAGTTCACCACGTTAATCACTACTTCTTTTGTTTCATAAATATTCAGCAATGTATGTTTAAGTGTATTGTCTCTTACTTTTCTTGAAGGAGAAAAAACCAATGTGGTGGGATTACTGCCAAACACATTAAAAAAACTAAACGGCGATAAATTGGGTTTACCATCTTTATCGAGTGTACTGGCAAAACAAATGGGCCTTGGTGCTACTGCTCCTAAAAGATAACTATGTAATTCGCCTGTTTTTATTTCTCCGGGAACAATTGTCATTATTATAAATATTGATCATAAAATTACTTATAAAAACTATAGCATTGTTTTTTGTAAATTCATTGTTCAAAATTATTTATGTCAATAAAGAGAATACTGTGCTATTGTTTTTTTACAATGCAATTCTTAGCTGTATTGGCGCAGCAGGATGTGATAAGGATAAATTTATTGGGTTATAGACCCAGGAGTGTAAAAACAGCGATATGGTGCAGTAAGCAGGACAGGCCGGTTAAAGAATTTTACATTGCAGATGCTGCCACAAAAAAAATAGTTTTTAAAAAGATAGCTGGTAAAGCCTTTGGCAGTTACGGGCCTTTTGTACAAACACAAAGATTATCTTTTTCTGAATTTACAAAACCGGGTACGTACTATATTGTTGCAGGAGGGGTACAATCTCCGGTATTTAAAATTGCTGATAATGTATATAAAGGCACAGCCGATTTTTGTTTGCGTTATATGCGGCAGCAACGCAGCGGTTTTAATCCTTTTTTAAAAGATAGTTGCCATACACATGATGGCTACACTTTATATGGGCCTATGCCCGACAGTACACATATTGATGTGTCCGGTGGCTGGCACGATGCCAGTGATTATTTACAATATTCTTCTACCTCTGCCAATGCTACTTATCATTTATTGATGGCCTATCGTGATTTCCCTAATGTGTTTACAGATGAAAAACTGGACAATGGTTTAGATGGAAAAAATAATTTACCTGATGTACTGGATGAAGCCAGGTGGGGAATTGACTGGTTATTGAAAATGAATCCATCAGAAAATATCATGTTCAACCAATTGGGTGATGACCGTGATCATATGGGTATGCGTATTCCAAAGGAAGATAGTTTTTATGGAAAAGGATTTGAACGGCCGGTATATTTTGTAAGTGGTAAACCACAACAAAGAGGAAAGTTTATGAACAATACCACCGGCACCAGTTCTACTGCGGCAAAATTTTGTAGCGCATTTTCACTTGGAGCAAGCATTTTTGGAAATATTGATTCAATATATGGGAAGAAGATAATGAGCCGTTCTCTTTCAGCTATAGATTTTGCAATATTAAAACCTGGCGTTAGTCAGACAGCTTCTGTAAGATTACCTTATATTTATGCAGAAGATAATTGGGTAGATGATATGGAATTATCCTTTGCTTCTTTATATAAATCTCTTGATTATTATTTAAGTAAAAACGGAGAAAGTAAATTACAATATTGTGGACTTATAGATGAATATCTGGATTCTTCTTATAAATTTTCAAAATTAGAAAAAGTTACACCCTGGTTGGGAGCAGATACTGCAAAGCATTATCAATGGTATCCATTTATTAATATTGGTCACTACGAATTAGCCAAACAATTAACGGATAAAAGAAGGGATACAATCATTAATTATTATAAACAAGGCATACAAAAGGTTTGGAACAAAGCCAGCCGGAATGCTTTTTACAGAGGTGTGCCTTTTATATGGTGCAGTAATAATTTAACCACTTCTTTTGCCACGCAATGTTATTGGTACCGCACCTTAAGTAAGGATAATAGTTTTGAAGAACTGGAGCAGGCCAACTTCGATTGGTTATTTGGCTGCAATCCATGGGGTACAAGTTTTGTATATGGCCTACCACAAAACGGCGACAATCCGCAAGACCCACATTCCGCATTTACCCACCTTAAAAATTATCCAATTGATGGTGGTTTGGTAGATGGCCCGGTATATGGCAGCATCTATAAAAATTTAATTGGTATTACTTTATATCAGCCGGATGAATATGCTGCTTTTCAAAGTGATTTAGTAGTATATCATGATGACTATGGTGATTACAGCACCAATGAACCTACTATGGATGGTACTGCATCATTGATTTATTTACTGGCAGCAAAAGAGAACAGTGCCGTTACTCAACCAAATAAAACCTACAGTTACAATCATAGAGCAATTATAAGAGGAGATACATTGCAAAAAAATATTGCGTTGGTTTTTACCGGGCATGAGTTTGCAGATGGCGGAGAAATGATTGCAAAAACATTACAACAGCAAAAGGTAAAAGCCTCTTTCTTTTTTACGGGAGATTTTTATAACAATACTTCTTTAAAAAAAATAATCACACAGTTAAAAAAAGACGGACATTATCTGGGTCCGCATTCCAACAAACATTTGTTATATGCTGATTGGGTTAAAAGAGATAGTTTACTGGTAACAAAGCGGGAGTTTACAAACGATTTGAAACTGAATTATGCAGCAATGAAAAAAATCGGTATCAGCAATGCAAAATATTTTTTACCGCCTTACGAATGGTATAACGATTCTGTTGCTGCATGGACAAAAGATTTGAACCTGCAATTAATAAATTTTACTGCCGGTACAAAAAGCAGTGCAGATTATACCACTCCTGATATGAAGAATTACAGAACTTCAGATGAAATTTATAATTCCATTATTGATCTTGAAAAAAAGAACGGATTGAATGGATTTATTCTTTTATTACATATTGGCACTGATGCAAAACGTACGGATAAATTTTATTTTAAACTGAATCAATTGATCGCAACTTTAAAACAAAAAGGGTATTCATTTAAAAGAGTGGATGAGTTGTTACACTAAATCTTCTTTAACGATAAAATAGAAAAATCACTTTCATCTTTTACAATGGTGTTGCTCAGTTTACCTAAGCCATCAATTTCCATTTCCACTACATCACCTTCCTGTAACCATTGTTCAGTATAATCGGGATCGTTCAGTTTGCCTGTGCCATTCAATTCTAAAAAGCAACCGGTACCTGCAGTGCCGCTGCCGATAACATCGCCTGCAAATAAGTTAGCTCCATAACTGCAGCGTTCAATGATTTCTGCAAAGGTCCAATCCATATCGCTCACATTTCCTTCACTTACCTGTACACCATTTACCCAACATTTCATATTTAAATTCCATGCTTTACCGGTATGGCCTTCTTTGCAGGGCACTTCAAATTCTTCCAGTTCATCCAGGGTAACCAGCATGGGGCCAATCACTGTGGCAAAATCTTTTCCTTTTGCCGGGCCAAGGTTTAGCAGCATTTCTTCCATTTGTAAACGTCTTGCACTCATATCATTCATTATCATTAATCCGGCAATGTATTCATCAGCTTCAGCTGCAGGAATATTTCTGCCCGATTTAGAAATAACAATGGCAGCCTCCAGTTCAAAATCCAGTTTTTCAAAATGGTCAGGCATGCAAACAATTTCTCCCGGCCCCTGAATGCTGTTGTGATTGGTAAAATAAAAAATGGGGTATTGGTCAAACTCTGGTATCATATCCACTTTTCTGTTGCGCCTTGCAGCGGCCACATGTTGGCGAAATGCATAACCATCCCGGCAACTTGTGGGGTGTGGTACCGGCGCTAAAATTTCTGCGTCACTGAATGGAACGGCATAAGTACTTCTTGCCAACCCTTCTTTAATACGGCGTTCGCAAGCCAATGCCAAAGGCATTATATCATCCCAGTAATTTAAAAACATCGACATGCTGATTGGCAGATCGGGATGCAATGTATCGGTAGCATACAAATTTCCGTTTACCAAAATTGCCAGTTGCTGCTGATCGTCTTTTAAATAGGTTACTAATTTCATGTTATAATAAATTAAAAACAAAAATAGCTGATGTTTGAATAACATTAAATACAAGCCTGCTCCTGAAAAATATACCGGTATGTTCTATGTACCTTTTCTAATTGAGCACCTGTTGCAGCATGTACATCCATCATTTTTTTATTAAAGTCTCCCACCCAGGCCAGTTCTACTTCCTTAAAAGTATTCCGGGGAAGCACTTCCTGTTTAAGAATAAAAATTAGGGCGCTTTCAATGCCTTTGTTCTGATACTTTTTTTTAACCCCCATTACAATGGCCCTTATGCGGTCTATTTTTTTTACTTTATTATACCACAGGTATTTTAATTTGCCCATAAAATCAAGCCTGCCATTCACGTACCGCAGTATCTGATTGGTATTTGGCAGGCAAATTACAAATGCAACAGGCTCGTTGTTATAATAGGCAAACCAGATTATTTTTTCATCCAGTATAGGTTTCATGCGCTGAAAGGTATCTCTGATAGAGGCAGAATCGATAGGTATGAAATTTTTAAAATCACGCCAGGCATCATTATATATTTCTTTAAAATCTTCTGAAAAGCGGGTGAAATCCTTTTTAGTAAAATGCCTGAAATTGTATCCGGGTTTTTTGGTAACCCATTCCGCAATTTTTTCAAACCTTTCGGGAACAGGCTTTCTTAAATCAATTACATTGGTTAGCTGGTCGTATGCTTTTTGCCACCCAAAATTTTCGAACAGCTGCTGGTAGTAAATCGGATTGTAATTCATATTCATAGAAGGTGGTCTGAAACCCTGTATCAATAATCCCCACCAGCTGTCGTTTTCTCCAAAATTTATTGGCCCTTCCATTGCCTGCATTCCATTTTGTTGTAACCAGCCAATAGCTGTATTAAATAAAGTGTTGGCAGCTTCCTGGTCATTAATGGATTCAAAAAAACCAATACCTCCGGTTGGCACATCTGCAACTTTTGCCTTTTCATAATTAATAAAGGCTGCAATACGGCCAATAATCTTTTTATCATTGTATAAAATCCATCTTGTACAAATGCCGTGTTTAAAAAACGAATTGCTTTTTGGATCGAAAATGTTTTCTATTTCGGTTTCCAGGGGAGCAATAAAAGAAGGGTCATTTTTATAGAAAGAATAGAAAGAGTGGATAAATTTATTTTGGGCAGCAGTGTCTTTAACTTCAGCTATTTGAAACATAATAATAGTTAGTAAGGTTTAACAAAACTACCATTTTTCTTCATCGTTACCTGTAAAAGATTTTTGAGAAAACTGGTTTTTTATATCTATCTTTTGTTGTATCCTTTCAATTATCAGGGATGCAATAATTTTTCCGGCATCTTCATTTGGGTTATCAATTAAAAAGAGTTTCAATTTTTCTTCGCTTACATCAATCCGGTACAAATACGCCACTAATTTTTCAAAATCAGTTTTAATAAGATGATTGATGTAAGTCGACAATTCATTTTGCATGTCGGCAAAAGAAATTTTTTCGGGCAGCTCAAGTGCCAGATCGGTATTAATAGTTTGTATCAGTTCGGGATTATTCAATATTTTTCAATTACACCAAGACTAAATAATGCAAAATCATATTTAACCGGGTCATGCTTATCTAAAGTTCGTAAATATCCTGTTAGTTCCGCTGCTGCCTGCCAGTTGGGTTGTTTACATTGTAAAATTTTTAATTGTTTGGCAACTCTTGCCACGTGCACATCAATTGGGATTATTAATTGAGACGGAGCAATGTTTTTCCAGATACCAAAATCAACGCCTTTGTTATCATTACGTACCATCCAGCGTAAAAACATATTCAATCTTTTACAGGAAGATTTTTTTTGTGGCGATGCAATATGCTTTTTTGTCCTTTCCGGAATATGGGGCAACGAAAAAAAATAATTGTAAAAACCATTCAGCCCGTTTTCAACTGTTGCATCTTTTTTTGTCATCCATTGTGTAAATGCTGTTTCCAAAGAATTGTTTTCGGAATAATGAAATTTAAAGAACTCAATAAAATATAAAAGATCTGTTGTGTTAAACGTTCTGTGCTTAAAATTCATTATTTTTTTTAATCCGGCTGCATCATGATTCATACAAAAATCATACGGCGTATTATCCATTAACTGCAGCAATTCCCTGCTTTTGTTGATGATGGTGGTACGGTTACCCCAGGCAAATACGGCGGCAAAAAAACCGGCTATTTCAATATCCTGTTTTTTTGTAAAAAGATGAGGAATGCAAATGGGATCGGCTGCAATAAATGAAGGATGGTTGTATTGCTTCACTTTGCTGTTGAGCATTTTTTTTAAATCTTCTTTCATTGTAGTTCAATATTAAGCCGTATTTCCGATAAATTTGAATACTAAAATAATGCAATGACTAAAAACCGGCTGGAAGCATTTACCGATGGCGTGCTGGCCATTATTATTACCATTATGGTTTTGGAATTAAAAGCGCCCCATGGTACCAATTGGGAAGCTATAAAACCATTGTTGCCCGTGCTGTTAAGTTATGTGATGAGTTTTTTATTTGTTGGGGTTTATTGGGGTAATCATCATCATTTATTTCATTTGGTAAAACATTTTTCTTCTGGCATTATGTTGAGCAATTTAAATTTATTATTCTGGTTATCTCTTGTGCCTTTTGCAACGGGGTGGATGGGTGAAAATGAATTTGCTCCAATAACTGTTTCTCTGTATGCAGTATTATTGCTGATTTGCGGTATCTCCTATACCCTATTGCAAAAAACCATTGAAGCATGCCATAAAGAAAACGTGGAATTAAAAGGGTTGATGAAAGAGCAAACCCGTAAAGGTTTGCGTAGCGTTATTTTATATGCCTCGGCAATTGGTTTAGCCTGGATAAATCCTTACATTTCTGTAGGTATATTTTTTGTTGTAGCTATTATGTGGTTAGTACCCGATAAAGAGATTGAAAAAATAGCTCATTAAAAAATTACCCGATTGCCAGTTGCAGATCTGTAATCAGGTCTCCGGTATCTTCAATACCAACACTTAAACGTATCAGCCCGTCACTCAACCCGTTTTTAATTCTTTCTTCTTTTGGTATTGATGCATGTGTCATACTTGCCGGATGATTGATCAGGCTTTCCACACCACCCAAACTTTCGGCCAGCGAAAATAAATGCGTGGAAGACAAAACCCTTTTTACTTCTTTTTCACTGCCATCTTTCAATTCAAAGCTTATCATACCGCCAAAACCTGTCATTTGTTTTTTTGCAACAGCATAACCGGCATTATTTTCAAAACCCGGCCAATACACTTTTGCCACTTTAGGATGGTTGAGTAACCAATGTGCAATGGCAATACCGTTTTCGCAATGTGCTTTCATGCGCACGCCTAAAGTTTTTATTCCTCTCAATACTAAAAAACAATCCTGTGGGCCTGGTACTGCACCGCAGCTTTTTTGTATGAAAAATAATTTTTCTCTTAGCACAGCATCATTCATCATCAAACAACCCTGTATCACATCACTGTGGCCACCTAAATATTTTGTAGCGCTGTGCATTACAATATCTGCACCCCAATCCAATGGGTTTTGTAAATAAGGCGATGCAAAAGTATTGTCAACACAAAGCAGAGCGCCGGCCTTTTTAGATATTGCAGCAATAGCTTCAATATCGGTAATGTTCATTAATGGATTGGTTGGGGTTTCCACCCAGATCAATTTTGTATTAGCAGTTACCGCAGCTTGTACATTAGCTGCATCAGTAGTATCTACATAAATAAATTTTATGCCATAGCGTTCCCACACTTTAGTGAACAGGCGGTAACTGCCACCATACATATCGCTGGCTGCAATAACTTCGTCGCCGGGATTTAATAATTTTATTACGCTGTCAGTAGCTGCCACACCACTGCTGAATGCCAAAGCAAACTTTCCGTTTTCAATAATTGCCAATGCATCTTCTAAAGCCTTACGGGTGGGATTTTGGCTACGGGCATATTCATAGCCTTTGTTTACACCCGGTGCTTCCTGCACATAAGTAGAGGTTTGATAAATAGGCGTCATTATAGCTCCTGTACTGGGGTCGGGTGTAGCACCGGCATGTATTAATTTTGTGGCGAGTTTCATTCTTGTGAATTTTGGCAGCAAAGGTGAGTAAATAATTTTTAAGGGCATAAATAAAAATGAGAAAGGCAATATTTTTTCATATTTTCATACTATAAAAATCCGCACCCTGCACCCTTAAACAAGATACCAGATGCGCTATTTTATACCTGCTTTGTTTTTGTTATTACCCGTACTCAGTTTAAATAATGCACCCTCGTTATTTATCCAACCAACCAAATTGGCCTTTCATTTAAAACCGCCAGTTTCGCCAGATATTTTTAATACGCAGCATACAAAACAATCTCCTGCAACCGATACCACTTCATTAAAACAAAGTAACTGGTATGCCGAAGCAATGAAGGGCATTGAAGAAAGTGAGTATGAAATAAAATATGATGAAGCTTCTAAAAGTTATGCATCACCCAACAGGAAAAATAATTTACGGGTATTTTATACCGGCGATCAATTTACATTATCGCCCCGTAACGACAGTGCCGATAAATGGAAGCTGGATCTGACTTTGCAGGGAGTATATTCCGGTAAACAAAAAATTTATTCACCAACTGCGAATGCAGTTGTTACCCAATCCGGTAAAACCATTCAGTTTAACCACAATAATAATTTTACAGTTGAATATATAAATAACAAGGAAGGTGTAAGGCAAAACTTCATCATACAAAAAGAACCTGCTGGCAAACCACAAACCATAAACATCAAACTATCCGCAGGATCCGGTGGACAAACTAATGATGGATGGTTTGTAAATAAAGTAACCAATAAAGAAATACATTTTGCGAAGGCAACCAAAACTGGATACGATAAAAAAATAACCTATAACGGTTTAAAAGTTTGGGATGCCAATAATAAAGAACTGGAAGCATCATTTGCGGTAGACAATGATAATATAAGTATTGAAGTAAATACAGAAAATGCAATTTATCCTGTTACTATTGATCCTTTAAGTTCGGGTACAACAAGCACACCTGACTGGATTGGCGATGACGGAGACCAGCCCAATATTTTTTTTGGAACCAGTATGGCCAGTGCCGGGGATGTAAATGGCGATGGTTATAGTGATGTAATTGTTGGTGCATACGGGTTTGATGATGGTGCTAATGTTGACGAAGGCCGGGCTTTTTTATATTATGGTAGCGCTACAGGGTTGTCAGCTACACCTGGTAGTACCCCCGACGATGCAGACCAACCCAGTGCTTATTTCGGAGTTTGTGTAGCCAGTGCCGGGGATGTAAATGGCGATGGGTTCAGCGATGTGATCATAGGAGCCTCCGGCTATAATAACAACTTTGTTGACGACGGCGTAGCATATGTTTATTACGGTTCAGCCGGAGGTTTGAGTGCAAGTCCCAATACTGCTCTTGCAGGTGCCAACAAAGCAAATGCTTATTTTGGTATCAGCGTAGCTTGTGCCGGAGATGTAAATGGAGACGGATTTAGTGATGTGATCGTAGGTGCTTATGGATATGATGATGGGCCTAATGCTACGGAAGGTCGTGCCTTCGTTTATCATGGTAGTGCAGCAGGCTTAAGTGCTACACCAAACAGTACTCCAGATGATGCAGATCAGGCTGACGCCAGATTTGGAGTTTGTGTGGCTTGTGCAGGAGATGTAAATGGCGATGGGTACAGTGATGTGATCATTGGAGCTCACTACTATACTGATGGAGCAAATGTTCAGGAGGGAAGGGCTTTTGTATATTTCGGCGGCCCTACTGGTATTAGCGCATCGCCTGATAATACGCCTGATGATGCAGACCAGCTGAATGCACATTTTGGCAGAAGCGTAGCCAGCGCAGGAGATGTAAATGGCGATGGATATGGCGATGTGATCATTGGCGCTTTTGAGGCCAGCGATGGCGGAAACCAGGGCGAAGGGAAGGCTTTTGTGTATTATGGAAATCCGGTTACCGGATTAAGTTTAACTCCTGATAGTACACCTGACGATGCTGATCAGGTAGCTGCAAATTTTGGGTGGAGTGTAGCCTGTGCAGGCGATGTAAATGGCGATGGTTACAGCGATGTAATTATAGGAGCTCCTTATTATAATGGTGCTAACACTGACGAAGGCGGGGTTTTTGTTTACCTGGGTTCATCAACTGGTTTATCTGCTTCACCTTACAGTACTCCAAATGATGCGAATCAGGACAATGCATATTTTGGCTGGTGTGTTGCAAGTGCAGGCGACGTAAACGGCGATGGTTATAGCGATGTAATTATTGGATCTCCTTATTATAATGATGGTGCTAATGTTGATGAAGGGCGCACTTTTGTCTACCACGGTAGCCCCGATGGTTTAAGTACAACCAGTAACTGGGCAACAGAAAGTAATCAAACCAGTGCAAATTACGGAATAAGTGTTGCCAGTGCAGGGGATGTAAATAGTGATGGCTACAGCGATGTAATTGTGGGAGCATACATATACGACCAGGTTTTTGGGGATGATGGTAAAGCCTATTTATATCTTGGTTCGGCTACAGGTTTATCTACCACTGCCGCATGGACTGCTTCAGGTTCAATGGCAAATGAATATTTTGGCAGATGTGTAGCCGGTGCCGGAGATGTGAATGGAGATGGATATGGAGATGTGTTGGTAGGAGCTTATGGTTATACTAGTAACCAATCGCAGGAAGGCAGGGCTTATCTTTTTTATGGTTCTGCCGGCGGACTTGCTGCTTCTGCTGCCTGGACTTACGAAAATAATGTAGCAGGATCTGTGTTGGGGGTAAGTGTTGCTTCTGCCGGCGATGTAAATGGGGATGGTTATACCGATATTATTTTAGGTGCTCCTCAATACAGTAACCCACAAGCCAACGAAGGGAAAGTTTATCTTTTTTACGGATCATCTACAATTCCTGCCGCTACTGCCAACTGGTCTGTTGAAAGTGACCAGGTTGGTGGATGGTTTGGTGTTTCTGTTGCAAGTCTGGGCGATGTAAATGGCGATGGATATAGTGATATAATTTTCGGAGCACAATTATACGATGGGGGATTCACTGATGAAGGCGGAGCTTTTGCTTATTACGGATCTTCTGCAGGATTACCTACTACTCCCAACTGGACGGCAAAGGGAAACCAAATCAATGCTCAATATGGTATTAGTGTTGCATCAGCAGGTGATGTAAATGGGGATGGATACAGCGATGCAATTGTAGGGGCTACTTTTTATGATAACGGAACAACCGACGAAGGTGCCGCTTTTGTTTATTATGGTTCAACCACCGGGCTTTCTGCCTCGGCAAACTGGACAGGGGATAATAATATAGCCAATTCATATTTTGGTTACAGTGCATCATCAGCCGGCGATGTAAATGGCGATGGATACAGTGATGTATTGATTGGGGCACGGGCTGTTAATAATGGACAGGTTGATGAAGGAGCTTTGTATGCTTACTATGGTTCATCCACCGGGTTATCTGCAACTGTAAATTGGTATGTTGAAAGTAATGTAGCCAACACATATCTTGGAAACAGCGTTGCATGTGCCGGCGATGTAAACGGTGATGGATACAGTGATGTAATTGGTGGAGCACCTTATTATCCAAATCCGGATTTCCGTGAGGGCGGAGCCTTTGTTTATTATGGTAATAAAGGAACCGGTATTCGTAATAACCTACGTTTGTATAATATCGATTTAGTAACTCCAATACAATGGAGCAATTTTCTGGAACCGCTGCAATTTGGTGCAGGCCTTTTTGCCAAATCGCCATTAGGCAGGGTAAAAGGTAAATTGGTATGGCAGGTAAAAAAACAGGGATTACCCTTTAGCGGGAACCCTATTACCAACAGTACTTTATTTTCAGGTAAGCAGGTGCCTTTTACAAATTTGGGTATTGCCGGAACAGAGTTAAAAAATATTGTAATAAAAGCAGATTTTCAAAATAAGGTAAGAGTAAGGGTAGAGTATGATAAAACCACAGCCATTACCGGGCAGGTGTATGGCCCATGGCGTTACCCTCCCGGATATTTACAGGGAGCCCATGGCTTAAACTCTTTACCATTACCTGTAGTTTTATTAAGTTTTACAGCACAGGCTAAAAACGATAATGATGTGCAACTGAACTGGATTGTTACCAGTGAAACGGATTTAAAAAACTATATAGTGGAAAGAAGTACCGATGGAATAAATTTTGCTGCCGTGGGTATAGTAGCTGCAAAAGGCATAAATGGTTTACGCACCGAATATAATTTTGTTGATACAAAAGGTTTTAATAACGCAAGGGTTGTTTATTACAGGTTACAATTAACAGAAAACAGCGGCACCACTTCTTACACAAAAACGGTAACACTTAATAAGAAAAACCAGTTAAGCAGTTATGTTTATCCCAACCCGGTTACAAAGGGCACTGGTGTGGTTTTATTTATTCAATCCACTTTAAATAATTTACCCATCGATATTATTGTTATTGATGCAGCAGGTAAAAAACAACTGCAGCAAAATGCAATAATTCATACCGGTAAAAACGAGATCAATATCAACAGCGCAAAACTAAGTGCCGGTATTTATTTTGTTATAGTAAATACAGCAGGTGAGCAAACGCAATACAAATTAGTGGTTCAATAATTGCGCCGCACACAAATATCTCCAGTCGTAATTATTATCTGCATGGGCAGCTTTTGGGTCAATTTTTTTATCCAGTACTTTTTGTGTAAGTATTTTTTCATTCACCAATTTCCTTTTGGCTTCATATATATATTCCTGCAGGATTTTATTTTCCATCCATTGCTGTTGCGGTGGTTCATATCCCACTTTATCTTTTCGCCATACAATTTCACCGGGCAATTTTTTGTCCATGGCTTTTCGCAGCAGCCACTTTGTCCAGCCATCATGTATTTTTAAATTAGAGGGCAATGAAAAAATAAACTCCACCAGTTTATGGTCTAAAAAAGGCAGACGGACTTCTACACCATGTGCCATACTATTTCTGTCTGCATAGCGTAACAATTCTTCCAGTCCCGATTCTATGGTATTGAAATAGAGAATATCATTAAGTTTGGTAACAACGGGCTTGTGTATACCTTCCCATTCCCGTCCCCTTTGCAATTTTAAGAATTCAGGATTAATATCAGGCTGGTGAATGGTTTTATGATATTCATTTTTTTCTAATTGCATGGCTGCATGCATGGGAAGAAAAGCAGCAAAGTAATTTTTAAAAGTCCAGTTAAACGGAATACTGTTTTTTTTTAAGGCATTTATTTCTTTTTGTGTGGCGCCTAGTTTATGCCGGCTTAATACTTCCTGTAAGTACCAGTGAATATATTTATGATAACCGGCGAGTATTTCATCGGCTCCCTGCCCATCCAGTAAAACTTTTACCTGTTGCTGTTTTGCTGATTCAAAAACTTTAAATTGAGCATAAATGCTGGAGGATAAAAATGGTTCTTCCTGGTGGTAACAAAGTTTTTCAAAATCCCTGATCAAACCATCTGCAGTTGGCTGTGTTTTAAAATTATGTATGCCGGCTTTACCTGTAATAAGATTTATGTATGCAGATTCATCTTTTTCAAAGCCTGGAAAAACAGCAGAGAATGTTTTTAATTCAGCACCGTTGGTTTTTAATTCCTGTATTGTTGATACTATGGAAGAACTGTCGAGCCCGCCACTTAAACTGGTGCCTACAGTTACATCGCTTCGCAATCTTTTTTTAACAGATGCAGTAAATAATTCATTGAATTTTTCAATAGCTTCATCTGAAGTAATTGTTATCCTGATCTCTTTATCAAGCTGCCAGTATTTTTTTATAACCAATCGTTGACTATTGGGTGTGTATTTAAAATAGTGTGACGGTGGTAATGAATAGATATTATTAAAAAAAGTTTGTTCTTTATCAGCAGCATTTTGCACATATCCAAGGGTAAAATAATTCAGCAGCATTTTTTCATCAATACTCTTTTCCACTCCAGTGGCCCACAATGCCTTCATTTCACTTGCAAAAATCAGGTACCGGTCATCTTCATAATAATAAAATGGTTTTTCTCCAAACCGGTCTCTTGCTGCAAAAAGCTGTTGTTCTTTTTCATCCCAAATGGCAAATGAAAACATACCATCAAAATGCCTCAGGCAGTCCTCCTTCCAAAAATCATAAGCGGCTAAAATTATCTCTGTATCAGATTGCGATTGAAAGTCATACCCTTTGTCTTTTAAAAATTCTTTTAGTTCAATGTAATTGTAAATTTCTCCGTTATATACAATGGTGTAACGGTTTAAATAGTGCATAGGTTGTGCGGCGTTTTCGCTAAGGTCTATAATAGAAAGGCGGCGGTGGCCGAGTAAAATATTTTGTTTTTCATTACTCCATATTCCTTCTCCATCGGGCCCCCGGTGTGCAATTGCATTGATCATTTTTTTTAAATGAACATCAGCTATTGTTTCTGAAGCGGTTGATAGTATTCCTGCAATTCCACACATATTGTAAATATCAATAAAAATATTGAGCGCTGGTAAAGTGGGAAGAATAAATATTTCTGCTGTTATTGAAATGAAATTGGTAAAACAGCTTTTGTATTATCCCATGCCATTACTAAATCGGCACCGGTTGCAGAGGATTGAAATACCATAGTAAATACTTCAATGATTTTATCTGTTTTAAGAACGGGGATTTCTATTTTAGCAATGTCTTTTGAAGTATCAGGGTGTAGCCCCCAGGAAAAAAGATTGTTGTTAAGTGTAATTATCCATTTGGTTTCATAAGGAATGCAAAATATAACATAACGGCCTTTAGGAATTTTTTGTCCTTTAATGATTGCCGGCTTAAAAAATTCGATTTCGCTTGCTTCATTGGCACCCAGTCGCCAGTATGTTCCATATTGCTGTACACATTTTTCATTGCCAAAAACAGTTCTGCCGTTTTTTTGTGGCCTGCTGTAAATAAGTCTTGCTGTTAAACTGTTACTATCTTCCCCATTCATTTTAAGCATGGGATAATTTACAGGGTAATAACTTATATCCATTGAAGATTTATCAACTGCTGCATAAGGATTGGCTGATTCAATTACAGGAGTTCTAATTTCCCTGTTGTTATTGTTAATTGGTGTGCATGCATTAAAACAACCGGCTGCCAGTATGAATATAATACCCGGGAATAGTTTTTTGTTTTTCAGCATCAGTATAAGTACGAATTAAAAAACAATTGGTAAGCTTACCTTTATATCATCCCATGCAATTACTAAATTAGCGCCTGAGGCAGCTTTTTCAAAAACCATAGCAAGGGCTTCTGTAATTTCAGTTTGCTTTTGTACCGGCACATCCATTCTAACTATATCTCTTTTCATATCGTATTTAAATGAGCCCCAGGTATCCGTCTCTTTATTAATAATTATGGTCCATTTATCGATATAAGGAATGCAGTACATGGTGTAGCGTCCCTTTTTAACTTTAGTGTTATTAAGTTTTATGTTTTGATAAAACTCCACTTCAGTTGCTTCGTTGGCACCCAGACGCCATACTTTTCCATATTCCAGCAGGTCGCCAAAAATTACCCTGCCGTTTTTTTGTGGCCTGCTGTAAATCACTCTTGCCACTAATGGTTCTGTAGGCTTATCCTGAATTTTTGATACTGGATATCCATTTGGATAATAGCTCATATCCATCGGTGATTTATCTACGGGGGGTAATTTGCTTTGTGCAGATATGGTCGTTGCAGAAAAACAAAATACCAGTAATGATAACAACAATCTGATCATAAAATATTTTTTTCAAAGATAACTGAATCAGGCATTTAATAATTGCTGCATTTGATGTGCGGCAAATCTTTTTACAGCAGGGAAAAACTGCTGATATATTAATCGCATAGTATCATAATGTTCGTTGAAAAGTTCAAATGCAACAGCGCTTTCCGGAAGATAACGGGCCCGCCTTGCAAGCCCGGCAAAACTTTTTTCAATACCCCATTTGTACCTGTAATTATATAACCAGTTTTGTTCTATCATATAGGGTAACATTTTTTTAAATATTTCCGGCAGCACTGTAAAATTTGTTTCAAGAATTTGATAAGTGGCTATGGCAAACCGGTTCAAATCAGCATCAGTTAAAAACTCCGATTCATCATTGGCTAAAAAGTGATCATACACTACATCGGCAAAAGCTCCGGCATATAACCGGTATTGCGGTTTAAAAAACAGTTTTAGCTGTTGTGTCACTTCATGTGTATCGGTAAAATTATCAATTGCCCGGTGCAGCTGAATGCCTTTGTGGATAATATTGGAATAATCAAATTGCTTTTTGCCTTTTACAAAATCACTTATCATATTGCCCGTTAAAATTTCGGGCTGGTTAAAAGAAAGCCATGCATGGGCAAGATAATTCATTACACTACGGTTGAAATATAAAGGTACTTTTTATATGGGGATGATTTTTTTTAAACCGCATCTACTTTTTAACATAACTAAAACAAGTTTTATATTTTTATTAAGAAAAGAATAAAATCCTTTACCATAAAGGCTTTCAGGGTTGTGTAAAATTATTTCCCATAATACTGCCTGCCGTTCATACCATGGTTAGTGCTGTGTAATGCTATTGGTCAATAATAGCTTTATGCAAAAGGTGCTGTAATTATTTTTGTGTTATTATTAACCACTGCCAGCCATGAGGCAGTTATTTTAAAACCTAAAAAGTATAGTTATGAAAAAGTTACAAACAGTTTTTGCAGCAACCTTGTTGCTATTTGCCACCAGTGCCTTTGCTACCAGTGGCCCGGAAAAAGTATCACCCAAAGTAAAAGCCGAATTTGAAAAATGTTTTACCAGGGCGTTAAATGTTAGCTGGGAAAAAAGCAACAACATTTATTTTGCTAATTTTGAATTGGATGCAAAAGAAGTAAGCGCCGCTTACGATGAAACTGGTGAATTACTGGGCGTTTCCAGGATTATTACCACTGCTCAGCTGCCACTTAATATTTCCCTGGCAATAACCAATAAGTATGAAGGATATACTGTAGCTAAAACAGCAACAGAAATAACCTTTGAAGGGCAAACCTGTTATTATGTTGGTGTTGAGAACAACAAACAGGCATTAAAACTTAAATGTGCTGCTACAGGGGAAGTAAGTGTTGATAAAAAAAATAAAAAATAATTTGTTAGGGTTTTGGTTTATAAGGGCTCCCGGTTTTCGGAAGCCCTTATAATTTTTATTTAGTAATTAGAAGCAAGCATCTTAAGGGTTAAATTTTAACGGCCTGCAACACCTGGTATAACAGGTAAGCTCTCGTTGCCGGTTTCATTAACCGATTGTACAGCAAAAAAATAATTGTCCTTACTATAAGGTAATGTAACTGCTGTTTCTGTGGTAAATATTTTTTTCTGCCAAAAAGCGCTGGTGGTTTCTCTTAATAAAACATAATAGCCTTTTACATTACCCGATTTTGGCTTATTCCAAAATAAATAAGTGGAATTGCTTAAATTTTTTACATCCATTTTTACTGAGTCCGGCATTGATGGGGCTTTTGCCAGATTTGCCAGGTTAGCAAGATTCATAGCTGTGTTTTTCCGCAGGTATTCGTAGTCAATATGCTCTTCCAGATCGCCATAATGTATATTGTTTTCGGTACGTATATTTTGGTGTTGTCTGGTATAGTTTTCATTCATCTCCGTAAATCTTACTGCTGCAAATCCTCTTTGAACATATGGGGTATGGTCTCCGCCACGTAAAAAACGGTCGTTACGGTATATCATTACAACTTGTAAATTATCAACATACCGTTCACCAATTTCTTTAACGTAGCGTGCAAGTTGCCTGGAATTTCCATCATTTTCTAATCCAAGTGTTCTGATGTTTACTGCATTTTTTTCTGTTTCAAATGCCGGAAGGCCTTCACTAAACACCCTGATTTTTGTATTATCGATAATGTTGGTTTCATTACTGTTATTGCTGCCCATAATATCATTATTTAAAACAGCTTCAATATTCCAATTCTGTTTTTTTGCTTTTTCACTCATAAAAGCAGCGCCCAGCAAACCTTGTTCTTCGCCACTTACTGCAACAAAAATAATAGTAGCCGGAAATGAATGTTTACTCATTACTCTTGCACATTCAATAACAGCAGCGGTACCACTTGCATCATCATTAGCTCCGGGAGCATCTCCTATACTGTCTGTAGGACTGCTGCGCATATTATCCAAATGACCGCTTATAATAAATATACGGTTATCAGATGGGTCAGTACCTTTTAAAGTTGCCACAACGTTTCCTAATAATATTTTTCTATCAACCCTTCTGCCATCCGGAGGTAATGTAGCAGTATCAATAAATGCGGTTAAACGACCGGAGGATTGTTTAGCTATATTTTGAAATTTGGTAAACACCCAGTTTCTTGCTGCACCAATGCCACGGTATGCATCAGGTTGTGTACTCAGTGTATTACGTGTGCCAAAGGCTACAAGAGTTTTTATGTAAGATTGAAGAGAATCAGGAGAAACCTGTTTTACCATTTGTTCAATCTCAATATCTTTTTGTATGGTAATTTGAGCTAATAAATAATTACCCGCAAGTAAAAAAAGTATAATAATGAACTGTTTCATAATTTAGGTTAAGCTTAAATGTACAAAATAAAAAATGATAAAAGGCTCAGTTGGTTTCTTTCAAAAAGGTATTGATTTATACAATCTAAATCTTGCCGTTTCAATAATTAGAAATAGCTAATCAACTCAAGTAAATATAACAGATTTAAAGGCATCCTGGTTTAGTATCCAGCGAGAATGCATAAAATTATTTTTTTATTTAATATTAAAATAAAAAATTGAGGATATCAATAAATTTATTTTGATATTATGATTTTTATAGTATTTTTACAATCAAATATAGACACACTCGTCTATTAGCTTACCTTAATTTAGATTCGTAATCCGTGCCAAAACCACAAACGTTCAATATTTCGTGTTAAAACCACGTCCCCCTCAGTCAATAGTATTTAGTATAGTATTAACTCTAAAATCACGAAATATGGGAACTAAAATTTTATTTTATCTCTTCAACCTGTCTTTATTCTTTTGTATGTCGTGTACATCTACAAAAAAAATAGCTTATTTCGAAAATGCCAGTGATACTACTTTTAAGGCAATGATTGGAAATATTGAAGCACCAATTCAAAAAAATGACATCTTAAATATTACTATAACCAGCTTAAATAAAGCTGCATCTGCTGATTTTAATGCTGCAGGGGATGGTGGGGCACAGGCAACAGGGTATCTTGTAAACAACGATGGTAATATTCAGTTACCAATACTTGGCAACATAAAGGCAGAAGGTCTTACAAAAAAACAAATAAAAGAAAGTATTACCAATACTATATTATCAAAAAAACTACTGATAGACCCAATTGTTAATATACGTTACATGAATTTTGAAGTTACTGTTTTAGGAGAGGTATTAAGGCCGGCAGTAATAAGTGTACCCAGCGAAAAAATATCAATGATTAAAGCATTGGGATTAGCGGGAGATCTTACTATTTATGGAAAAAGGGAAAACGTTCTTTTAATAAGAGAAGAGGCGGGACAAAGGATTACCCGGCATATTAACCTTAATTCGAGTGATTTTTTAAATTCTCCGTATTATTATTTACAACCTAATGATGTAATATATGTGGAGCCTAATAAAGCAAAGGTAGCTACTGCAGGAAGAAGTCAGCAGGTGTTACCTTTGGTATTAACGGGGGTATCAATTCTTATACTTGTTTTAGACAGGGTAATAAAATAATAATATTGTGTAAAGATCATGAAGACAAATAAACATATAATGGCTGAAGAAAAGGAGACAAATGTTAGTCAGCAATTGCTGTCGAAATATTTGCCATATTGGCCATTATTTTTAATTTTCGCCCTTTTATCAATGGTTGGAGCTTACCTGTATCTGCGTTATAAAACACCAATTTACGAGGCAGAGGCAACACTGATTATTAAAGATGAAAAAAGGGGAACGGAAGATTCAAGGGCAATCACATCTTTAGATTTAATTTCGGCCAATAAAAATGTAGAAAATGAAATGGAGGTTCTTTACTCCCGTGCATTAATGGAAAAAGTAGTAAGGAGCTTATTGTTATATATTCCTTTATTCGAACAAGGAAAAGTAAAAAAAGCAAATGATGCTTATGTCTTATCGCCTATAATGATTGAAGCCTCAAATCCTGATTCTATTATAGAAACCCAAAACGTCAATTTCAGTTATGATAGGATTAATCAAATGGTTCTATTGGATAATAAAGATAAATACCCAATAAATCAATTTGTAAATACTGCTTACGGCAAGTTAAAATTTTTACCGAACAAACATTATTTTTCCAATTCATCTTCTAATAAGCAACTTTATTTTTCAATAGCAGCCCCCGGAGATATTGCAACCGAGCTTTTAGAAAACCTAAAGGTAACAACAGCCAAGCAATCTGCTATTGTAAGTCTTACTTACAGAGATGCAATACCACAACGTGCTGTTGAAATATTAAATGAACTTATTACTGTTTATCAACAAACATCAGTTAATGATAAAAATTCATTAGCACTTAAAACAATGAATTTTGTAAATGAACAATTGGGTATTGTAACTAAGGAGCTGGATTCCATTGAAAAGAAAGTACAACAATATAAATCAGGAAGCGGTGCGGTGGATGTTAGCGCTCAGGGACAGGTTTTTTTAAAAAGTATGAATGAAAATGATCAAAAATTAGGGGAAGTTGATTCAAGGCTTGCTGCATTGGGTGAAGTTGAAAAGTTTGTTACATCAAGGGGAAACAGCGGAAGTATTGTTCCTGCCACTATAGGAATTGGCGATCCTATGCTTTCAAACTTAATGACAAAATTATATGATTCGGAAATGGAATATGATAAGTTAAAGAAAACAGTTGGCGAAAATAACCCTGCTTTAATTGCTTTGTCTGAACAAATCAATAAAATGCGCCCCAGTATTATAGAGAATATTAAAAACCAAAAACAGGGATTAACTGCCGCCAGACAAAGTTTAAGTAATACCAACGGAGGGTATAATTCCATGTTACAGGCTGTTCCACAAAAAGAACGTCAAATATTATCAATAAGCCGCGAACACTCGGTTAAAAGTGATAAATATGCTTTTTTACTTCAAAGCAGGGAGAATGCTGAGCTTGCTTTACAAAACACGGTTCCTAATAGCCGGGTTGTAGATAAGGCACAGGCTGGTAAAGATCCTGTTAGCCCCAAAAGGAATCTTATTTATATGATAGCAATTATTGTAGCACTTGGTTTGTGTACTGGAATTATAACAGTAAAAGATTCTTTTACGGGGAAAATAAAATATCGGAAGGAAATAGAGAATCTTACTGCAATTCCAATTATTGGAGAAATTGCATTTGATAAATCAAAAACACCCCTGGTGATAGAAAAAGGAACAAGAAGCTTTGTTGCCGAAGAGTTTAGAAAATTGCGGATTTCTTTGTCATTTTTAGGGATAGATCCGGCGCATAAAAAATTATTGCTTACTTCCAGTATATCGGGCGAGGGAAAGAGTTTTATAGCTGCTAATCTGGCCGTAAGCCTGTCTCTAACGGGTAAAAAAGTTGTACTTGTAGATCTTGATTTAAATAACCCAACACTTTCAAAAATTCTTGATGTAAACCAGGAATATGGAATTACTGAAGTTTTAACAGGTGAAAAAAGTATTGACAGTGTGATTAAGAAAGTGGATGGTCAGGAAACCCTATACTTTATTTCCGCAGGTAACTTACCCGAGAACCCAACTGAACTTTTAGCTAATGGAAAAATAAATCCTATTGTAGATTATTTAGATAGTAATTTTGATATGGTGTTAATTGATACATCTCCTGCTGTATTAGTTACTGATGCGTATATTTTATCTGGCCTTTGCGATGCAACTTTGTATGTAATAAGGCATGATTATACACCCAGAATGATTGTTAAAAGAATTGATGAGAATAATCAAATCAACCCAATTACTAATCCTGCCATTGTATTTAACGGGGTTAAAACCAGAGGGGTTTTTAAAAATAATTATGGTTATGGTTATGATTATGTGTATGGTAATAAAGCAAGAGGTATAAAAACAAAAAAAGTATCATAAAAAGTATCCAATATCATGAAAAAATATTTAACTCAATTCCTATTATTCAGTGACTGAGATTGGCGAAGCCCTGAATAATTACGAAATTGTTTTATAGTTAAAGCAACTATTTGTTCCAAATATCTGACTAACTGTTTTTTATCCATCTACTCCTATCTGACTAACTGAATATTCCAAATATCTGACTAACTGATTTTTCGTTCCATTATCCGATTAACTGCACATTTCTAATTTCAAAAAATTGTTATGCAGAAAAATTGGTACATTCTTTACACAAGGCCGCAATATGAAAAAAAAGTAGCCACCTTGTTAACTAAAAAAAGAGTTGAAAATTTTATCCCTTTAGTTTGTGCGGACGCACAAAATTCCAGAAGGAATAAGATTGTTCAAAAACCCTTGTTCAGATCATATGTTTTTGTATATGTTACAGAACAGGAAACAGTTATGCTAAAGCAGATTGACGGAGTAATAAACCTGTTACACTGGCTTGGCAGGCCTGCTGTTATAAGTGATGCAGAAATAAACTCTATAAAGGAGTTTACCGGAGATTACCAGAACATTGAACTGGAAAAACTGGAAATAAACAGTAATATTATAGAACGCAATATATATAAATCCTCTTACGAAATAGAAGGAAACCTTATTGCTATAAAAAACAAAACAATAAAAATTAATCTTCCATCGTTAGGTTATGCAATGATTGCTAACCTTAAAGAGGATAGTGTTTTTGGCAGGGAAAGAGCTATGTCATTAAACTATTCATTTGCAAAATCATAATGAAACTTACAGATAAAATTTACATATCAGGACACAAAGGATTAGTTGGCTCTGCAATAGTAAGGGCATTAGAAGAAAAAGGGTTTACAAACCTTGTTTACAAAATCTCGAAAGAGCTTGACCTGCGCAATCAGGCTGCTGTAAATGATTTTTTTGAAATAGAAAAACCTCAATTTGTTTTTCTTGCTGCCGGTAAAGTTGGAGGTATTGTGGCCAATAATACCTACCGGGCCGATTTTTTATATGATAACCTTCTGATTGTAGCAAATATTGTACATGCTGCTTATGCTAATAATGTAACTAAATTGCTTTTTTTAGGCAGTTCATGCATTTATCCCAAAATGGCACCACAGCCTATTAAAGAAGAATATCTTTTAACCGGAGCTTTGGAATACACTAATGAACCTTATGCCATTGCAAAAATTGCCGGTATTAAATTATGTGAAAATTTCAGGGAGCAATACGGAGCTAATTACATAAGTGTTATGCCTACTAATCTTTATGGTATAAATGATAATTATCACCCCGAAAATTCACATGTTCTTCCGGCGTTAATCCGTAGGTTTCACGAGGCTAAGACTTTGGGATTAAAGGAAGTTGTTATTTGGGGGTCAGGTAGCCCAAGGAGAGAATTTTTATATTCTGATGACTTGGCAGATGCCTGTCTTTTTTTAATGGAAGAATACAACGAAAAAGCAATTATAAATATCGGGTGCGGTGAAGATGTCAGTATTAAAGAATTAGCTGAAATAGTTAAAGAGGTTACAGCATATGAGGGTAATCTGATGTTTGATACTTCAAGGCCTGACGGCACTCCACGTAAATTACTAGATGTATCTAAAATACATGAATTAGGATGGCATCATAAAACTGCTCTTAAAGAAGGATTAAAAACAGCTTATCAGGATTTTTTAACGAAACACCAAGTACCTTCGTTTGTCTGATTAAGCGTATTCCCAAATAAACAATAACAATGAAAATTGCATTAATTACCGGTGTTACCGGACAGGATGGAGCTTACCTTGCCGAACTCCTTTTAGAGAAAGGTTATAACGTACATGGCGTAAAAAGACGTTCTTCTTTAATGAACACCAACCGTATTGATCACTTATATCAGGACCCTCACGAAAAAAATGTAAGGTTTACTCTGCATTATGGTGATATGACAGACAGTACCAATCTCATTCGTATAATACAGGAGACCCAGCCAGATGAAATATACAACCTTGCAGCCATGAGCCATGTTAAAGTAAGTTTTGATATACCAGAGTATACTGCAAATGCGGATGGTATAGGTACATTACGTTTAATGGAAGCAGTACGTATTTTAGGAATGGAGAAAAAAACACGGATTTACCAGGCTTCCACATCAGAGTTATATGGTTTAGTACAGGAAGTACCACAAAAAGAAACAACCCCGTTTTATCCAAGAAGTCCATATGCGGTAGCTAAACTTTATGCTTACTGGATAGTTGTAAACTATCGGGAGGCATATAATATGTTTGCATGTAATGGTATTTTATTTAATCACGAAAGCCCATTACGAGGAGAAACTTTTGTAACCAGAAAAATTACTATGGCTGTAGCAGCTATCGCCAATGGCTTACAGGATACGCTGTATCTTGGTAATCTTAATGCTCAAAGAGACTGGGGTCATGCCAAAGATTATGTAGAGGCTATGTGGTTGATATTACAGCAGGAAAAGCCCGAAGATTTTGTTATTGCTACAGGTATTACAACAAGTGTAAGGGACTTTGTCAGGCTGGCGTTTGATGAAGTTGGTATAAAATTAAAATTCACCGGCGAGGGAGTTAATGAAAAAGGCACCGTTGCAGAATGTAATAATCCGGAATACCAGCTACCGATAGGAAAAGAAGTTGTTGCTGTAGATCCTGCTTATTTCCGTCCAACGGAAGTCGAATTATTAATAGGAAATCCAGCTAAAGCAAAACAAATATTGGGATGGCAACCTAAATACAATCTTGCAGGCTTGGTTAAGGAGATGGTTGCAGGGGATGTACATCTTGTTAAGAAAACCCTGGCTCAAAAAAATGTATAGTTCGTTCACCAGTAGTACAGCTAAAAAAATACATTCTTAAAAAGAATTAAAATACGTAGTACTGATAGGGTATTAAAATATTGATTCCCTATTTTAATACCAGCTGATATTTTTATAAAACCTTCTGGGAATTATTAATTTTTTACCCTGTTTCCTGGTATTTTATACCAGACAAAGCGATGAAAATAATGCTTATCAAAAAACATTTTGGCAGCTTATGGCAATTTGTAATAAATTTTTTTACAAAAGGCCATCAAAGAAGCCTTGAAGCAAAAAAAAATATTATTACTTCATTACTTATAAAGGGTATAAGTATTGCCATAGGGTTGGTTTTGGTACCACTTACCATAAATTATGTTAATCCTTCTCAATATGGCATATGGCTTACACTAAGCTCTATGATAGCGTGGACATCTTTTTTTGATATTGGATTTACGCACGGGCTTAGAAATAAATTTGCAGCGGCCAGAGCTAAAGGCGACAATCTTGTGGCCAGAATATATATCAGCACTACATATTATTACATCAGCATTATTTTTTTAGTTCTGTGGGTGATCCTCATAACGATCAACCAATTCATCAGTTGGCATGCGCTGCTCAATTTGCCATTAGCAATGGAAGTTCCGGTGTCACGTTTGGCGATGTTAATATTCACTTATTTTTGTTTTCAATTTATTTTCAGGATAATTAATACCATTTTAACCGCCGACCAGCAACCTGCAAAAGCTTCATTAATAGATATGCTGGGTCAATTAATGTCACTGGCTATCATTTATATGTTAACCAAATTAACCAGTGGTTCTTTACTCTACTTAGGGCTTGCCGTTGGCATAGCACCAACTCTTGTTTTATTATCAGCAAATATTTTCTTCTTCAATACAAAGTACAAAATCTATAAGCCATCATTAAAATTTGTAAGAAAAGAATATGCAAAAGACATTATGCAACTTGGAGTAAAGTTTTTTGTACTTCAGGTATCGGCAATGATCCAGTTTGAAACCGGCTTGTTTCTTATTGCAATTTATTTAGGCCCCACGGAAGTGACTAATTATAATATAGGGTTTAAATATTTTTCCGTTTTACAAATGGGTTTTTCCATATTATTAAGTCCGTTATGGAGTGGGGTAACAGACGCTTATAACAAAGGGGAAGTGGAATGGATAAAAAATGCCATAAAAAAATATATTTTAATACTGGTTCCATTTATTATCACCGGTTTAATCATGCTAGCGGCTTCAGATAAAATGTATGATTTATGGGTGGGTAAAAAAAATGTGCATATTGAATTTCATATTTCCGTACTGTTTCTAATCTTTTTTTCAACAGGTATGTTTGCCAGTATTTTTGTGTCGGTAATTAATGGAATAGGTGCTTTAAGAATTCAGTTCATTTCTGCAATTACAGGATCGATCTGCTTTTTTATATTATCCTATGTGCTAATTAATTTTTTACATCTTGGCATGCAATCCGTATTGATATCTTCAATTATAACCAATGTATTTGGTTATGTAGTTATCCCAATACAGGTATATAATATATTTTATAAAAAATCGCAGGCAAAAATCTGGTATAGGTAAGCTTTATGAATAAAGTTTCTGTTTATGGCGGACTGGGAAACCAGATGTTTCAATATGCTTTTTTTACAGCCCTTAAAAAAAGGGGGAAAAAAGCACGGATCTCATTTTCGGGATACCTGTATTATTACCATCATAATGGGTTTGATCTGGTTCGGGCATTTAAAATAAAACTGCCGTTTTTATTAATGCTGCTGAATTTTTTTTTAGTATATGGCGGATTTTTGTATAAGAACAGAGTTGCTGCAGGCTTTTTTAGACGGGTTATTAAATGGTACGATGCTAAAAAAAATTCATACAAAGAAAAAAAAGAATTTGAATTTGACAGCAAAGTATTCCAACAGACACAGGCATTTTTTGTTGGCACCTGGCAATCTGAATTATATTTTAAAGATATTGGACCTGCAATAAAAGAAGTGTTTGAATTTAAAGTGCCGGTAAATGCAGAAAATAAACCTATAATAGAAAAAATAAATAATTGTAATGCAGTAAGTTTACACATTAGAAGGGGCGATTACCTGAGTAACCGTTGGAAAAACAGCCTTGCAATTATAAACGACACCAGGTATTACATCAAGGCAATGGAATATATCAATCAGAATGTACCAAGTCCAAATTACTTTGTTTTTTCTGATGATATACAGTGGGTAAAGGAGAATTTAAAAATCCCCGATTGTACTTATATGAATCATAATAAAGGCAAAAACAGTTATGTTGATATGTATTTAATGAGTTTATGTAAGCATAATATAATTGCTAACAGCACTTTTAGCTGGTGGGGGGCATGGTTAAATAAAAACGAAAATAAAATTGTTATCATGCCTGAAAAATGGATGAATGATAATGCCTGTTCAGGAATATTTTTAGAAAGATGGATAAAAGTGAAGATTTAATTGATATAATATGGATATTAAATGTAAACAATAGGCAGCAGATACAATAAATTTAAACAATGACCAAAGTTGTACATATACAATTTTCAACCGAATCAGCCGGAGGTGCCGCATTAAGGCTGCAAAAAGCATTTATAAAGTCCAACCTTCAGTCGGATATTGTTTCCTTGCAAATGGATTTGCCGGTAATTGATAAAATTCATTACCTGGGTAAAAAGGAAAATATAATAGCACGAATAGATAAAATGCTGCAATGGGATATGGTAAAGAATATTCCCAAACAGTTTGGCCTGTTTTCTTACCCAATATTGGGTAATAATATAACCCATTTAGAAGAAGTTAAGAATGCTGACATTATATATATTCACTGGGTATTAAATGGTTTTTTAAATCTAAAAAGCCTGGCGAACCTGGCCAGGTTGAAAAAGCCAATTATAATTTTCATGCATGATATGTGGAGTTTTACCGGTGGTTGCCATTATAGTTTTACCTGCGAAAATTATAAAACAGGCTGTCACGACTGTCAAATGTTTTCGGGCTATATGAAAAAAAAGTTGCCGCCCCGCAGCTTTAAAAAGAAATTAAGTTTGTATTCCAGATTTGACAATTTTTATTTTATAGCACCAAGTAAATGGTTATATGAATGTGCCAAGCAGTCCTTACTAACAAAAAATAAACCTGTTTTTTACATCCCCAATCTTTTGGATAATACTATTTTTAAACCCTACGATAAAAAGATTGCAAAAAAAGTATTGAATATAAATACGAACGAAACTGTAATTTCGTTTGGTGCAGTTTCGTTAAACAATCCTTATAAAGGATGGGCTTATCTGCAACAATCATTACAAATTTTAAAACAACAGTACGATTTGGAAAATGTATCTGTATTAATATTTGGCAGTGGTTATAATAAGCAGATAGCAGATGCAATTCCATTTAAAACAAAGTTCATGGGTTACCTGTGTGATGAATATTCCACATCATTGGTATACAATGCAACCGATGTGTTTATTGTGCCATCCTTAGCAGAGGCCTTTGGCTATGTTGTTTTTGAAGCATTAAACTGTGGTACACCGGTAGTTGGGTTTAATACAGGTGGTATTCCGGATATGGTTAAACATAAGCAAAACGGTTACCTGGCAAAATACAGAGATGCAGAAGACATTGCAGCGGGTGTAAATTTTTGCATTCAAAACAAAATAAAAGGATATGTACCACCGGAACTTGAAAATGAATTAACTGTAAACAAGCATCTGGAATTATTTGAATACATAAGCAGCAAAAATAAAAACAGCAATTTACAGAGCTAAGCGGAATGAATTTAAATAGCGTTAGTATCCCTGGAAAAAACCTGGTTAAACAAGCAAGAAAAAATGACAAAAGTTGTACATATACAGTTTTCCACCGAGTCCGGGGGCAGGGCTGCACTCAGGCTTCAAAGAGCTTTTGCAAAAGTAGATGTAGAATCAAATATTGTATCGTTAGTATATAGTGTGCAAAATATCCCTAATATTATTTATTTAAGAAAAAGAGCAAGACTAGTTTCCAAAATTGACAATAAAGTACAGGCTTATTTAACAAGAAAGAGTATTAAAGAAATGGGTTCATTTTCTTATCCTGTTTTAGGTACCAATGTGGCACAAATTGAGGAAGTTAAAAATGCTGATATTATTTATATTCATTGGGCTTTAAGCGGACTTTTAAATTTTAAAAGTATAGAACACATAGCTAAACTTAATAAACCAGTAATTATTTTGCTACATGATATGTGGAATATTACGGGTGGTTGCCATCATAGTTTTACCTGCGAAAAATATAAAACTGAAGGCTGCAATGATTGTCCAATGTTTCCGGCTGTTAAAAAAAATGATTTAGCTGCAAAAGAGTTCCGAAAAAAATTAAAGCTATATTTAAAATATAACAATCTTAATTTTGTGTCGCCCAGCAAGTGGTTATATAATTGCGCAAAAGAATCATTACTTGTTAAGGATAAACCGGTTTTTTATATACCCAATATTTTAGACGATACTCTTTTTAAACCAATCGATAAAACAGTTGCCCGACAAATTTTAAATATAGATGTAAACGAGGCAGTAATTGCATTTGGTGCCATATCTGTTACCAGCCCGTATAAAGGCTGGTTATATTTGCAAAAAGCTTTGGAATTACTAAAGCAGGATGGAACAGTGAAAAATATATCAGTATTAATATTTGGAAGCTATTATAACAAAGAGCTTGCAGACGCAATTCCTTTTAAAACAAAATTTATGGGATATTTAAAAGATGAATATTCCACACCGCTGATATATAATGCTGCTGATGTGTTTATAGCCCCTTCTTTAGCAGAGGCCTTTGGTTACGTGGTAATGGAGGCATTAAGTTGCGGCACGCCGGTAGTTGGTTTTAATGTAGGCGGCATTCCGGATATGGTAAAACATAAAGAAAATGGTTACCTGGCAAATTACAAGGACGCTGAAGATCTTACAAATGGCATAAAATTTTGCTTACAGACAAAGATTAAAGGGTATTTACCACCCGATATTGACCCGGCATTAACTTTACAAAAGCATTTAGAACTGTTTAGTCGGCTTAAATCACAAAAACAAATATCGGATTAGTCAATAATTAAATATATAGCTACAAATCAAATATTTATAAAAAATAAACGTTAAATGATTTCAGTTTTTAAGATAAAAGGATAGTAACAGGAGTATATAAAGAAACTATTTCCATTTATTTGTAAACTTTAATACATAAAACTTTAATACATATATTTAAATTCTCCTAGTAATTAATAAAAGATAGTTTATGGTAAAAGATTTCAAAGAAAAGTATTTTCCAACCGCACTTTCAAAGAAGCAGGTTTCAGATTCAGGTATGGCTGCCGTATTGATCTTACTTTTAATAGGATACTTTACTCAAAATAATATTTACTATAAGATTGCAATACCTGCACTTGTAATAAATATGGCAATACCTATATTTTATTATCCCTTTGCAGTTATCTGGCTGGGGCTTACAACTGTGTTGGGAGAAGTTGTGTCGAGAGTTCTGCTTTCAATCATATACTTTCTTATCCTGTTTCCGGTTGGTATTTTCAGGAAGCTCAGCGGTAAAGATTCATTACAACTTAATACATTTAAAAAAGGTAAAGATTCAGTAATGATCATAAGAAATTTCAGTTTTTCATCAAAAGATATTGAAAATCCTTATTAAAAAAGTAAAAATAAATTATTATGGAATTTGTAAGGGAACTATGGGCATTTTTAAAAACCAGGAAAAAATTTTGGTTGTTACCACTTATTATTGTGTTGCTGATTTTCGGGGTATTGGTGGTTTTATCAGCAGGCTCTGCCATCGCACCATTTATTTATACATTGTTTTAAAAAAAAAATTAAGATTTGGCTACGTTTATATTAGGCATCTCTGCGTACTATCATGATAGTGCAGCAGCCATCGTTTGCGACGGGGAAATAATTGCAGCTGCTCATGAAGAGCGCTTTACCAGGAAAAAACATGATTCCTCTTTTCCTGAAAATGCTATGCGGTATGTTTTAGAAGAAGCAGGGATAAAGTTTGAAGATCTTGCAGCTATAGCATTTTATGATAAACCATTTATTAAATTCGAACGTTTAATTGAAACCTATCATGCCTTTGCTCCCAAAGGATTAGTTAGCTTTCTTTCAGCAGTACCTGTATGGATAAAGGAAAAGCTATTTATGAAAAAGATGCTGAAAGACGAGTTTAAAAAATTCGGCACTAAAAAAATCCCCCTTTTATTTCCTGAGCATCACTTGTCACATGGAGCCAGTGCTTTTTACCCTTCACCTTTTGAAGATGCAGCAATATTAACTATTGATGGTGTTGGTGAGTGGGCTACAACTACTATTGGCCATGGAAAAGGAAATGAAATTAAAATGTTAAGGGAACTACATTTTCCTCATTCCTTAGGATTATTATATTCTGCTTTCACTTATTACACCGGATTTGCAGTAAATAGCGGCGAATATAAATTAATGGGTTTGGCACCTTACGGAAACCCCGATTCGCAACAAACCAAAGACTATAAAAAGAAAATTTTAGAAGTACTGATTGATTTACGGGAAGATGGATCAATTCTGTTGGATATGAAATACTTCAACTATGCAACAGATCTTAAAATGACGAACGACAAAAAATGGACAGCGTTATTTGGGATACCTCCAAGAAATCCCGAAACGGAAATAACCCAGGAGTACATGAATATGGCACTGGCTATTCAACAGGTTACCGAAGAAATTGTTATTAAACTTGCGCAAACTGCAAAAGAGTTAACTAACAGCGATCATTTAGTAATGGCTGGTGGTGTTGCATTAAATAGTGTTGCCAACGGAAAATTATTACAAGCGGGTATATTTAAAGATATCTGGATTCAACCGGCATCCGGCGATGCTGGTGGTGCTTTGGGTGCTGCTTATGCAGGATGGCATATTTGGAAAGGTGAAAAAAGGGTGGTGAATAAAAGCCCCGATGCAATGAAAGGAGCATATTTAGGGCCGGAGTATGATGATAAGAATGTTTTAGGAGCTATAAGAAAGTATAACGCCAAATATGATCACTACGAAAATTTTAATGACCTTACAAAATTTATAGCAACACAATTAGCCGATGGTAAAGTTATAGGATGGTTTCAGGGAAGAATGGAGTACGGGCCAAGAGCTTTAGGGAACAGGAGTATTTTAGGAGATGCAAGAAACCCCGAGATGCAGAAGAAAATGAATTTGAAAATAAAATACAGAGAAGGCTTCAGGCCGTTTGCACCATCTGTACTGGAAGAAGATATTCAGGAATATTTTATGTTAGACAGGCCATCTCCGTATATGCTGCTGGTAATTCCTGTAAAGAATGAGCGCTTAAAACCTCTGCCTTCTAATTACAATAGCTTAAGTCTTTATGACAGGTTGTACTTTTTACGTTCCGACATTCCTTCTGTTACGCACATTGATTTTTCTGCCCGGATACAAAGTGTAAGTAAAAATACTAATCCACGGTACTGGAACCTGATTAATGAATTTAAAAATCAAACAGGTTATGGCTTATTGGTGAACTCCAGTTTTAATGTAAGGGGGGAGCCTATTGTTTGTACACCCGATGATGCATTCAGGTGTTTTATGCGTACCGAAATGGATTTTTTAGTAGTTGGTAATTTTGTATTTGATAAGGTTAGGCAGGAAAAATTAAGTAATGACTCAAACTGGAAAGAAGAATTTAAACTTGACTAAACTCACTTTAATATGAAAGAGGTTCAGGTAAAAAAAAATATATCAAAAACGAAACGGTTAAAATTTATTTTAACTGCGTCTTTATTTCTTTTAATAATACTGGTTGTTATTTCAGAAATTTTACTGTATTTATTACATTACGAATCCAGTTACACCAGGCTAAAAGATTATTCTTCAGCAAAAGAAGCAACATGGTGGAAATGTGATTCACTTTCAGGCCCCGGATATGTTAAAAACGGAGTTACTAAACAAGATTCTGCTTTTTTTTATAGCATCCGGGAAAAATGGTATTACGACAGATTGAAAGTAGTTAACAACGATGGTTATCATGACAGAAAAGAGTTTACAGCCTTGGATCCCATTAACGATTCATTGAAAATATTATTTGTTGGCGACAGCTTTACCTGGGGAGCATCAGCAGATGTTGACAGTTCGTATGTAGATGTTTTTAAACAAGATATCAGTAAAACAACCCCCACTAGTATTATTTGGAATACAGGAATCCCGGCTACGGGTACAAATCATGCGCTTTTTGTTACAAAAAAATACCTCCCCCTTCAAAAATCCAACTTTGTAATTTTAGGTTTTTATGATGGTAATGATTTTACAGATAACCTTACACCATTTGACCGTTTGTGGTTTTTAAATGATGCTTCCTGCATTAACCTGTATGACTTAGATAAAAATGTATTACCCGTTGCAATAACAAAACGTGAAGCATTTCAAAAGCTAACTGGTTCCTATCCAATGGAAGAACTTAATATACTGCAAAAAATAATGATAAGAAGCAGGTTACTTTTTTTTATCAGCACTATGAAAGAAAAATTTGTTAATTGGGTAAGTGGCTTTAGAAGCAAAAAGAAAGAAATGGCATATAAACTTACAAAAGACTATCTTAAACAATTAAATGATTATGTAAAAAGTAATAACGCAGAATTAATTGTTTTGCTTATACCTAATAGAACTGAACTGATGAAAAGGGGGCAAGAGTTTTTAAATGCAACTAAAATTTTTAATGAATTATCAATAAAATATTTTGAAAATACTGCTCTTTTAAATGAAAATGATTATTTGAAAAATGGAGGAGGCCACTGGAAAAACAGCGGCCATAAAATTACCGGGCATGCATTGAGCAGCTATATGATAAAGTATATTGAAGAAAAAAAACAAAAAAAATAGAACAACACTAATAATAAAACAGCTTTAATTGTAAAATATGTCAGGCTGGTTATTTATAAAATAGTTACTAATTCTTGTGATGCTCAACCTTAAATTACATCACAACACTTAAGGTATAAATTAACACTGCTAAATCTACAGGCAAAAAATCATTAATTCTTTTTGATAAAGAAAATAATATATTCCGGAGAGAATTTGCTTACTGTTTCTAAAAAACAGGAAAGAAGCCTGAATTTTTTCTGGTACGGATTTCTTATATTCACTTTCTTTTCGGTACTGGCATCATCTGAAGCTTCATTTATTAGTGCTGCTGCCTGTCAGGGTATTCAAATTGTAGGTTTTGTATTAATGATTATAGGAGCAGGAAATTTATTTAAATTTAAGTTTGACGATAAGTATTTAGAAATAATTTTTGTTATTAATTTAGTCTATTCCATTTCTGTTCTGTTAAGGGGCTTTCAGTATGATTTTAAATCTTTAAAGCTGATGTTTCTTGATGTTTCTTATGGAATATTACCCTATTTAGCACCACTAGTATTACTGCTTTCCAGAAATATCGGCTTTTATAAAAAAGTATTTACCACACTATTAATTTTAGGTGTTTTTTTTATTCTGTACGTTATTTTTTTTTACAACGTTTTGCACGATACGGATCGTTTAAATTTATTAAGTCAGGGTTTAATAGAGAATTTTTCTGCATCATTTGCTTTTGCTACAGGATTTTTTTTATTAAACTATTTTTACTATATCGATAAAAATGAGCTGTTTGGGGTAGGAAAAAAAAACCTGTTTGCGATAATTGTAATGCTTATTCACCTTTATTTTGCAATTTACCGGGCAAGAAGGGGGTTAATATTTATGTGTGTATCCACGATAGCATGCATAGGTTTGATATATTTAATATCTTCTAAAAGAAAAGTGCTGGTTATTATAATCTCAATATTATTAACCATGTTGACCCCACTTATTTTGAGTAACATAAAAATTCCTTCAATTTTTAATTATGTTTCAGAAAGAGGAACAGAGGATACCAGAACAGGAGTGGAAGAATATATGTATGCAGATATGACGGCCAACGACTGGGTTTTTGGTAAAGGTATAAATGGAAAATATTATTGCCCTATTGTAGAAAATGTAAATGACGCAACCGGATACAGAGAATATATAGAAACCGGCTATTTACAAATTATTTTAAAAGGCGGATTAATAAGAATTGGGTTATTATTTCTAATATTAATTCCTGCTATTTATAAGGGATTATTTTACTCCAAAAATATTTTATCTAAAACGGCTGCTATGTGGATCATCTTGTGGATAGTATATTTATATCCTGGCGGGGGTATTGATTTTACAATGCGTTATTTACTTGTTTGGATATCGGTTGGCATTTGTTTTTCTAAAAAAATCAGAAACATATCAGACAGTACTATTAAAATTTATTTGCAGAATTAAATAAAAAAATTAATTTACAACACTCAATTTTAATTTTAAATGCCCTTACCCAAAATTCTAATAATCGGACAGCCATTTAACAACAACAGTGGGGGCGGTATTACTCAGGCAAATCTTTTTGAAGGTTGGGAAATGGATAAAATTGCAGTTGTTTGTACAAGTCATATGCTCAATAACTTAAATCTTGCTATTTGCGATACTTATTATCAACTTGGTAAAGACGAGTATAAATGGGCATTCCCATTTAATTATATACAGCGCAATGTTTCCTCTGGGCATATTAAATTTCGTGAAAATAATAATAGTAAAATTTCACAGATTTCAAGAGATAAACTTCGTACACGAATTGTAAATAATTATTTTTACCCCTTTCTGGAATATACAGGCATTTTCCATAGCATTTCTAAAATTACCTTATCTAATAAATTGCGTAAATGGCTTGATGAATATAAGCCCGATATTATTTATGCACAGGCATCAAGCAGAGAAACTATTTTATTTTGTATATTGATGCATTCCTATATAAAAAAACCAATGATTTTTCATATGATGGATGATTGGCCATCTACTATTAGCGAGAAGGGGCCATTTAAATTATTTTGGCAAAAGAAAATTGATAAAGAATTTAGGGTTTTACTAAACAGCGCTGATATATTGTTAAGTATTAGTGATGCCATGGCACAGGAATATAAGCTGAGGTATAGTAAAGATTTTATCACTTTTCATAACCCGATTGATATAAAATTTTGGAAAAGCTATCAGAGGAAAAGTTATAAATTAAGCGAAACACCTGGTGTACTTTATGCTGGTAGGATTGGTGTAGGCATTCAGTCGTCATTAGAGTCAATGGCAATGGCAATCGATTTAGTTAACAGCAGTTTTGGAAAAACTGTGCAATTCATGATTCAGACAGAGGTAAAACCATTATGGCTTGATAAATATAACTGTGTAAAATATAAGCCACTTGTGCCTTACAATGAATTGCCAAAAGTATTTGCAGAGGCTGACTTTCTTTTTTTGCCATATGACTTTTCACGTGACTCGATAAGATTTATTAAATATTCCATGCCAACCAAAGCGCCGGAATATATGATAAGCGGAACCCCAATTATAATTTTTGCTCCAGAAGAAACTGCACTTGTAAAATATGCAAGAAAAGGACAGTGGGCCAAAGTTGTTACGGAAAACAATATTAATGCACTGGCCAGCGTTATAAAAAGCCTGATTGAAAATGAAAATGAACGGATACAAGTAGCACAAAATGCAATCAGTATTGCAGAAATAAGCCATAATTCGGCTACAGTTAGAAATCATTTTAAGGAAGTTATTTGCTCAGTTAAAAAATAGTTTTATTCTATAAAAATTAAAAAATAGTTTTTAAATTAAAAAAACAGATTATGAAAAAGAAAAGTGCCTTAGTATGTGGAGCAGGTGGTTTTATTGGTAGCCATTTAGTGAGAAAATTAAAAGAAGAAGGTTTCTGGGTTCGTGGAGTGGATTTAAAATATCCGGATTTTTCCAAAACAGTTGCAGATGAATTTATCCTTGGCGATTTAACAGATCCTGGATTATCCAAATTAATAATGCAGGGTGGAATTGATGAAGTTTATCAATTAGCTGCAGATATGGGGGGAGCAGGTTATATTTTTACTGGAGAAAATGATGCAAATGTTATGCATAATTCTGCTACAATTAATTTAAATATTTTAGATGCAATGCATAAAACCGGAGTAAAAAGGGTTTTCTATTCATCATCAGCATGTATGTATCCCGAACATAATCAACTTGACCCTGATAACCCAAAGTGTAGTGAAGAATCAGCTTACCCTGCTAATCCCGACAGCGAATACGGGTGGGAAAAATTATTTAGCGAACGTTTATTTTTAGCCTACCAGCGTAATCATGGAATAGAAGCCCGTATTGCAAGGTTTCATAATATTTTTGGTCTTGAAGGCACATGGAAGGGTGGAAAAGAAAAGTCGCCGGCGGCTCTATGTAGAAAAGTTGCAGAGGTGGAAGATGGCGGCACCATAGAAGTTTGGGGCGATGGAAAACAAACACGGTCGTTTTTATATATTGATGAATGTATTGAAGGAATTTTAAAATTAACACATTCCGATTTTAGCGGACCGGTAAATATTGGCTCTGATGAAATGATTTCAATAAATAATCTTGCTGAGATGGTGATTGGAATTTCCGGGAAAAAAGTCAGGATTAATAATATTCCCGGCCCATTAGGTGTACGAGGCAGAAACTCTGACAATAAATTGATTAAAGAAAAATTGAAATGGGCTCCATCAGTACCTTTAAAATTTGGGATAACTAAAACATATACCTGGATATTTGAACAGGTTTTAAAAATCTCAGGAAAATAAATCAACTATAAAATGAATTTATTGTTAGTAGATTCGGTTGATTTTCCGTTTGGTGGTGCACATAGTGTACATGTAAGCTTGTTAATGCAGGGTCTTAGAGAAAATAACGAAAATGCTTTTCTCATTATTCCTTATGGAAGTAAAAGGGAAGTGTTGTCTTCTAAAAAAAAAAAATATGGACACTTTGATGGCATACCGTATTATTTTGTAAAGGAAAGCAAAAACATTAAAAAAAGCTTTCGGTTTTTAGATAATTTTTTTGGAGTTATAAAAACAGCAGCATTAATTCGTAGCAGGCGAAAACATAAAAAACTGGATGCAGTTATATTAGGTGGAATTGTTGATATCATACGTGACGCCCCAATAATTCTCACCTGTGCATTATTAAAAATACCAATATACTTTTGGTTAGTGGAGAAAGCATCTTTAAGTGAAGACTATCATGGGATAGCAGGATACTTTAATTATAAAAGCCAGCAGCTGTCTGAAAGAGTTTTGCCAAAATTTGCTGCTGGGGTTATTGTTATTTCTTCCAGCCTTAAAAAACATTATCTTAAATATTTACCTGAGAGTAAAATTCTAATCAACCCTATTCTTGTTTCTGAAAAAAGTCATAAAAACATTGACACGTATTCATTTGATAATGTTAAAGAAAAATTAGCAGCAGCATTTAAAGATAAACGCATATTAGTTTACAGCGGTTCTTTTGGAGAGAAAGATGGCCTTTTTTACCTTATTGAAGCATTTGCAGAAATAGTAAAAAAATATCCCGAAACAGTTTTTGTAATGACAGGTAAAAGTGCCAGTGAGATGCTGATGAATAAAGTGAGAGATTGTATTAAAAAATATAATTTAGAAGATAAGATTAAATTGGTGGGGTTTGTAAATGCAGATGAACTTTTATGCTATAATACAATGGCTGATATTTTATTTGTATGCAGGTCGAACAGCCCATTTGCCAATCATGGCTTTCCATGGAAACTTGGAGAATACTGTATGACCGCTAAGCCAATTGTAGCAACAAGGGTAAGTGATATAGAAAATTATTTTATTGATTGTGAAACACTTTTTATTGTTGAACCAAACAACCCCGGAGCGATAGCGCAAAAAATAGAATATATTTTTGATCGTTATGCACTGGCGCTGGATGTGGCAAGAAAAGGCAGGGAAACAGCATTTCGGGAATTTGGATATTTTGAAAAATCTAAAGATGTTGCAGCATTTATAAAAGAGAATAAAAAATAATTTTGATGTACCGCAGGTACCTGAAACTTTTTAATTTTAATATTAAATGTACTAATGAAAATATTATTTGGATTACATGGTACAACTCATACCGAAATAGCACAGGCTGAGATAGATGCATTTAAAAAATTAGGTGTAGAAACAGAGACTTGTACTTATGGCAACTGGGGATCCGCTAGTGGTTTAATTAACAGTATTAAATTTGTTTTCAAAAATGCATTTGATATTAAAAACACTGCAAACAGACAAAAAAGTGACATTCTTTATTTAAATACTGCACTTGATATTAAGACTTTAGTAAGGGATTCAATCACTATTTTCATTTTAAAAAAATATAATAGAAAAATTAAGATAGTCCTAAAATTTCATGGTTCCCAGGAGTCTGTTATTTTTTCAAAAATAAACCTTCTTCAAAAATATATATTTCGAAAAGCAAGTTTATTATTGGTATTATCAGATGAAGAGCGACAGAATTTTTTAAGAAGTGGTGTTGCATCTGATAAAGTACAGGTTACTGCAAATGCAATACAGCCGGGTGTATATGTACCTGATATTGAATTTAAAAAAAAAGCAGGGTTAACAGAACAAACAAATATTCTGTTATTTGTTGGCAGGTTCATTGAGGAAAAAGGAATTTTGGATTTGGTAGAGGCATGCAGATTATTAAAAGAAGAGCCTGATGATTTTCAGTTGTTTTGTTTAGGAGATGGCCCCTTGTTTAAGGAAGTCAACAGATTGATTCATATTTATGGTTTAAAAGATAATATCAGATTGCTGGGACATATACCTGAAAATGTAACCAGGTATTATTATTCCAGCTGCGATATTTTGATTTTACCTACCTATCATCAGGAAGGCTTTCCCATGGCTGTTTTTCAGGCTATAGGAGCAGGTAAGCCAGTTATAACAACTAAAATCAGAGCTGCTGCTGATTATTTGACAGAAGATGAAAATTGTTTGTGGGTTGAGAAAAAAAATCCTCAACAACTCTATAAACAAATACTTATGCTTGTAAATGATAAAAGGTTACAAAATAAAATGAAACAAAATAATTTGTTATTAGCCCAAAAATTTACTTCGGAAAAGATTGTTAAAAATCTGTTCGAAAACTTTAAAAAAATTACGACAGTTATTTAAAACTTAAAAATATTTGTAAATGTGTGGAATTGCCGGCTTTACAGGGTTCAAAAATAATGTTGTGCTTGCTTCAAATGCAAATACAATTCAGCAACACAGAGGGCCAGATAATCAAACTGTTTGGCATGACGAATATATTGCTTTTGCGCACCAAAGACTCTCTATAATTGATTTAAGTGAAGCAGCTAACCAGCCTTTTCATAAACATAATCTTGTGATGATTTTTAATGGTGAAATATATAATTATAAAGAACTTCAAAATAAACTCAAAACAGAAAAGCAGGTAATATTTAAAACATCAAGCGATACAGAAGTAGTACTTGAAATGTTTAAACATTACGGTAATCAATGCTTAGATTTTTTTATAGGAATGTTTGCATTTGCGATTTATGATAAAATAACTAATGAATTATTTATTGCAAGAGACCACTTTGGTATAAAACCATTATTTTATACTCAAATAAACGAGGCTTTTGCATTCAGTTCCGAATTAAAGACACTTGCTAATATTCCGGAATTTAACAAGAGTATTAATGCTAAATCACTTGTAAGTTGCTTAAACTACCTTTGGGTATCAGGTAATGAAACAATGTTTAATGGGTGTTACAAACTGCCCCCTGCACACTACATGACGTACAACAGTACAGTTGGTATTAAACTTGTTAAATATTGGGAACTTCAGGATAAATCAGTCAGCAGTTCATCTCCAGGAATAAACAGTATTGCTGAAGATGTAGCAAATAACATTGAGTTATCTGTAAATCGGCATATGGTTGCCGATGTACCGGTAAGTTGTTTTCTAAGCGGAGGCTTAGACTCTTCATTGATTTCTGTTTTAGCAAAAAACTCAAATGATAACTTATCTACCTACACTATTGGAACGATGGATAATGATAAGAAAGGAGAAAGTATGCCTGATGATGAGAAGTACGCCAATTTGGTTGCAGATTTGTTTCATTTAAATCATAATGTAATAAAAATAAATCCTGATATTTTAAAAGATTTGCCAGCGATGGTAAAATTTTTAGACGAACCTATTGGCGACCCCGCTGCTATTAATACCTATTTAATTTGTAAAGCGGCGAGGGAAAAAGGAGTTAAGGTATTATTGTCGGGCATGGGGGCAGATGAAATATTTTTTGGTTACAGGCGACAAAAGGCCACGCTGCTGGCACAAAGATTCAATAAGATACCTAAGGTTTTTAAATCCCTCGTCACTAAAATTGTTCACATTCTTCCAGTTAAGATTTTTAACAAAGGATTTAAGTTTGGAAGATGGGCGAAGCGGTTTATGAGTTTTGCAACCCTGCCGCTTGACGAGGCTTATATGAGAAGCTACTCCTATTACGACAAAAGCCAGTTAAAGGAACTATTAAACAATAATTACTGGCCGGCAATTGAACTACTTAATAGTGAACATAAAAAAATATTCAATTCGAAATTTAAAGGGGATATTATTAATCAGATTTGTTATACTGATATTAATATGTTTATGCTGGGTTTAAACTTATCCTATACCGACCGGGCTTCTATGGCGGCCTCTGTAGAAGTCAGGGTTCCGTTTATTGATAAACTGGTTGTCAAAATGGCTATGGAGGAGATTCCCAGCGATGTTAAAATAAGGAATGGCATCTCAAAATTCATATTAAAAAAAGCAGCAGAAAAAACCCTGCCCCGGAAGATAATTTATAGGCCGAAGGCCGCATTTGGAGCTCCAATAAGATCATGGATTTCAAATGATTTAAAAGGTATGGTTGATGAATTGTTATCTGAACATACAATAACAAAAAGAGGGTTTATTAACTATGCTGTTGTAAAGAGGCTAATAGATAATGACAGGAATGGAGTTGAGGATAATGCATATCAGATATACCAATTGCTTACATTAGAATTATGGTGCAGGGAATATTTAGATAACTAATATTCTTTGATAAAATTTTTTGAATAAGTAATAAAATGTCAAGAACTAAAAATGGAAAGTACAGTTTTATTATTTGGGAACTGAGTACAAGTGAAAATTATTTATAAAAAATGAAAAACGATATTTCATTTCAACATCAGGTTACAGACCCTTTACTGCTGGCTTTAAAACAGTTTTCAGAAAAAAATGCTTTCTGTATAAACGGGGTATTTTATACCTACAAAGAATTGGGCGGATATATTTCCTGTATCAGGAGTACGGTTAAAAAGACCGATTGCGATATTATCGGATTAATCGCAAATGATGACATTGAAACATATGCTGCAATATTGGCGCTATGGCTTGAAGGAAAATCTTATGTTCCCATCAGCCCTGATACACCCAAAGACCGGAATGAAAATATTATTAAACAGGCTGGATTATCAACTATTATCGATTCATCAGAAAAAAAATTATTTGAAGGCTTAACTGTTATAAGATCAGGTCAATTGGCCAGAACCGAAATTGATTTTTCCTTTAAAACAATGGATGATGATGCGTTGGTGTATATCCTTTTTACATCGGGCACTACAGGCATCCCCAAAGGCGTGCCTATTACACGGGCAAACCTGGCAGGATTTATCAAAGCTTTATTTGCAATGCAAATTACAATTGATGAGCATGATAAATGTTTACAAATGTTTGAATTGACGTTTGATTTATCGGTGATGTCATATCTGGCGCCGTTGCTTAAAGGTGCCTGTGTTTATACAATTCCAAAAGATACAATCAAGTATAACTACATTGCCGAATTAATGGATGAACAAGGCTTAACGTTTGCCTTAATGGTACCTTCTATAATTCATTATCTGCGCCCTTATTTTTCTGAAATAAACTGCCCTGCCATGAAGTACAGTTTATTTTGCGGAGAAGCACTCCCATTAGATGTAACTACAGAGTGGGGGCAATGCATGCCCAATGCAAAAATTATGAATGTTTATGGCCCTACGGAAGATACCATTTTTTGTACTCATTATACATACAACCGCAGCGGAGAAAATAAAGCATATAACGGATTGCTTTCCATTGGTACAGCAATGGAAGAGACTTATACCATTGTTGTAAATGATAATAACGAACAGGTTGCAGCCAGCGAAAAAGGGGAACTTTGCCTTGGTGGTGTGCAGTTAACACCGGGCTACTGGAACAACGAGGCTAAAAATAAAGAAGCCTTTTTTTATACTGCATATAATGGGCAATCAACACGCTTTTACAAAACCGGCGATTTATGTTATTGCGATACAGCCGGTGATATAATGTACCTGGGAAGAATTGATTCCCAAACAAAAATTCAGGGTTTCAGGGTAGAGTTATCCGAAGTGGAATTTTATGCTAAAGAATATCTGGACAAGGTTAATGCTGTTGCAATAGCATTAACAAATAAAATTGGTAATACCGAAATAGGTATGGTGATAGAAGCGGACGATTTTGACACCAAAGAACTGGTAAACTATATGAAAACAAAAATGCCTGGTTATATGATACCAACACGGTTCAGCTTTATAAAAATATTTCCACTCAATTCTAATGGCAAGATTGACAGAAAATTATTAAAAGAAAAATTTTAAGGGTATGACAATAGTAGTTTTTGGAGAAGATTTATTCACATCTGCTGTAACAGCATCTTTAATTGAAAAAGGGCATGCTGTTAAATTATTAATTACTCCTTATTATGACAATAATAATTTTAAAGTATTGGAGGAGCTGGCATCAAAAAATGGTATTAATTTAATAAGGGCAGAAGATGTGAACTCACCTGCAATAAAGGAAATATTAGAAAAGGTAAAGCCTGATATTATTGTTTCTGCACATCTCAGAAAAATTCTTCAAAAAAGCATATTTTCTTTGGCCGGGAAAGCTACAATAAATATACATCCATCCCTGCTGCCAAAGTACAGGGGTTTATCTCCCCAGCATCAGGCACTGTTACATGGCGATAATGAATCTGGGGTTACAGTACATTATATAGATGAAGATGTTGATACCGGGCAAATTATTTTGCAGGAAAAATTTGATGTTGCTGATGAAGACTATATTATAAATGTACATATAAAAATGCTGGCCATTTATAAACGGATAGTTGCCGATGCGGTAAGTTTAATTGAAAGCGGATCTGTTACCCCAATTCAACAGCAACCTGATGATGTGAGTTATTTCGGCCCTTTAAAAAAAGCAGACAGGCAAATTGATCTTTCAAAATCAACAAAGGAAATCTATAATTTAATAAGGGCCGTATCAATGCCATACAAAGGAGCCTTTTGTGATAAATATACAATCTGGACTGCAGAAATACCAGAACTCTCAAAACAGGAAGAGTTAAAAGTGAACTATCCTGCGGCCGGAGTTTATTATAACGAAACCAATGACGAAGTTATAATAAGGCTTAATGACGGTGTTTTAGTTTCGGACGATTTTGAATAAAATAAAAAACAAAAATAATAAAGTAGTGTATGGAACAAACGGAAATTACAGAAAAGCTGACAACAGTTTTTAGAACAGTGTTTAGTGATGCTGCAATTGTTTTAAAAAACGAGATGACAGCCAATGATGTGGGCAACTGGGATTCATTAACCCACATGCTGATGATTGGGGAAGTTGAAAATATTTTTTCAATCAAATTCAAATTAAAAGAATTGAATAAACTTAAAGATGTTGGTACGCTGGTTGAATTAATTGCCTCTAAAATAGCTGTGTAGTATGGTTTTTACATCGTTAAATTTTTTAATTTTTTTCCCGGCAGTAATTGCTGTTTACTTCCTGCTGCCACAAAAGTTCAGGTGGATGGTGCTTTTGGCTGCAAGCTGTTTTTTTTACATCAATGTAAAACCTGTGTATGCGGTTTTACTAGCAGGTGTAATTGCAACAACTTATATTTTCACTAATTTAATAGATAAAGCAAAGTCGGATAAAAAGAAAAAAGTATTACTGGTTGCAGATATAATTATTACACTTTTACCACTGTTCTTCTTTAAATATTTCAATTTTGTAAACGATGGAATATTTAAACTGCTTGAATATGCAGGGATAAGATGGCCCTTGCCGGATATAAGTTTACTATTACCAGTTGGTATTTCATTTTTTACTTTTATGGCAATAGGATATGCTATTGATGTATATAACGAAGAGATTAAAGCAGAAAAAAATATTGGCATTGTAGCATTATTCCTTTCATTCTTTCCGGTTGTTATGTCGGGCCCGATTGAAAGGGCAACAAATATGCTTGAGCAGTTTAAATCAAAGCTGGTATTTAGCTACAGTATGGTGGTAAGCGGTTTGCAAATGATGTTGTGGGGATATTTTATGAAATTAGTAGTTGCAGACAGGGTGGCTTTATATGTAAATGCAGTGTTTAATAATGCAGAGCAACATTTGGGATCTTCTTTATTTTTAGCAACATTGCTACAGCCAATACTGATATACGGCGATCTTGGTGGTTATTCTCTTATAGCTGTGGGTTGCGCAAAAGTGATGGGCATTAATGTAATGCAGAATTTTAACCGACCTTTTTTTGCATCTTCAATGTCGGAGTTTTGGCGCAGGTGGCACATATCATTAATAACCTGGCTTACCGATTATATTTATACCCCCTTATCTTTTAACCTTCGTAAAGCAGGTATGAAAGGTATAGTGGCAGCATTGATGTTGACATTTTTGATCTCTGGTATCTGGCATGGTGCAGCACTTACTTTTATTGTGTGGGGATTGATGCAGGGTGTTGTTTTAAGTATTGAGGCTGTTACAAAAAAGCAGAAAACTTCTTTTGAAAAAAAACATAATTTAAATAATAAGTGGTGGTATGTTTTTATGGGATGTGTTATTACCTATTTAATATTTGCATTTTCCCTTGTATTTGGAGGAACGGGAGCCGCCGTGTCGAGAGGGTTTTACATAATAGGTAAAATTTTTACAGATATAGCACACTATCCTTATAAAGATGGTGTCACTATGTTATACAGTTTTATCGTAGTTAGTATTTTATTTATCAAAGAATTCATGGAAGAGTATTATCCCGGCAAGGTTCTTTTATTTAAAAACAAAAAAAGGGCAATAAGATGGGCGGCCTATTATTTTGTAATTTTTTTAATTTTTTATATTGGCGTTTTGGGTGGTGAACAGTTTGTTTACTTCCAGTTTTAACAACAATGAACATGGCATTATTCTTAAAAAGAGCGTTTGTTTTTATAATTCCTTTTTTAGTAATCATTGCTATAGAGGTAATAATTGATCCGTTTAATTATTTCTCTGCTGAAAAAAATAAAAAATTAATTGAAGCAAAGCAGGATATCTCACTTAAAAAAAATGCTTATTTATATACACTTATACAGTATGACAGGGAGCCGGCTTCTACAGTAATATTAGGCGATTCCCGGGCAGGAAGACTATCTCCGGCATTCTTTGATGGCCTTACAAATGAAAAAGTAGCTAACCTTGCAGGCGGTGGTGGATCTATAGAAGATGTAATAAAAATATTTTGGGATATAAGTAATAAAAAGAAACTCAAAAAAGTTTATATAGGCATTTCAATTGAAACTTATAGCGGTACCTTGCTTAAAGACAGGGTAACACCATCTATTACTATAAAAAATTCAATGCCGTTATATTTACTAAACCAATTTACTTTCGAGTCAACATTTCTTATATGTAAGTCAATGTTGTTAAATGAGAAGATTAATATTGAAAAACCTCCTTTTACAAAAGAAGAATTTTGGAAACGGCAATTGGAAATTGAGGACCGCTATTTAAATAATTACTCTTACCCTAAAAATTATTACCAGGGGTTAAAAAAAATAGCTGACTATTGCGAAAAGAATGAGATCAGCCTTGTTTTTTTTGTATCACCCACCCATGTGGATCTGCAACAAAAGATAAAAGAATATAAACTGGAGGGTCAGTATGAAAGATTTAAAAACGATTTGAAATCATTCGGAGATGTATATGATTTTAATTTCCCCGGAATAATAACGAACGATAAAAATAACTTTCCGGATCCGTTTCATTGTTCAGATTCTGTTTCCCGTATTGTTATTAGGGAAATGGTTTTAGAAAAACCTGAAAATTCAGTATTAACCAAACATAATAAAAACTAAAAAAAACTGTTGAATTACATAACCTGGTGAATAAACTTAAAAAAACGGCATGAAACAATTGATACAAAATTTTAAAACAGGCGAACTATATATAGATGATGTTCCAATGCCTTCTGTTTCCACTGGTATGGTATTGGTGGAAAATGAATACTCTCTTATAAGTGCAGGAACTGAAAGAGGTATTGTAAAAACAGCCCAGGCTAATTTAATAGGTAAAGCCAGGCAGAGGCCCGATCTGGTGGCCCAGGTTTTACAAAACATAAAAAAAGAAGGGTTGGCTGCAACTATCAGTAAAGTAAAAACAAAGCTGGATTCATTAAAAGCATTAGGATACAGTTCATCAGGAACTGTACTTGCATCATTAGATAAGAACGGAATTTTTAAACCCGGCGACCGTGTGGCCTGCGCCGGACAGGATTATGCATCGCATGCAGAGATCATATCTGTTCCACAAAATCTTGTGGCTAAAATACCTGATAATGTGAGTGGGGAAGAAGCAGCTTTTACAACATTGGGTGCTATAGCAATGCAGGGCATACGCCAGGCAGAGCCCAAATTAGGAGAAAAGGTTGCCGTAATTGGGTTAGGCTTGCTGGGCCAAATAACCTGCCAGTTATTAAAAGCTAATGGTTGTGCTGTATTTGGAATAGATTTAAGTGAAAGGTTGATAAATCTTGCCCGGGAAACCGCAGCAAATGTTGCACTAAACAGAAACGATCCCAATCTGATTGCTGCATGTGATAATTTTACAAATGGATATGGTTTTGACGCAATAATAATTACAGCTGCCGCACCTTCAAACGACCCGATAGAACTTTCTGCAGAAATTGCACGAAAAAAAGGAAAAGTTATTATTGTGGGTGCAGTAAAAATGGATATACCAAGAGACCCTCATTTTTACAGAAAAGAATTGGAATTAAAAATGTCCTGCTCTTATGGACCAGGCAGGTATGATGTTGGATATGAAGAAGCCGGTAATGATTACCCTTTCGCTTATGTAAGATGGACCGAGCAGAGAAATATGGAAGCCTTTCTTGATCTGTTATCTGCGGGGGCTATAAATATAAAGCCGTTGATCACTCACGCCTTTGATATCAGCGATGCAGAGAAAGCTTACGATATTATTTTAGGTAAAACAAAAGAACCTCATATTGGAATCCTGCTCAAATATCCTGCAAATGATACTAAAAAACAAACATTCATTTCAGTTAAACAAAACCCTGTTGCTAAAATTAATGTCGGGTTTATTGGTGCAGGCAGCTTTGCCCAAAGCTATTTAATTCCCAATGTAAAATCTTACGGCGCTTCATTAAATGGCGTTGTTACTTCAAAAGGAATAACATCAAAAAATGTAGCGGATAAATTCAAATTTGGCTTTTGCTCTTCCGATTCAAAAGATGTTTTAGAAAATAAAGATATTAATACTGTTTTTATTGCCACACCTCACTCCTCACATGCAAAGCTGGCTATTCAAGCATTAGAGGCTGGCAAGAATGTATTTGTTGAAAAGCCATTAGCAATTAATATAGAACAGCTTCAGGCTGTAATTAAAACCAAAGCAAATTTTAGTCAGCCAATACTGGTTGGTTTTAACAGACGCTTTGCTCCTGTATGCGAAAGAATTAAACTGGAATTTGCCAATACACTTGAACCATTTGTAATTAACATAAGGATTAATGCAGGGTTAATACCAAAAAACCATTGGACGCAGCAGGCAGAAATTGGCGGCGGCAGAATAGCAGGCGAGGTTTGCCATTTTATAGACCTGATGCAATATTTTACCAATGCAGAACCTGTTAAGGTTTTTGCAGAATCGATAAGTACAGGCAATGAAAAAATTACCTCTGAAGATAATATTGCCATTGTTGTTAAATTCAGTGATGGCTCTGTTGGCAATTTAACCTACCTGGCAAATGGCGATAAAGCAATGCCTAAAGAAAATATAGAAGTGTTTAGCGCAGGAAATATTGGGGTAATTAATGATTTCAGGGATGGTCTGTTGTATAAAAATGGTAAAACAACAAAACTAAAATCTTCGGGTAAGGGGCATAAAGAAGAAGTGGAAACTTTTTTAAATGCTGTAAAAAATGGTAAAGAAAGCCCGATAAGTTTCAGGTCAATTTGCCTTACAACAATAACAACATTTAAAATTTTAGACAGTTTACACACGGGGCTTCCCCAACAAATAAATTTAGAAGGATAAACCTTAAACAGCTTAATAAGTAATCAACATTCAGCAGGATAATGTTATAAAACTATATAGAATGAAAAAAAAATTAATGGAATTGTTTTTAAAAAAGAGGGTAAAAATTTTATTAAACCTTTTTGACTTAAATGGCGCTTCCGTTTTAGATATGGGAGGTTACGACGGAAGATATATGGATTATATAAAAAAAGAATGCCCTGATATTAAAATAACCATTGCAGATTACGATGAAAAGGGTCTGGCAATTGCCCGGCAAAAAGGATATGACACCATATCACTTGATGGTTCAAAAGAAATACAATTTCAAGACGGGCAGTTTGATCTTGTATTTTGTAATTCTGTTATTGAGCATGTTACAATTCCAAAAAACGAGATATGGGAAGTAAAAAGTACAAGTGAATTTAAAGAAAGGTCATTTAACATTCAAAAACACTTTGCAAATGAAATTATGCGAATAGGGAAAAATTATTTTGTACAAACACCAAATAGGTATTTTCCAATGGAACACCATAGCTGGTTACCCTTTGTTCAGTTTCTTTCCAGAAAAAACCTTATACCATTCCTGAAATTCACCAACAAATTCTGGATTAAAAAAACAACACCAGACTGGAACCTGCTTACTGCAAGTCAAATGCAGGAGTTGTTTCCCAATGGAAAAATTAAACAGGAACGGCTTTTATTTATGCCTAAAAGCATTATTGCATATAAAAATTAGATATAAGCATAAAGATGTCCGATTTAATACAACAGTCCTTATTAAAGCTTGAAGCTTATTGTGCTAAAGAACAGTTTAAAGGCTACGATCCATACGATGGATTAACGAGTAGATTTTTTCAATGGGTTCCGGGCTTATCATCCGGCAGGTTTGTGCGGTTGGCATGGATACAGTTTTTTAAGCGCTCTCCTGTAAATTTAAGACCGCTGGTGGGTGTTAAAAAAGAGTATAACCCAAAGGCACTTGGTTTATTTTTATCAGGCTATTGTAACCTTTACCAACAGGAAGCACGGCCAGAGTATATGGATAAAATAAATTTTTTGATACAGGAAATAAATCAGCTTAAAAGTAAGGGATGGAGCGGTGCATGTTGGGGCTATAATTTCGATTGGCAGGCACGTGCTTTTTTTCAGCCCAAATATACGCCAACAGTAGTGGCATCAACTTTTATTGCCAATGCACTGCTTGACGCATACGAAATAACAGGCGATCCGGAATTATTAACCACAGCAAGAAGTACATGTGATTTTGTTTTAAAAGATTTAGCAAGAACATATGATGAGAAGGGAAATTTTTCGTTTTCCTATTCTCCCTTAGATAAAAGTGTGGTTTTTAATGCCTCCTTGCTGGGCAGTAGAATTTTAGCAAGGGTATATAGTTTTACAAAAGAAAAAGAATTGATTGAAGCCGCAAAAAAATCTGTAACATTTTGTTGCGATCATCAAACAGAAGATGGTTCCTGGGCATATGGTACACTGCCTTTTCATCAATGGATTGATAATTTTCACACCGGGTATAACCTGGAATGTATTGAAGCGTATATGAAATTTTCAAACGATCTTACATATCAAAAACAGCTGGATAAGGGATTTAAATACTATATCAATACATTTTTTACAGGTGATGGAATTCCGAAGTATTATAATAATTCGGTTTATCCAATTGATATTCATGCACCGGCCCAAATGGTAATTACGCTTGCAAAGCTGGGCAGGTTTAAGCAACACAAAGCTATAATGGATAAGGTTTTAAAATGGACCATTAACAATATGCAATCGGAGAAAGGATTTTTTTACTACCAGGTTAATAAATACTTTTCTTCAAAAATACCTTACATGCGATGGGCACAGGCGTGGATGTTTTATGCGTTATCAACGTACAAAAAATTTGAAAGTAATGAGCAGAGTTAATATTTGTAATATCCCTGTTGATGCTTTAACAATGCAGCAAACCATTGAATTAATTGACCATGCAATTATTGAAAAAAGACCAATACATCATGTGGTAATAAATGCTGCCAAGGTTGTTAATGCACAAAAGGATAATGCACTTAAAGAATCAATAGTTAACTGCGATATAATAAATGCAGATGGACAGGCAATTGTATGGGCGGCACGTTTATTAAACAGACCTTTACCGGAAAGGGTGGCCGGTATTGACCTGATGGGATCACTGGTAAAACTGGCAGCCGAAAAAAAATATTGTATTTTCTTTTTAGGAGCAAAGGAGGAAATTGTAAAACAGGTAGTGGATACCTATGCTGACAAATATGGTAAAGACATAATTGCCGGTTACCGTAATGGATATTTTGGTAAAGAAGAGGAACAAAGTGTAGCTAAACAGATTGCAGACTCGGGGGCTCAAATTCTTTTTGTTGCCATGAGCTCTCCAAAAAAAGAAATTTTTTTAAACAGCTATAAAGATCTTATTCAAACACCTTTTATAATGGGTGTTGGAGGAAGTTTTGATGTGGTGGCAGGCTTTGTTAAAAGAGCACCGGTATGGATGCAAAAAACCGGGTTGGAATGGTTTTACCGTGTAATTCAGGAGCCTGAACGGATGTGGAAACGTTACCTCTTTGGTAATGCTAAGTTCATTTATTTGGTGTTTAAAGAAAAATTCAGGCAGATATTAGGTAAAAAGTAAATTGGATTAAATATCCATACCAGAAAATAAGTACCGTATTTAAGCGTTCTATATCAATGAAAATTACTATAATAGCAGGGGCACGCCCTAATTTTATGAAGATTGCTCCCATCATCAAAGCAATCAAAGCCGCAAAGGAACAAGGGGAAGATGTCAATTATCGGCTGGTGCATACCGGCCAGCATTACGATAAAAAAATGAGCGGCGATTTTTTTGAGCAATTAGGTATTCCTGAGCCAGATGTAAACCTCGAATGTGGCGGCGGGTCGCAGGCAGAACAAACGGCTGCCATTATGGTTAAGTTTGAAAAAGAATTACAGGAAAACCGGCCATCGGTGGTTTTGGTTGTTGGCGATGTTACATCAACAATGGCCTGTACAATTACTGCAAAAAAACTATGTGTTGATGTGGCGCATGTTGAAGCAGGCATAAGATCAGGAGATATGAGTATGCCCGAAGAGATTAACCGAATTGTAACCGATTCTATATGTGATTATTTTTTTACTACCAGCGAACAGGCAAACAGGCAATTATTGAAAAACGGAATTTGTAAGGAAAGGATACATTTTGTAGGCAATACAATGATTGATACGCTGTATCAAAATATTGGCAGACTAAATAAACCTGCATTTTATGATGAGTATAAATTACAGGAGAAAAACTACTTTCTGGCAACCCTGCACCGGCCTTCAAATGTAGATGACCCGGAAAAATTAGCTGTTATTCTGGCTGCCATAGAAGCAGCTGCACAGCATTTTCCAATTGTATTTCCCGTACACCCACGTACCCGCCAAATCATTGATAAATTTAAAATAAATAACAAAAATATTTTAATGATTGATCCGCAGGGATACCTGGAATTTATTTACCTGGTACAACATGCAAAAGGTATCATAACAGACTCCGGCGGAATAACAGAAGAAGCCACAGTTTTACATATACCCTGTTTAACATTACGGAATTCAACCGAAAGGCCGGAGACAGTTACTCTTGGAACCAATGAATTGATTGGCGACGACCTGTTTAAATTAAAGCTATATTTAAGAAAAATTATAGAGGGTGACTGGAAAACCGGTTCTGTTCCTCCGCTATGGGATGGCAATACCTCAGTAAGGATCATCGAAGCACTTAGCTCCATTTATTCATCCGAGCCTGTTATTGCATGAAGAGGTAATATTTTTTTGAATTTATTCCATAATATACAAAATGACCACGGCAAAAAATAAAAATTGTGTAAGCAAAAAATTTGTTCATTTGAGCAGTACAAATTTTTAAAATTTTCCTACATGAATACACAGTTTGAAAGATACCTGCAAATAACCCTGATTGCCCTCGATATATTTGTATTGAACATTGTATACTTTTTTTGCAAAATCATATTAACTGAAAGCATGCCTTCCGATTACTGGAGTATTTATTTCCAGTATTGGACCATTTCCAACATTGCGTGGTTGTTATTATCTTTCTTTTTTAGAAACTATGCAGGAAAAATTATTTTACAATTCGAATATTTTACCAAAAGAACCGCACAGGTTTACCTGTTATGGATTATTTTAATTATGTTCTACCTGTTTTTTTCAAGGGAGTTTAGAATTTCCCGGTTATTTATAATATCAGGTATGTTAGGTTTTGGCGTAGGTTTACTGGCAAACCGCTTCCTGTATCTGGGTATAAAAAAATATTTTAAAAACACACATTACCTTATAAAGAAAGTAATCATACTTGGCTATAACGATACGGCAAAAAAACTGGCAAAATATTTTGAAGAAGACGGGCTTAACACACAGCTGTTAGGCTTTATAGAAGATGATAAAAATGTACACGAATTGTCGCATTATCCAATCATAACAGATATTGGTAAAGCGTTAGAAGTGGCCAAAGAGTTTGATGTATCTGAAATATATTCAACCATCACGCCCGAACAGAATAAGAGTATCTATGATTTAATGTATCAATCGGAAAAAGAATGTATACGTTTTAAAATTGTACCTAATCTTTCTGTTTTTATTACCAGGGATGTTCATATAGAATATTTTGGCGACCTGCCCATACTTTCCTTACGCAGCGATCCTTTAGATGATGTTGGAAACAGGATTAAAAAAAGAGTATTGGATATAGTAGTAAGTTTTTTAGTTATAATTTTCATACTGTCCTGGCTTATACCAATTTTAGGATTATTGATTTTATTGGAGTCCAGGGGACCGGTTTTCTTTTCGCAGTTACGTACCGGAAAAAATAAAAAACCATTCTATTGTTTAAAATTCCGCAGTATGCGGTTTAATAGAGATGCTGACTTAAAACAGGCCGCACAAAACGATAACCGGGTAACCAAAATAGGAAGGTTTATCAGGCGAACCAGCCTGGACGAATTTCCACAGTTCCTGAATGTGTTTAAAGGAGAAATGAGTTTGGTGGGTCCAAGGCCTCATATGCTTAAACATACAACCGATTATTCCAAACTTGTAGATGATTATATGATAAGGCAGTTTTTAAAACCAGGTATTACCGGATGGGCACAGGTAAACGGTTTTAGGGGAGAAATCACCAATCCCGATCAGATAAAAATGAGAGTAAATAAAGATTTGTGGTATCTAGAAAACTGGACACTATTTCTTGATATACAAATACTTTTTTTAACGGTTTACCAGGTTTTAAAAGGGGATAAAAATGCGTTTTAACTGAAGGGGTCTTTTTATTAAGAATATAGTATCAGGTACGCTACCATAATTAAAATAAATTATTTTTTTTGATTAAGGCAGCTGTTCAGTAAATTATTAAATGAAGGTGAGGAGAAAAAGGAATTTAAACCCAATTACTTAATAAAAGAATTGCTGATTTGTTATTATTTCTGTTATTTTACATAAGCAGTAATTATAATGTTTCTGCTTTTTATAAAGGGGCCTTATTAGTCAGGCTACGTTGTTAAAAGGTATTGGTAAAATTTTTACACACCATCTTGCCTGGGTTTAATATCCTTTTGATTTTCCGAAAATGTATTTGTATATTATATTTTTTGCCAGACACAAACATTTGTTTTAAAAAACAGGTACCAGTTAATTTCTGACAAAATAATTGGGGATATTAACATTATATGCATAAACTATGAAAATTTTAATAACCGGTGTTGCCGGATTCATTGGATCAAACCTGGCAAAAAAACTACTGGAACGTGGGCATACTGTTATAGGTATCGATAATCTTAACTATGGTTTTTTAAGAAATATAGAATTTGCAAAAGACAATAAAAACTTTGAATTTATAATGGGTGATATTGCCAACCCCCTTATTTTTAAAGATGCAAAAGCAGATATTGTGATTCACCTGGCCTCTCAAAAAATTCCACGGTATACAAATGCGTTAAGAACACTTGAAGAAAATTACCTGATGTTACGCAATGTTGTGCAAAAATGTATTTTAGATAAATCAAAAATTCTGTTTGCATCCACTTCTGATGTGTATGGTAAAAACCCCAATATCCCTTTTACCGAAACTTCTGACCTGGTAATGGGTCCAACTACAGTAAAGCGTTGGGCTTATGCCTTATCAAAAATGTATGGCGAGCAGTATATAATTGCCAACCACGATGAGTATGGGCTTAAATATACCATTACCCGTTTTTTTGGTTCTTACGGTATAAATCAAAACCTAACCTGGTGGGGTGGCCCACAATCTGTTTTTATAGAAAAAGCATTTAAAAATGAAACAATAGATATACATGGCGATGGCTCTCAAACAAGAACATTCACTTTTGTTGATGATACTGTAAATGCATTGGTGGCCTGTATTGAAAACGAAGCATCTGACAATGATATTTTTAATACTGGACCAAAAAATGATGCGGAAATATCCATTAAAGATCTTGCCATATTGATATGGAAACTGGTTAATGGAAAAAATGCAGAGCCTAAACTTAATTATATTCCATATTCTACATTTGGTAATTACGAAGATGTGATGAGAAGGGTGCCGGATATTACAAAACTATGTACCAAACTTAATTTTAAACCGGAGTGGGATTTGGAGCAGGGCCTTAAAGTAACTATTGACTGGCAAAAAAAATTCATTATTTAAAAAATCTAACCTCGGGAAAACATTATTCAATGCAAGCAGAAAAATGTGGTATAGTTGGAGGAGGCATTATGGGCATGACGTTGGCGTTACGCCTAGCCCAGCAGGGGAAAAAAGTAACCTTATTTGAAGGGGCTCCTGAATTGGGAGGGCTGGCAAGTTCATGGAAAATGGATGATGTGGAATGGGATAAGTTTTATCATGTTATCCTGTTATCCGATTTGGGCACAAGGGGTATTTTAAAAGAGATTGGTTTAGAAGATAAAATAGAATGGGTAGAAACAAAAACCGGTTTCTACATGAATGGCAAATTGTATTCTATGTCGGATACAATAGAATTTTTAAAATTTCCCACCCTTAATTTAATTGATAAATTCCGGTTAGGCTTTACAATTATACTTGCATCACGTATAAAAAACTGGAAGCGCCTCGAAAAAATCCCTGTTACCACCTGGCTAAAACGCTGGTCAGGCTCTAATACTTTTAATAAAATATGGCTGCCATTATTAAGAGCTAAACTTGGGGAAAGCTACAAAAAAACATCAGCGGTTTTTATTTGGGCAACCATTCAAAGATTGTATGGAGCAAGGCGCAGTGGATTGAAAAAAGAAATGTTCGGGTATGTTCCCGGAGGATATAAACGTATTATAGAAGCATTTAAGCAAAAACTGATTTTGGAAGGTGTTGAAATTAAAACCGGTTATGCAGCAACGGAAATAAAAGCAGCAGATAATAACAAAACGCAAATATCTTTTACTGATGGTATAGTAGTGGCGCAGTTTGATAAAGTTATTTCAACCTTGCCATCAGGCCTTTCTGCAAAATTATGCAATGGCCTTTCCAAAGAGGAAATTCAAAAACTAAATAATATAGAATACCTCGGCGTAATTTGTGTGGCGGTATTGTTAGATAAGCCCATCAGCAGATTTTATGTTACCAACATTATCGATTCGTGGGTGCCGTTTACGGGAGTTATTGAAATGACGGCATTGGTGGATAAAAAACATTTTAATAATCAATCATTGGTGTATTTGCCCAAATATGTTAACCCTGCAGATCCCCTGTTTAATTATTCTGATGATGAATTAAAGAAATTTTTTATGGTAAATTTTAAAAAGATGTATCCATGGCTTACAGATGATAATATTAAATTTACAGGAGTAGCCAGGGCAAAACATGTAATAACAGTATTAACTGAAAACTATTCCCTTAATTTACCAGGTATTAAAACTTCCATTCCTAATGTGTATATCATTAATACATCTTATATACTTGATGGAACATTGAATGTAAACGAAACTATACGGGTGGCAGAAACAAAACTTAAGGAAATAGCTGCATAGCAACAGTATAATGAAAAAGAAAAAATTATTGGCAAGTATTTCACTCGATCTGGATGATCAATGGTCATACATGAAAGTGCACGGTGATGAGGGTTGGGATAAATTTCCATCATACCTGGGTATTGTAGTGCCTATTTTTTTAGATGTGTTTGACAAACTGGATATAAAAATCACTTTTTTTGTTGTTGGGCAGGATGCTGCAATAGAAAAGAATCATAAAATTCTGCAAAGCATTATTCAAAGAGGACACGAGATAGGGAACCATTCTTTTCATCATGAATCCTGGTTAAAGACCTATTCAAAAGAAAAGATAGAGGAAGAAATTATTATGGCGGAAAATGCTATTATTAAAGCAACCGGAAAAAAACCCAATATGTTTCGTGGGCCCGGCTTTAGCTGGAGTAATGATCTTTTGGAAGTATTGCAAAGGCGGAATTATCTTTTTGACGCATCAATTTTCCCAACCTATATTTCGCCGTTAATGCGGCGTTTTTATTTTTCAAGGTCAAAATTAACAAAAGAGCAAAAGCAAAGCAGGAAAGAATTATTTGGTTCATTCAGGGAAGGGTTTTATCCACTTAAACCATATTGCTGGAAGTTAAATAACAGTAAAAAATTATTAGAGATTCCCGTAACCACAATGCCTTTTTTTAAACTGCCCTTTCATCAAAGTTACCTTTTGTATATCAGTGATGTATCTAAACGGTTAATGAAAGTATACCTGTGGTTTGCCATATTTATGTGTAAAATAACTAAAACCCAACCAAGCTATTTATTGCATCCATTGGATTTAATCGGTTGCAATGATGTGTCGCAGCTTTCTTTTTTCCCAGGCATGAATATAAAGAGCGAAAAAAAAATAGAGGTTTTTGAAACTGCAATTACAATGCTGAAAAAAAATTTTGAGTTACTGCCTATGTCGGAATTTTCAAAACATTTTTCTGCCAATCTTAAAGAGATTACGCCTAAAATAAATTAGTACATGAAAATTTTTTCAATTGTAGGGGCACGTCCGCAATTTATAAAACTGGCACCTTTATCAGCAGCATTGGCAGGCCTGCACCAGGAATTTATTGTGCACACCGGCCAACACTACGATTATGCCATGTCTGAAAAAATTTTCATCGACCTTGGAATAAGAAAACCCGATATTCATTTAGAAGTAGGTGCAGGTAATCAAACGGTGCAAATAACCGAAATGATGCTAAAGCTGGAAGTTGCAATGCTTGAAAAAGATCCCGATGTTATTATTGTATTTGGAGATACCAATTCAACACTTGCCGGGGCAATTACTGCTGCAAAGCTGAATATTCCCATAATACATATAGAAGCCGGACTTAGAAGTTTCAACCGCACTATGCCCGAAGAAATTAACCGTATTATTACCGATCACATTTCCAAATATCTTTTTGCCCCAACCCAAACTGCAGTCGGCAATCTTAAACTGGAAGGTTTGGAAAATGAAACTTTTTTAACCGGTGATATTATGGTGGATACCATGAAAAACAGTATCTCCATTGCACTTAAAAAATCAACCGCATTAGCAAATTTAAAACTGCAACATCAAGAATATAATCTGCTAACACTGCACAGGCATTATAATGTTGATGACAATGTAGTACTTGAACATTTATTAGATCAACTTGGGCAATTGGGGGAAAAAATAATTTTTCCTGTTCATCCCCGTACAAGAAAAACGCTGGCCACAACTTATGTTGTACCTAAAAATATTCAGTTAACAGAACCGCAGGGGTACCTGGATTTTATTGCACTGGAACATGCCGCAAAAAAAATAATTACCGATTCCGGAGGCATTCAAAAAGAAGCCTATTTACTTCGCAAACCTTGTATAACTTTACGCAGCGAAACAGAATGGGTGGAAACAGTTGCAGCAGGATGGAACCTGTTAATCAATCCGGCAGATAAAACAATCGCTTCAAAGATATCAGCATTTGAGGTTCCGCAGGAACAGCAGCATGTGTTTGGTGAAAATGTGACAGACAAAATGGTTAACATAATTAATGATGTAAATGAGTTGCATCGGGAAGTTGTAAAAGCCAGTGTAATTTAAAATAATTGTCAGTTAAACCTACTTATGAGATTAACAATACCGGATAAAAATTTATTGGCTAAAACGGGTGTGGTAGATTATTATTACTGGAATTACAAATTCCCTATTAAATATATTCAGCTATACCGGTTTAAAAAAATTGTAAAACTTTTGGGAGATAAGAAATATCCTGTATTGCTTGAGGCAGGAACCGGGAGCGGAATTTTTATCCCCGAGTTGTCTAAGCATTGCGATAGTATTTATGCCTGCGATATTCATTCCAATTTCGATAACATTCATTTGCTATGTAAACATTACGGCGTTACAAATTATAATGTAAGCACACAAAGCATTGAACATACAAATTTCCCTGATGGACATTTTGATGCTGTAGTGGCTGTTAGTGTATTGGAGTTTGTACCGGATATACCTAAGGCACTGGTAGAAATAAAACGGATTCTAAAAAAAGACGGTGTGTTTATAACAATTTGCCCGATGGAAAGTAAATTACTGGATTTCTTTTTGTCGTTATATACCACAAAAAAGCCTGAGGAGGAATTTGGAAATGCAAGACAAAAAGTTACACAGCTGCTTGAGCAAAATTTTATAGTGGAAAAAAAGGGTTACATGACTCCGCTGATAGGAAAATTATTTCCTGTTTACACATATTATAAATTGAAAAAATCCTCGTCGTATGGAAAAAGATAAAAAACCTTTTTTAAGTGTTGTTGCTCCTTGTTATAATGAAGAAGCGATTCTCGAAATTAATATTAACAGCCTTGTTGAATATTTAGAAAGTAAAAGCAATAAATATAATTGGGAAATATTAATTATCAATGATGGCAGTAAAGATAAAACAGGTGCTATTGCAAATGAACTGGCACGCAAAAATGCTGCAGTTAAAGTGATTCACCATCCCTCAAACCTTAATTTGGGCAATGCTATTAAAACCGGCTTTGCTAATGCTGCCGGAAATATAATTGTGGTAATGGATATTGATTTAAGTTATTCTGCAGAGCATATAGAAGTAATGGTAGATAAGATGTTGGAAACCGGAGCTGACATTGTAATGACCTCACCATACATGAAAGGTGGTAAAGTTACTGCAGTGCCTTTTTTTAGAAAGATTATGAGCAGTTGGGTAAACAGGTTTATTCGGTTTGCAGCACAGGACAAGTATCATACTTTTACAGGTATGGTAAGGGCGTACAAAAAGGAATTTATACAAACCTTAAATCTTAAAACAATAGACTATGAGATTAATCCTGAAATTATCTATAAAGGGATGATACTAAGGGCAAGAATCGAGGAGATACCGGCTCACCTGGACTGGACAGAACAAAACAAATTTGCCGGAAAAAGAACATCCAGCCTTCGGGTACTACGAAGTTTTTTTTCAGGATTAATGTCGGGTTTTATTTTCCGGCCCTATATCTTTTTTATGGGGATAGGAGCAATCCTTATGTTACTTTCTTTATACGAATTGGTGTGGCTGCTATACGATACATTGGCTGATCTTGCATCTTCCAATGCTCTTTTACAAGGAGAAGAGCATTCTTTTTCACATAGCCTGGCAGCTCAGTTTAGAAAAAATCCGCAGTCATTTCTTGTAGGAGGTACTACTTTTGTAATTGCTATTCAGTTTTTAAGTTTAGGTTTTTTATCTCTTCAAAATAAAAGATATTTTGAGGAATTGTTTCATTTAGGCACTTCTTTAAAGAAGAAAAACAACTGAGCATTTATTAATCTGAACTAATATTTTGCACAGTATAAATTTTAATTAATAAAAATATAGGCTGAAAGCACAACGGCAAATTGTATAATTTACAATGTTAAGTTTTATGACTAAAGACTACAAGGCACTTGAAAAAAATATTATTTTCTATAGTTTTTTAGCGGGGTACTTATTTTTTTTGTTGTATCAATGCTATGAATTAAATCTTTGGGTGGACGAAACTTATACATTAAACACCACATCGCATAATTTAGCGGGTGTAATTCAGCAATCATATAATCTTGAAAGCCAGCCACCCGCCTATTTTATATTACTATCAATCTGGAGAAAAATTAATCCGGGAATTTTCTTCGCAAGATTGTTTTCGGTATTATTTATTGGTTTAGCTGCTTATTTTTTCTTCCTTATTGTTAAGTTGGTTACCGGTAAAGAAGCATCAAGATGGTATGTCATTATCTTCCTGTTAAATCCTTTTGCAGTTTGGGCTGCTCTCGATATCCGGCTTTATGCCTTCCTTTTATTTCTTTCAACTTTGGCTATCTATTACTTCTTCAGGTATTATCTCGAAAATAAAAGTAAATACCTGTACTTTTATTTGCTGACTTGCCTCATCGGATTATACACTCAATATTTTTTTGCATTTCTTATTGCAGGACTGGCTTTTTCATTATTAGTATTTAATGGATTTAAAACAGCTTTTAAATTTTGTCTTTACCTTTTACCGGTTTTATTGCTTTTGCTGCCAAATTTCCTGTTTCTCATACCTCATCAAATAACAATGGTTCAAACTCATAAACTGGAATACTCTGTGCTGGAGCGGTTTTTAGCAGTTTTTTATTCCATCCAGAATGTGCTGTTAGGAATTCATATGGTGCCATTTGAAAGATGGATAAGATGGGTTATAAAAGCAGCTTTCTTTTTTTGTATCCTATATGCATATTACAGGTTTATAAAAAAAGGGAGGAGGCTGGATAATGAATACTTTAACAGGCTTATGTTTATTATAATTACTATCAGCGTTTTATTTATTATGCTGGGTATTTTTTTTGCAGTAACCGGTATAGATTATCAGGACAGATATTTAACAATAGCCTATCCACTGTTTATTTTAATTTTTACTTTTTTTAAGATCAGCTCTTTTTTATACAGGAATATTATCTATGGGGCCTTGTCGCTGTATTTCATAGCATTGATCCTTTTTAATTATGTTTACTATGTAACAGTAAAAACTTATGATTACAAATCAGTTGCAAAGTATATTAATAAAATTGAAAGGGCAGATGAACCAATTTTGTTTTATCACAGCACACTGTCACTACCGTTTGGGTATTATTATACTGAGCATAACCGTTTTGCCCCATTACCACATAATGTGATATTTGATACAAGTTTTGTAAAACTTATAAGAGACACAATAGAGTTAAAAAAGTCAATAGAAAATATAAATACTAACTCAAAATCATATCTCCTCATATCCGACCTAAACGAAGCGAAAGAAAAGGATAACCCAAACAGAAAAATGTTCAACAATTACCTGGCTACTCACTATAACACTACTCTTGATACTTTATATTTTGGCCACAGTAAAACTCATGCCCTTCGGATCAGGCGTATCGAAAACAGCTATCCCGAATAATTTAATGAAAAATGTACCGTGTAATTATTAATAAGAATTTACGGCTGTAAAATTCAGCAGGTTTATTTTTTTTTGATTTATGAGTATAGATTTATCCGAAACAGGATAATTGATTTTATATAATCAGACAAGTGATGTACAAAATGATAGAAGAGATTAAGATTTATTTCTTAATCCCCTTTATAAAATTTACTTTTTTATTATAGCTTGATTGCTTTCAGTGATTTCCTTTCCTGGTTCATGAAATTAACATATATCACGTAAGTACCTTTTATGAAATTACTAAAATCCAGTTTTTGTCTTATTGTGATGACATTACCTGAGATCATTTCTTTCTGATATACAATCCTTCCCTGCATATCTGCAATAACTATCAACATGTTCGAATTAGGTTCCTGGTTATTAATTTCTAATGTTGCAATATCCACAATTGGGTTAGGGTAAATGTTTAAGATGTTTTTCGAAACAGTACTTTGCGATTTTACAGTAACATTCACTGAATCCCTGTCAATTGCCCCCTTGTTATCTGTAACTGTAAGTTCAAATCTATAACTACCTTCAATCAGGTTATATAGAACAGTAACTGGTGTATTTGTTGAAGTAAGTTTATCAACGGGCCCGGAAATTTGCCTCCATTTGTATGCAGTAACAGTTCCATCCGGATCAATTCCACTTCCGGTAAGGGTAACTTTATCTGTTGGCAATGTTATTGTTTGGTCAAGACCTGCATCGGCAGATGGAGCTGTATTTTCCGGATTAACGGTAACCTGTACGGTATCTTTAGCAGTTGCGCCGCTGTTATCAGTAACTTTTAATTCAAATAAATATGTTCCTGCTGTTAATCCTGTAACAGTTGTAGAAGGTAAAGCAGAGCTTGTTATTGTACCTGCAGCTGGTCCTGAAATTTTAGTCCATCTGTATACTGTAATAGTGCCATCGGGATCGGTACCGGTACCAGAAAGAGTTGCACTGTTTGTTGGTAAAGTTATTGATTGGTCAAGACCAGCATTTGCGGTTGGGGCAATGTTTGGAGAAAAGACAACAACCTGCATGATATCTTTAGCAGTTGCACCACTGTTATCGGTAACTTTTAATTCAAACTGATAAACACCCTGCACCATTGCAGTAACAGAAGTACCGGCGGCATTTGCATTGGTGATGGTACCTGCAGCAGGCCCGGAAATCTTTGTCCAGCTGTAAGCGGTGATGGTACCATCGGGATCGGTACCGCTTCCCGAAAGGGTAACGGTATTTGTAGGTAAAGTAATGGATTGATCCGGCCCTGCATTAGCGGCAGGCGGAATATTAACAGCTACATTTCCAGTTTCAAAAAATCCTATATCTGGGGCAATGCCATAATATAATAAACCAATATAAATACCTGTATCTATTACCGGGCTACCAGTATTTGGGTGATAACTACCATCTAAATCTGGATTACCAATTATGTTACCTGTACTGGTAATATTAGTTGGTGTACCTCCTGTGTAAACAGGATTGTTATTATTTCCATTCAGGTAGAAATTGTTATTCTTAATCAGTAATGTATCAAGGTATCCGGGAAAACCCATGTAAGCCTGTATTCCAGCATAACTAAAGCCCTGTAAAATGTTATTAACCAGTTGTACATTATGAGGTATGTCTGGTCCACCGTAAGTAGGTAAATGAATTCCAATATGACTGCCCTGTGAACCTGAAGCGGCTAATATGGTATTATTATATATAAATATATTTTTTACGTGTGCGCTGTCAAGTGCATCGGTTTGCAAAAAATCAATTACAATACCATCGTTGTTATTACCACCCATATTTTCAAACAAGTTATTTTTTATGGTAATATTTCTTACAGTTATTCCTGTACCTGTACCTGTAAAATCTTTTGGGGAAAAAGCGACTCCTGAGACACAATTTTTTATATGATTATTACTTATTACAACATCTATCTGGTCTGTTTCTAAAAAAATGCCTTCTTGCCTGTGAGCGGTATTTATTGCTGGTTCATGTATATAGTTATCGTGAATATATAGCTGATAAGCATAGGCTCCCTTGCCATGCCCTTCTGCCACATCAATGGCACCCTGTATATCATTATTGTAAATTTCGTTGCCGCCTTTAAAGTTCCACATTTCTATTGCAAAGCACCAGCCATTGTC
>JAYVPT010000030.1:0-23139 GCA_043757165.1 Ferruginibacter sp.
GGCACAATTAAGTTGGAAACTCCTTTACAATTTTATAGTAAACGTTTATTGGAATTTTATTGCTCAAAAATTAAAATATACTTCTTGAGGGACGACTAAATAAATTATTTTAATTATTGGAAAAACATTATTTTTAATATCCAAAATTTCCCTCCCCTTCTAAACTCATTGCGATTGTACATCCATATGAGAAGCCGTAATCTTCATTTTTAAAATTTACGGTTATGAAAAAAAATTACAGAACAATTAAGTTTTTAATGTTTCTCTTCTTTTCTATTGCTCTTGCTATTTCGGCAAAGGCCAAAATTTACCCTTTCTCACTTACCTATTCGGGTGCCAATGAAAATCCACCCAACGCATCAACAGCAACAGGTACCGTTACAGGTACCTATGATGATTTTACAAAGAGGATATTTTATACGGTTAGTTTTAGCGGATTAACCACAGCTGCTACAGGAGCACATTTCCATTCTCCTGCTACTGTGGCGACTAATGCTCCTGTCATTATTGCTTTTACAGGTTTTCCTGCCGCCACTTCCGGTACGTACTCAGCTTCTGCATTGGTAACACCTGCACAGGAAGCACAACTCTTTGCAGGCTCATGGTATGCTAACATTCATTCATCCACTTTTCCGGGCGGAGAAATGAGGGTGCAGGTAATTCTCGGCGCTGCTTCCACAGCAATCTATTCATTCAACAACACCTACAGTGGTGCAAATGAAGTTCCGCCCAATGCATCCGCAGCAACAGGAACTGTTATGGGTACATTCAACAGCGCTACCAACAGGATAATTTACACAGTTAATTACAGCGGCTTAGCTGGCAACGCTACAGGAGCCCATTTTCATGGCCCTGCTGCACCGGGTACAAACGCTCCCGTACTGGTTTCGTTTACAGGATTTCCTGCAGCACCAGCAGGAACTTATTCAGGCACCAGCGTGCTGTCTGATTTATTTGAAACACAATTGCTTTCCAATTTATGGTATGCAAATATCCACGATGCCGCTTTCCCAGGCGGAGAAATAAGGGCACAGGTTATTCCCCTGCTTCCACCAACTATTACATGCCCTGCAAATAAAGTGGTAAGTAATGATGCCGGACTTTGTGCTGCATCAGTTGCCTTTAGTGCAACAGTAACAGGCATTCCATCTCCTGCAGTTGTGTACACTATTGGAGCTGCAGTAATTACATCACCGCATGTTTTTCCTGTTGGCACCACCACTGTTACTGCCACTGCTACAAATTCAGCAGGCACAGCCAGTTGCACATTTACGGTAAGGGTAAATGATACTGAAGCTCCTGTAATTCATAATTTGTCGGCCAGCCCAAATAATCTGTGGCCACCAAATCATAAAATGAAAGATGTGGCAGTTAATTATACAACAACTGATAATTGCCCCGGCCCTATTATAGGTTGCAGTATTTCAGTTACCAGCAACGAACCTGTAAATGGCACAGGCGATGGTGATACAGCACCAGACTGGATTGTGATTGATGATCACCATGTAAAGCTAAGGGCAGAGCGTGCAGGAGGTGGTAATGGAAGAATTTATACGATAACAACAACCTGCCATGATCAATATGGAAATACAAGTTCAGGCACTACTACTGTTACCGTAAATCATGATAATGGCAACTCAAGCCAAACGAGTGAGTCATCAATAAAGGATGAAACAACTGTTGGTGATGTTTCAGGATTGTCAGTACGAGCGCTGAATAACCCAAGCAGGGATCATTTTACTTTGAACATTCAAACAAATAGTTTAGATAAAATGACTGTGCGTTTGATTGATATTTACGGAAGAGTTGTTGATTCTAAATTTAATCTTACCGGCAGCCAGGTGTTGCAGATCGGATCTAAATTAAACGCAGGAGCTTACCTGGTTGAGTTGCAACAGGGAAAACAAAAAACACAATTGAAATTAATGAAGATCAGATAAGTGAGATATTGCTATTATTTATCAGGCAGCACCTATGTGCTGCCTGACTTTTTTAGAAGACTATTGTTGCTGTTTGCAATATATTGTTATATAAGTTTTTGCATCAGGATAGTTTTTTTGGATATACTTTTTTTTAGAAAAACTACAGATTTGCCATTTTGAACAGTATTTGATTGAATCATTTTATCAAAGAGTGGCAGTGAGTATAAAAGCAAAAAGGTTATGGCATCACCATTAACTTGTTTCATTCCATTTCTAAACAACAATATACAAAAATAAAAAAACCTTCATTGCTGAAGGTTTTTCATAAGTAATCATTCCGGAACTTTGCCGGACAGGATTTTAGGGAGCCGTTATTTTCATAGGTTTGGAATTGGTTTCAGCGGCTTGATTCTATAAATATATTTATATTTTTTAACAATGTAAATGTAAGGAGTAACAAAAAACTATTTTATAAGTAAAGCCGGGTATTTGTCAAAGTAATTATTCTATTCTTTTGTTGTTATACTACACATAGGCCAAAGCTAGCATCGCCATTTGGTGTATGCCGTACAGCAATGTTTTCGATGATACCAACAACAAAGCCGGTAATAAAATAAATGGGATAAAACTTATGACCACGTCATAAGTTTATCTATACTAATATTTTCTTTATGAATATAAGCAGATAAAAGCATAGCTGTTGCTTATTAAAGAAAAAGTAAACTTTATAATAATTTTAAAACCTGACAAATAAAATTGCAATTAAAGTAAAAACTACAATAATAAGCGTAAGGCAGGCTACTACTAAAAATTGTAAAGCTCTCATAGAGTTGGATTTTTGTCTTAATGTTCCAAAAACTATACCAACAGCAGATTTTGTTAATAAAGTAACTGGTGTATTTCTACTCTTTTTTGAAAAAAATATGTCTTGAATTTTTGAAAAAATTACAGCAGATTTTACTATTTTTTCAGTAGTAAAACAACGGACATTTTACTTTATTTACAGAAATCTTATACCGGTAATTAAATGTTTTGCCTGGTTTATGTTATTATGGTAAGCTGTAAACGGAGGGTGTGCAATTTTATTTCGCTCTATATAAATAATTATTGGCTAAACTAAAATATATAGTACTTCTTCGCTGGAGTCAGGTAAAATTACCACTTCAGTATTACAGAAAGAATACTAAGCAGTATTTCATCAGCAATAGAAGTATATACAATTTCATTACTCAAACAATTCTGGTTGTCCATCATCTTTCTGTTCTTTTTTCTCCCATTCCATTTCCACCGATTTGGAATATTCGGTAAGCTTTGCGCCAACTGCTTTCCAGCCCATCACTTCCACCAGTTTTACAACTTTAAATTTGGCTTTTCGTATCATTTGTCCACGCCCGCTTTGCACCATTAAAATGGGTTCATTTTCTGTACTAACCATTTCCAGCCGGTTATCTTTTCCTTCTTTTATAAAAAAGAATTTGCTGTGCAATGTGGTGGTTTCTATTTTAAAGCGTTTGATGTTATACTGTAATTTTTCATTATCGAGATAAACAGCCGTAACAATTTTTTCAGGATTTAATTTTTCTATCAATAATACTTTTTCCGGATCGAAACGTTGAGTTAATTCCTGGTCTGTTATTTCGTAGTTACCATCAGTATAAATTATCAGTAACCGGTCTGCTGCATCAAACTTCCCCAGGTACTCCCCTTTTTCTTCGGTATTCAACCTGCCAAACTTATTATCAAACCATAACTTCTTGGCATCTAAAGTTGATTTGCCGGCTTCTTTAAACTTAATAGATTTAATTGGGTATTTGGTTACAATATTGCCAATGCTGCCGCGGCCTTTTATTTCCTGCTCTTCAAAATAAAAATCGAATTCTTTTTTCTTAGCACTGCAATTGGGACTTAAAATAATTTTTACCACTTCAGCTTCACCATTTGCATTAGCTGTAAAATAATGCACCCTGCTTTTTTCGGCCCCTTTTGTCAGATCATATTCTTTATCTCGTGTTATTCCTGAAACATTAAAACGTTTGGCAAAACTTACACCAGTTTTCCCATCTACATAAATCATATTGTAGGTTGTCCGTTCGTCATTTTTCTGAAAAACGGCAACATGCAAAATGTCTTTACCAATAAATACCTTATCGGATACTTTTACCACTTTCATAATACCGCCTTTGGTGAAAGCTATTATATCATCGAGGTCAGAAACTTCAGCAATCAATTCATCTTTCTTTAATCCCGTGCCAATAAATCCATCTAAAAAGTTGGCGTACAGCTTAGTGTTGGCAATAGCTACAGACTTTGCCTGTATGGTGTCAAAAGCTTTAATTTCTGTTTTACGTTCCCTGCCTTTGCCATATTTTTTCAGCAGATTTTCGTAATAGGCCACAGCATAATCTGTAAGGTTGGCTATATCATTTTTCACCTGCTTAATATCAGCTTCCAATCCTTTTATCTGTTCGTTTAGCTCATCAATATCCAGCCTGTAAATCCGGCGAACGGGTTTTTCGGTCAACTTAACGATATCTTCCCTTGTAATATCTCTCTTCAATAATTTTTTAAATGGATTAAATGCTGTGTCGATTGCAGCTAAAACCTTATCCCATGTTTCATGTTTCTTTTCTAATTCTTTGTAAATTTTTTCTTCAAAAAATATTTTTTCTAAAGAAGTGTAATGCCATTTTTCCTGTAACTCACTTAATTTAATTTTTAATTCTTTCAGCAAAAGATCTTTGGTATTGTCTGTTGCAATTTGTAACAATTCCTTTACACCTAAAAACTGTGGTTTATCTTTTACAATTACGCAGCAATTAGGAGAAATGCTTACTTCACAATCAGTAAAAGCATATAAAGCATCGATGGTAATATCAGGAGAAATGCCCGGCGCCAGTTCAATGATAATTTCCACCGCAGCGGCGGTGTGATCGGTAACTTTTTTAATTTTTATTTTTCCGGCATCATTGGCTTTTACAATACTCTCCATTAACTGGGTAGTGGTAACCCCAAAGGGAACATTTTTTATTACTAATGTTTTTTTATCCTGCTCTTCAATAACGGCTCTCACTCTTATTTTTCCACCACGCTGGCCATCATTATAGTTGCTGGCATCCATGGCACCGCCTGTTTGAAAATCGGGTAGTATCTCATACTTCTTTCCTTTTAAATATTTTATGGAAGCTTCTATTAATTCACAAAAATTATGAGGTAAAATTTTTGTTGCCAATCCCACCGCAATACCTTCTGCACCTTGTGCCAGAAGTAAAGGGAATTTCATGGGTAATGTTACCGGCTCATTTTTTCTACCATCGTAACTTAATGCCCATTCAGTTGTCTTTGCATTAAAAGCAACTTCCAAAGCAAATTTGCTTAGCCTTGCTTCAATATAACGTGGTGCAGCTGCTTCATCTCCGGTACGAACATCACCCCAGTTTCCCTGTGTTTCAATCAACAGATCTTTTTGTCCAAGATTAACCAATGCATCTCCAATACTTGCATCACCATGCGGATGATATTGCATGGATTGCCCAATGATATTGGCCACTTTATTAAAACGGCCGTCATCCATTTCCTTCATGGCATGAAGAATGCGGCGTTGTACCGGTTTTAACCCATCTTCAATAGCAGGTACTGCCCTTTCCAATATTACATAACTGGCATAATCTAAAAACCAGCTTTTATATTGGCCGCCAATACCGTTATCGGTATGTATGTAATCTTCTTTATTTGCTTTTGCCATATAGTTCTCACGCCAAGCCGCAAAGGAAACGCAAAGATGCAAAGCTATCTTAGCGGCTTTTGTATTTTAACTTAGCGCCTTGGCGTGAAAATTATGCCAAGGTATTAAGTGGTTATAAACTTTTAGTTTTCACTTCAAAATCCTTCATATTCCCAATCTTCCCCTGCACATCAAACATTTCCTGTGCTATCATTACTTTTAAACGCCACAACAAATACGCATCACCCGTAGTGTGTTTTGCTTTACTTAAATATTGATGAATAATTTTAGATGCCTTTTGCCAATCGGGTGTTACCATCTTTTTTAACTCAGCATCATAAAAATCATAATCTTCCTGCATCAGTTTTTTTCCTCCTTCCAATAAACGCACACCTTTATTTTCGTTGCAGATCTTTGTCCATTCATCGGGGTCAACTTCAAATTCACTTAAAGTAATTACCCTGGCCAGTTTTTTTGCTTTTAAAAATTCTTTCGCAGGTATTTCGCTGATCCAGTTGGGATAAAAAATATTCCCTTTTTCGTTGATGAAAGGAAGATTATTCAGGTACAAAATAAATATCCTGCCCTGGAATTCTTTCATGTAATTCAACAGCCAGTAATAACCACTTACATCATGTTTATTTTGCGCTGCCCATATCCAGATAATTTCATTTTCATCCCGGCGCATGGTGCCCACCAGTTCTGCTGCAGTTTTATAATCATCCACTTCATCGCTATCCACCTTGCCATCATAATCGCCACCTGCAAGTACCTCCCGCCACCATTGTCTGCGTTCTTCAATTCCCTCACCAATATAAATATTATTTAAAGGCCCAACGGCATAGTCATCTTTTATTTGTATTACGGCTCCCTTTAAACTTTCGTCCAGCTCAATTGCCTGCTGCAATACTTTAACATCCGGCTCATTAAAAACTATATGTATCATTTATTTAAAATATTTTTCTTTTAGTGATGTTATTTCTATTTCCGGTGTTCTGGTAGTATGAATATCTTGATTGTAAACATAAACTTCACGTATTGCTTGCTCAATTTCTTCTTTCTCTTTCAATGAATACCTATATCCTAAAATTAGTTTATCAATTTTAATAAGTGGGGAATGTTCTTTTGACTTATCTAATTCAAATTTTCCTTTTGCTAATTCACATAAATCTAATTCAATGTAAGTAGATCTTTTTTTTCCAGCATTTATAGTAGAGATACGTTTTCTCTCTCTCATGTGAGGCGAATGATAATTAAATCTATGAAGGAGCCTAAATTCATTCTCCGTTCCGTAAATATTATGTTTGTGAAATGCAAATAAATGTAAAATGTTAAATAATAAATTCCTTTCTGTGATTTTATTCTCGTAATTTTCTTCTGAATTTAATTCTTCGAAAAAAGCTTTATGCTTTAAAAATGCCTCAGCTATTTTATCGGCTTTAGTATACAACATTTCACTAAAATGAAAATCATCCCAGTTCTCACAATTATTATGGAAGCTACAAACTAAACCAATTCCATACCCATTTTTCCCATACAATCTCCACATAGTATGTTCATCCTCATCTGACAATGGATAACGGCAGAATGACATTGAGTACAATAAGGATTTTAATCCATAATAATCTTTTCCAAAATCTATACTTGTATCTATAGCTGCATTTTCTACACTAAAAATTATTTCTTGTGGGTCATCAGCATAATTTAGGTCATAAAGCCTAAGTTTATTATTTGAAATAATTTCTTTTGCATTATCAAAAGATGTAAAGTGTATAAATTGTTTCCCTTCTGTGTTAATAAAATAATCACTTCCATAATATCGTTTATTTTTGGAGCCAAATTCAATATTTTCTAGATAACCATTTATTGAAGAATAGTGTTCGATAAATTGATTAGGCAATAAAGTATTTAGAACCCGTTTGGGATATTCAGAGCTAATCTTTTTTATTACTTCCTCTATCATTATCTATTAATTAACCATTTTAATTTTTGATTACTTTCTCTTCTAAAGCTGTTTATTCTTTTAAAAAAGGTGTAATTAAATAATAAACGCAAGTGGTAAAAAAATTTCTCACCCAGGGAATGGCTTTTATAAATCCTGCCTGTTTTTTTGGTTTCCAGCCGAATTTATATTCATAAATCGGGTTAATTAAATAATGCGTTTTATTTACTGTTTTATACCCTGTTTCTTTTACAATACGTTCAAATTTTTCTATCGATATTCTTGTTTCTTTTATTTCTGCAAACTCCGCTACATTTTCTTTACCCAATTTTAAAATCCCTTCATACAAACCAAAAGGCAACAAATGAAAGTAAGGCAACTTACTTAAAAAGCGGCCACGCATTACCTGCTGGTGCCCGCCAAAAGGCATTTGCCATGGAGGGAAACCAAAAAATATTACGCCGCCTTCATTTAAAAAGCTTTTCATCCAGGCAATTAGTTTTGGCTGATCGTGAATATGTTCAATCACGTCTTTTAAAATAATGATGTCGAATTTTCCATTCAACTCTGTCTGCACATCTACTTTATAAATATCTTTTGATACAAATGAAATTTTGCCTGCTGTCATTTCTTCCTGCATCCATTCTCTGGCATTTACCAGCCGTCCTTCTTCCAGTTCCACCCCCACTCCAATACATCCCCTTTCTGTAAATGCTTTTAATACCCCTGCTTCGCCACAACCAATTTCTAAAATTCTTGTACCGGCTTTTACAGGTTTATATTGTTCAATAAAAGGGATAACATATTTACGGGTATTTTCTACCTGTATATCAAAATACCTTTTTCTATCGCCATGAAACTCAAACATGCCCTATTAATTTTTTGTTTCTATCAGATCCATTTCAACCTGCAGGTTATCTATAATAAATTCCTGGCGTGAAGGCGTATTTTTCCCCATATAATATTCCAGCAATTGCTGAATATGTGTTTCGGGCAACAGCATTACCGGCTGCAGTTTCATATCCGTACCAATAAATTTTGCAAATTCATCAGGACTTATTTCTCCCAAACCTTTAAACCTTGTTATCTCCGGTTTGCCGCCTAATTTTTTTATGGCTTCCTGTTTTTCAGTTTCATCATAACAGTAAATGGTTTCCTGTTTATTCCGCACCCTGAACAAAGGTGTTTCTAAAATATACACATGTCCATTCTTTACCAGATCGGGGAAGAATTGTAAAAAGAAAGTCATCAGCAATAAACGGATATGCAAACCATCCACATCAGCATCTGTTGCAAAAACAATATTGTTGTAGCGGAGGTTTTCGTAACTGTCCTCAATATTCAATGCATGTTGCAATAAATTGAACTCTTCATTTTCGTAAACCACTTTTTTGGTTAAGCCAAAACAGTTTAAAGGTTTACCTCTTAAACTGAACACTGCCTGCGTATTTACACTTCTTGCTTTGGTTATACTTCCGCTGGCACTATCTCCCTCGGTAATAAAAATGGTACTTTCTTTTTGTTTTTCTATAATGCTTTCTTTGTCTTTGCCGGTAGGTTCATCGTTGTAATGAAATTTACAATCCCTCAATTTTTTATTATGCAGGTTAGCTTTTTTAGCCCGTTCATTTGCCAGCTTTCTAATGCCGGATAATTCTTTCCGTTCCCTTTCGTTTTGCTCAATGCGCTTTTTTAAAGCCTCGGCAGTTACAGGATTACGATGTAAATAATTATCAAGTTCTTTACTTAAAAAATCGCCAACAAAATTCCGCATACTTGGGCCACCTTCACTTACATTTAAAGAGCCCAGCTTTGTTTTTGTCTGGCTTTCAAACACCGGCTCCTGCACCCGTACACTTATGGCTGTACAAATACTACCCCGTATATCGGAAGCATCATAATCCTTCTTAAAAAAATCACGGATGGTTTTTATGTATCCTTCCCTGAAGGCAGCTAAATGTGTACCGCCCTGTGTAGTAAATTGCCCGTTTACAAAACTGTAATATTCTTCGCCATAAGTTCCTTCATGGGTAATGGCCACTTCAATATCATCGCCTTTTAAATGAATGATGGGGTAACGGATCTCATCTGCATTGGTTTTGCGTTGCAACAGGTCGAGCAAACCATTCTTACTTATATAACGCTTCCCATTCAGGTTCATTACAAGCCCTGCATTCAGGTAGCAGTAATTCCAAAACTGGTTATCTAAATATTCCTGCACATAATGAAAGTTTTTAAACACCGTTTCATCTGGCACAAAGGTTACAAAGGTCCCATTATCTTCTTTTGTTACAACTTCTTTATATTCTTTAGTTAAAGTACCTTTTTCAAATTCAGCGGTCTTTTCTTTTCCTTCCCGGTAAGCAGTTACTTTAAAATACTGGCTTAGTGCATTTACTGCTTTTGTACCCACACCATTTAATCCCACACTTTTTTGAAAAGCCTTACTATCGTATTTGGCACCGGTATTTATTTTACTCACCACATCCACCACTTTACCTAAAGGGATACCGCGGCCATAATCCCTTACGGTGATGGTTTTATTATCAATATTTACATCCACATGTTTGCCATACCCCATGGTATGTTCATCAATACAGTTATCAATCACTTCTTTAAGCAATACATAAATGCCATCATCGGGGCTGCTGCCATCGCCAAGCTTACCAATATACATACCGGGCCGCAGGCGAATATGTTCTTTCCAGTCTAAACTTTTGATGGAATCCTCGGTATAATCAAACAATTCTTTTTCTGCCATTTCTTTATCTTTTTCAGCGTTGCGAATATAGCGGAATGAAGCCATTTTCAGGGATATAGAATTATCCACATCAAATAAAGAAATGTGAGAAAAAATAAAATTATTTAGCTTTAGCAAAAATCGTCACAAATGAATCTTGATCTTTCGGGAAAAACAGCCCTTGTTTGTGGCAGCACACAGGGCCTGGGATATGCCAGTGCTGTAGAACTGGCTTTATTAGGCTGCAATATTGTACTGATGGCCCGTAATGAAGAAAAACTGAAAACAGTTATGGCATCATTACCCAAAAGTAATCAGCAAAGGCATGCTTACCTGGTGGCAGATTTTAATGATACAGCAAAGGTTAAGATTGTCATCAATGATTTTGTAAAGAATAACACCATACATATCCTGGTAAATAATACCGGCGGTCCGGCCGGAGGTGGTGCATTAACTGCCAATACCGACGATTTTTTAGAGGCATTTAATAACCACCTCATCAACAATCATAATTTAATGCAGGCTATTGTACCAGGTATGAAGCTGGCAGGTTTTGGAAGAATCATCAACATCATTTCTACTTCTGTAAAAATTCCATTGGCTGGTTTGGGCGTGAGCAATACCATACGGGGAGCCGTTGCCAGCTGGGGAAAAACATTGGCAACTGAACTTGGACCTTTTGGCATTACCGTAAACAATGTACTGCCTGGTTTTACCAAAACCAGCCGGGCAGATTATGTTATTGCCAAAAAAGCTGCTGACACAGGTAAAACCGAAGATGAAGTACTGGCCGAACTGGAAGCAGAAATTCCGGCAGGGAGAATAGGAAAACCTGAAGAGTTTGGTGTTGCTGTTGCATTTTTATGTTCGCCTGCTGCTGCTTATATAAACGGCATTAATTTACCCGTTGATGGTGGGCGGCTGGGTTGTTTATAATTTTTATTTAGGGATGCAACCTGTTAACAAATAATTAGGTCTGTTGAGCCTGGAATAATGTTGATATTAAGTTTATCAAGTAGATTAAAATTTCCCTTACTTTGAATGATTATTTAAAACAAAAAAACCTTAAAAATGAAACTGACTAAAGTATTGATGGCGGTTGCTGTTATGGCTACCCTCACTTTTGTAAGCTGCAAACCCAAAGATGCAGACATTAAAGCAAAAATTGAAGAAGCAATTAAAGCAGACCCAATGATGGCGGGTGCAATGGTAGATGTAAAAGATGGCGTGGCCACTATTACCGGCGAAATGAAAGATGATGCCTGCAAAGCAATGTGTGAAAAAACTATTGGTGCAATTAAAGGTGTTGACAAAGTAGTAAACAATTGTACTGTTACCCCTCCGGTAGTAGTTGCTCCTCCTGCTTCTTTAACTACTATTTTAGATGCTGCAACTATGCAAAAAGTAAAAGATGGCTTAAAAGATATTAAAGGTGTTACTGTTACTTTTGATGGCGAAAAAGCAGTGCTTGCAGGCGATGTAACAAAAGCCGATAGAATGAAAATCATGCAAATGTTAGCTTCTGCAAAAGTAAAATCAGACGTTAGCAAATTAATGGACAAAAAATAATTTTAATCACAAATAAAAAATAAATAAAATGGCATTACAAGATAAATATGCAGAACTGATACAAACTGCCACAACAATAGGTGTTGCAAATTTAGCTGTAGCAGAAAAAGATGGTGTATTACACGTAAGCGGAACTGCAAAAAGTACTGCAGACTATGATGCGCTTTGGGCATTGTATGATAAAATTGACCCCAATATGGCAAGTGGCGATCTCATGATGAATATCGACATTAAAGCTGATGCAGGTGCCCAGTTAAAAGTTACTACCGACAAAACCAACCTCAACATCAGGAGTACGCCAACTACCGATGGTGAAATTGTTGGTAAAGCAGCACATAACGAAGTAGTAACATTGGTTGAAAAAACTGATGACAGCTGGTGGAAAATAAAAACTGCCGATGGCGAAGAAGGTTATGCTTATGCACAATACCTTTCCCCAATGTAAAAAATATAATAATTTATATAAGAAACCATCCGCCGCAAGGCCGGTGGTTTTTTGTTTGTAGCTTTGTCAAAATATTTTATATGCAAATTTTTGTAAGAACTGCAGCATCTGTTTTAAGTTTCATGATATTGTTTTCCTGTACTGCACAAACAAAAACCAGTTTAACTGCAGATGAGTTTGAAAAAGCCATCAGCAAAGACTCTGTTCAGCTTCTGGATGTAAGAACACCGGGAGAATATTCATTGGGGCATATTAAAAATACCTTATTAGCCAACTGGAATGATAAAGATGAATTTAACCGCAGGGTTTCTTTTATTGATAAAAATAAACCTGTGTATGTGTATTGCCTTGCCGGTGGCAGAAGCGCTGCCGCAGCAGAAAAAATGAGGGGAATGGGTTTTGAAAACGTATATGAATTGCAAGGCGGCATTAATGCATGGAAAGCAGCCAATAAAAATTTAGCAGGTGCTGCAACATCTGCAAAACAAATGAGTATCGAAGAATTCAACACTGCAATAAATGCATCTAAAACTGTATTGGTGGATTTTGGTGCAGAGTGGTGTCCGCCCTGTAAAAAAATGGAGCCTGTTATAAAAAAATTACAAGCTGACAATACAGGAAAATTTACTTTAGTAAAAGTTGACGGCGGTAATGATGAAGCAATTTTAAAAGAATATAAAGTAACAGAGCTTCCGGTATTTATGATTTTTAAAGATGGCAAAATGGTTTGGCGCAAAGATGGTGTTGCAGATGAAAAAGAAATAGCAACACATCTTTAGGTTTAATCCTGTGAACGTGCTTTTACAAAATCGCTTACCAGGTAACTGATCAGTTTTCCGGTACTGTCATCTTTTCTTCCATCTGTTAAATGTGTAGCACCCTCACATATATGCAGGTAAGCAACCTTGGCATCTGTAGCGGTAAAATTAATATATTGCCTTGCCTGCAAAGCCGTAATACCGGTTGGCGTAATGGCACTGCTTAACACATTTTCAATAGAATCCAGATCCAGTTCCACCCCGGTATAACTATCTTCTGTAAAGCCTGTGGCATGCGCCACAGCCTGGATGAAATTCTTTCTTTCATGAATAAAAATTTCCTCAAAAGTTATATAATCTATAAAAGGATTGTTATGTATATCCATTAAAATATTTTGCGAAATATTATTTTCATGTACTCCGATCATACAATATTTTCCCAGATAACCATCTTCTTCTGCATACTTAAAAGCATTGCCGCTATGCCTTCCTTCTGTTGCGCCATAATCAGGATGAGCATCAAGATTTACACAATTAATTTGTGCCAATGGAACAGTGCCTGATTTGGCCAAGCCCTTTGCAACACCTTTTATAATTGGGTATGCATTATTATGGCCTCCGCCAATAACGATCGGAATTTTATTACAGCCAGCAATAATTTTCAACATATTTTCCACCTCTTCATCAATTATATTTACGGCATGCCGGTAGGCATCAATCAGTTCATCTGGATTGTATGCATAACTGTCTATCAAAAATTTCAGGTCGCCAAAATCAAAATGGCCAAGTAATAAAATATTTTCTCCTGTTAAAAAATCGTTTGATTTTGCATTTAAAAAAGAAGATAAAAAAGGAAGCCATGCCGTAGCCGTTCCACCAACACCATAATTAGCTAACACACCGATATCTTCGGGAATACCAACAACCACATATTTGGCAGAAGATTGCACCAGATCCTCAGGCCATTCACCGTCAAATTTTAAATATTGAAGCCGCTCTCCTATTTTGGTTTCAAAGCGGCGTACCTTGGTAAGTGATAATATATCTTCCTTGGTGTAAAACTTAAAGTGCTTCATTAAGGAAAGTTAGGGAAAATTGTATTATTTCTGTTCTGACGGCAATAAAAGGAAAATAATTTCCCTTTACAGGATGAGATGCTTATAATTTTTGGGTTGTTTTCAGCAGCAAAACAAATAAAAAACTTAGCTTCATAAAAAAAACTATGCGCTGGTTAAAAGTTTTATTATACATTATTGGCGTACTCATTATTATTTATTTATTTGGCCCAAGACCAGATACACCAAAGTACGATAAAGCAATACCTGTAGTTGCAACCTTGGCTGAATTAGATAAATATATTGCTTCACGGGAAGCTGCCCACAAACTGAAACCAAATAATGAGGCAAGAATTGTTTGGGCAAACGACAGTATTAAACAAAAAACTGATTATGCTATAGTATACCTTCATGGTTTTTCTGCTTCGCAGGAAGAAGGCAATCCTGTGCATAGAAATATTGCAAACCAGTTTGGCTGTAATTTATATTTATCAAGATTAGCCGAACATGGGATTGATACCACTGAACAATTAATGAACCTTACGGCAGATAATTATTGGGAAAGTGCAAAAGAAGCTTTGGCAATAGGAAAGCAATTGGGCAAAAAAATAATTTTGATGGGCACCAGTACCGGAGGAACCCAGGCATTGCAACTGGCAGCTACTTACCCTGATGATGTGGCGGCGTTGATTTTATATTCTCCAAACATTGCCATAAATGATAACAATGCCTGGCTGTTGAATGATCACTGGGGATTGCAGATTGCCCGGCTGGTAAAAGGAGGAAACTATAATAATCCGGATGACGAACGCTCCATTTACAAACAATACTGGAATAAGCCTTACCGCCTTGAAGCACTTGTTACATTGGAAGAAATGCTGGAAACAACCATGAACAAGGAAACATTCAATAAAATAAAACAACCCGTATTGTTGTTATATTATTATAAAGATGAACAACACCAGGACAAAGTGGTAAAAGTAAGTGCTATAAAAGAAATGTTTTCGCAACTGGCTACAAACACAGCTAATAAAAGAGCAATAGCATTGCCGAATACCGGAGATCATGTTATAGGTTCTCCCATAAAATCGAAAGATGTGGAAGCTGTGGAAAAAGAAACTAAACTTTTTTTTGAAGATATATTACAGTTAAAAGCGAAAAAATTAGCGGGCATAAATATTTAAATCACAATTAATTTCAAAAAACAATATTTACCGGCCGTGCAATAAACCATTGCATAAAACCTTCTCTTTCCTGAAGAATAAATTTTTGTTGCTGATAAGATAAATGTTCAATTTCAGAAAATTTGCAGTGCAATACCCTTTCATGATCAGACAAAGCATTTATTAAACTGATGTTATGAGAAGCAGCAAAAAGCTCCTGAAGTTTTAACAGTACCAGAGGCGCTTTCTCAAAATGCAATTCAATAATAAAGTCAGCGGTAGTAAATTTATTTATCAGATACTGTGTTATAATTTCATTTTCGCAACCTTCGCAATCGACAATAAAAAGTATATTGTTTTCAGTGGCAACAGCTTCAATCTCATTTAACGAAAAGCATCCTTTTATGTTGATACTTTGTTGTACCTGATTAAGTTCTGCCAAAGCACTGCAGCGTTTCTGTGCATCTTTATTACAATCAAAAGCAATCACTTTAACTCCGGGTATTTTTTTTGCAATTCCAACGGCATAATAACCTTCGTCACAGCCAACGTTGATGAAATAGTCATATTTTCTTTTGATCATTTTTTGTAATACAGGTTCTAATTCCATTTCATATGACCCTAAAAGTTTTGCATAAATACTGCTGCCTGTTGCCTTAATATTATTAAATTTCAGGCCTTTAAAAATTCCGTTCAGCACTTGCTCACCGGCAAAAAGTTTTTCACAAATGGCAATATTTTCGTCTTCAGTTTTTCTATGTATAAAATTTTGTCTTGATAATTCCAGTCTTTTGGCAACAAAAATAAATGGGTATAAAATATACCAAATAATGTCATTCACAAAAATCGATTGCAGTATCCTTTTGTACTTTACTTTCATGTCTGCTTATTTATGGCCGTCGTCTTTACAAAAAACAATAATCTTGTAAATGTAATATTAAAGCCAAGTTTTTTATGCACCAAAAATGAAAGTATTAATGTATACATCAAAACACTTAACCACGCAATGCTTACAGCAGCAATAATTCCATACTGTTTAACAAATATGGCATTGGCAATAAATTCTGCAATTAAAACAATCAGCAATGCATAAAAAGAATATTTTTCATTGCCGGAGGTTTTCAGCACTAAATTAGAAGAACCAAATAACGAATAGAATATTTGGGAACTGGCAAGAATCAATAACAGCAGATACATATAGCCGGTTGCAATACCAAAACTCATAAGATAAAAATATCCAATAGCAGCAATACCGGTGAAACACAAAAACTGTAACAGGGCAATCGTTTTTGCAGCATTCTGAAACAATTTTTTTGCTTCGGGTATATTTTTATTGGCGAAATGATACGAAAATTTTTGTGGCAGAAAATAATTGAACAAAAAATCCGGTAAAATTACAATATCACTAATACGAAGTAATATCTGATACTTTGCTGCAGCTTCATTTTGTGAATAATAACCCAGGAACAGCAATTCCATTTTAGTAAAAACAGTATAGCCCAGTGCTATGCACATAAAATAGAAACATCTGCTTACCCAGTCTGCGGAATCGTTTGTTGATTGTTGAATGGAAAAATTAATGCTGTGCGTTTTATATGCAAGTATTACAAGATAAACCATGATACCAAAAAAAATAATACTGTTTATAAAATACCATGTGGAAAGTGAAATGGTTAACCGGTAATAATAAAAATAAAGTACAGCCAGTAAAAGCAGAAAAGGTTTTAATACATCTTCTGCCCACTGAACCGGGGTGATGATATGAAATATCCGTATAAATGCTTTTATTAAAGTAATAACTGCAAATACTAATGTGAAATAAAGAAAAAAAACAACCTCGCTCAGATGCTGAAAATTCAATATCGATTGATTGGAATACCAATCCAATAAAATAAAGGCAGCCAAAAAAATGAACAAGACCAGTACCGTTTGCAGTGCTTTTTTTATAAGTACTTTACCAAAAAATTTACCCTCTTCATTTTTAGCCAGCATTGGTATTTTTTGCATAAAATACCCTTCCCATCCAAAGGTTAAAGCAATACTTACTAAAGAAACCCAGCTAATAAAGACAGTATATTTTCCATATAAAGAAAATCCTAAACTTTTTGTAAGATAAATATTACCTGCATAAACTAATATAAGGCCAATGACCCATAATAAAAACGATTTACTTAGCTTTGAGAATTCAACAGTATTGTCAAAATACTTTTTTTGGATGGCTGAAAATACTTTTATCATTTTGGTTACTTGCTGGCAATAAAATTAATGAAACTACTACCAGTAAAAAAAAGAAAGATTGCAATCCTCTTTACCGGAGGCCTGGGAGATACGCTTTTGTATACTCCACTGTTAAAAGAGCTTAAAAAAAAACAATTTACAGTCACCTGTATTTTTTATTCTCCTTACGAAAATGATTGTTTATTTGATAAAAGCTTATATACTCACAAAGTAAAGATTAAAAGCAAAACCGGCTTATTGATTTTTGCGTTAAGCAGGGTAAAATACTTTATAAATTTTTATATTAATCATTTGGGAAGCGGTACTGCGGCTAATTTAGCCGCCGCTATATGCAGTAAGCATGTGACGAAGAATAAGTGTGTGCCTGATTTTTCTGATGGTGAAGAAAATCTTCATTTAGTATTTTCGACCTTAAACAGCAGGATCCATACCATTGAGTCCTATTACTTCCCAAACCCCGAAATTAATCAGCAATTAATACAAAAGTATTTTCACAGCAATACAACTGAATATTTTATTGTTCAGATATCTGCCGGTAATAATACCACCCCATTTAAAAACTGGCCACTGCAAAACTGGGTGAATTTAATTACTCAATTATGTACTGTATTTCCAATGATAAATTTTATTATTGTTGGCGATGCTGCAGAAGTAGCATATACCAAAATTTTCAGGGAACTTAATTATGCCAATTGTATAGTATTAATTGGTAAAACTACGGTTAGGGAAGTATTTAATCTTACCGCATTCAGCAATGGTTATATCGGGCTTGATAGCGGCATTATGCATATGGCAGTTGGGTTACAGAAAAAAACGCTTACTATTTTTGGAGGCAGCAACGAAAGCTTATATGGCTATCAGATTCTTGATGGCAAAAATCACAAAGTAATAAGTTCATCTCTTAAATGCAGGCCATGTTCGAGCTGGAAAAATGCCAATACATCCCGGGTTTCCAATCCTTTGGATTGTCCCGACTTCGCCTGCCTTACTACAATCGAGCCATCTTTTGTTTATCAGCAACTAACAAATCATTTTAACCTTTAGTGTTTATTTTTTATGTAAACCGGTTCAGCAAATCTACCGTACCAAAAGCAACCTAAAAAAGCCACCCATGAAAAATAATTTATTTTCATTAAAAGAAAATCAAACAATACAAATACAATAAAAATTATTATCAGCAGGTTATCATACCGTTTTGTAAAAAACCCGATACAAAAAATAAATTCTATTAAGGTGGCCCCCAAATAAAGAAAATACGACAGCCGCCAATTAGTTACCAGGTAAGTAACAAGCTTGCTAAACCAGTCCTCCGGCGACGCAGTTATATAAGCAATATGTTGCCTGGCCAAAATACCGCTCATTTCCTCCATATTAAAAATTGCGCCGGTCCGTATCTTCCATAGTGCAGCTGAAAAAAATACCAATATGAAAAAATAGCGCATTAAATTCAGCAGGTAATAAAATGCCTTGTCTGATTTAAAAGCAAATAAAAGCGGAAGTAATAACCAGCCAACAAAGCCTTCTATGCTATATGGTGACAGGATGGAAAGTAATATTGCATAAATGAAATTAAAAACAATAACTGCTATTGCCAACCAGTACTGCCATTTGTTGTTAATATAAACGGTAATACATAAAAGGATTGTCAATAAAATATAGATTAAGTCAAAAGCAGTTTGAAGCCCGGGGGAATTAATAATTGCTTTATGCAGATTGGTAAGCAATAAAAAATTAACTGATACATCCAGCCGGTTTAAAAAAAACACCGGCCTTAGCTGATGCAATAAAGAATCATTAAAAAATAACCAACAAAAACCAAGTGCAAAAATTATAAAATAAAAAACAGCAAATTGTTTTCTATGTGTGTTAGTTAAAAACAATGCAGGTTAATTTACTGGGTGAATCAATAGGTTCAGGCATTGTTGCCTGCCATATAAATTGCTGTTTATAAACTGCAAGCGATTTTATTGGCTGCTTTATTATTTTTTCCAGCTTTAGTTTATACCAGTTTGTAAATTCCGAATCGGAAATGGAATTTGTAAATTTTTCCGAGTTCATAAAAGAACCAAGGCCGATATAACTTATATATTTCTTCATTGTAGTATAAGCACTGGTATTAACCGGTCGCTGTCTTTCATAATTTTCTAAACTAATCTGAATAATGTCCCTGTCAATTAATGAAATTACTGCGTTGTTAATCATTTTCCCATTTGCCTCTATACGATAAACTGTTTGGGTATCTTTTATATAAAACGGAGTGCTGAACATACCATATTGTAAAACAGGTGTAGCAGTTATTCCCCACTTATAATTAATGTAAATAAATACAAGGAGAAAAACAATAGTACTGATACATAAAATTTTACTGTACTGATATAGTTTTTTAATGAACATTATATTAAAACAAAAATTTTAAGTTGAAATATTTTCTTATTTACCGATTAGTGAAAAATATTTACATGTTATTTTCAATTAAATTTATGCCTAAATTACAGCATTATTTAATAACGCATGTCTTTACTTCGCAAGCTGAATACCAACGCTAAAACCGAGATCAATACCGGCTTCGGCACCAATACATCCGACTATGGCGGCAGATTTGTAAATAAAAACGGGCAGGCCAATGTAGAGAAACGGGGTATAAATTTTCTGGAGCGTATCAGTTGGTACCATTCCATGCTTGCTATGCCTAAATGGAAATTCCTATTGTTGATACTTACTTTTTATATTTTTGTAAATTTAATTTTTGCAGTTATTTATTACATGGCCGGTGTTGAAAATTTAGCCGGAATGAATGCAGGTACTGAGCTGGAAAAATTTGGCGAAGCGTTTTTCTTTAGCGCACAAACCTTTACTACTGTTGGCTATGGTCATATAAGTCCTTCAGGTTTTTTAGTAAGTTCTATTGCAGCAGTTGAGGCATTAATTGGTTTGCTTAGTTTGGCATTAGCTACCGGTTTATTGTATGGAAGATTTAGTAAGCCTACTGCTTATATCAAATTCTCAGAGAACGCCATTATTGCACCATACAAAGATATTACGGCTTTAATGTTACGTATTGCGCCTTTTAAAAACACCACACTAACTGATGCAGAAGCCAAATTAACTTTAGGAATGGCTGTAGACGAGAATGGCAAAATCGCCAACAAGTTTTTCCCCCTGGAATTGGAATATACCAAGGTAAATGCACTTACATTAAGCTGGACAATTGTACATCCCATTACCGAAGATAGCCCGTTATATAAATTTTCGAAGGAAGATTTTGAAAATACAAGAGGTGAAATGTTAGTGTTCATCAAGGCTTTTGACGATATGTTTAGCAATACTGTAGTGGCACGCAGTTCATATACTTTTAAAGAGATTGTATATGGTGTTAAATTTATACCTATGTATCACCGCAATGAAGATGCTGATGCCACCATTCTTGATCTTGAAAAACTAAACAGCTTTATAGAAGCTGATATTGCGTACGCAACAGTCAACTCCGATAAAGCTGCAAATTTGTAACCTTTTATTTTAAACTGTTAATGATTACTGCAAATTCGGCAGCCACTAAACTTGCTCCGCCAACCAATCCTCCATCCACATCTGGCTTACCAAAAATTTCTTTTGCATTATTAGCCTTTACACTTCCGCCATATAAAATAGAAATGGTTGAAGCCACATCATTACCATATTTTTTAGCAAATACACTGCGAATGTGTGCATGTATTTCCTGCGCCTGTTCGCTTGTGGCAGTTTTACCTGTGCCTATTGCCCAAATTGGTTCATAAGCAATAATAAATCCGGTTATTTGCGCCGCAGATAAATGAAATAAACTTTCTTCTAATTGTGTTTGTACAAAACTGTTTTGTGTTTCAGCTTCTCTTATACTCAATGGCTCGCCGCAGCAAAAAATTGGCACCAGCCCGGTTTCAAAACAAATATTTACTTTTTCGGCAAGCACAGCATTGCTTTCATTAAAATATTCACGCCTTTCACTATGGCCTATTATCACATATTTTATACCAATACTGTTCAACATTTCGGCACTCACTTCTCCTGTAAATGCACCGCTCTTTTTATTATAGCAGTTTTGTGCTGTTACAAATACATTTTTCTTTCCTGCAAGTTTATTGTTAATAGTTGTCAGATAAGGAAATGGCACTCCAAAAATTGCCAGTTGATTGTCTTTTAAATCATATGGAATTGCCAGTAATTCATCAATTAATGTTTCTGCCTGTTGCAGGGTTAAATTCATTTTCCAGTTGGCTGCTGCAATTTGTTTACGCATGTGTTGTTTTTGGGTTTAAAATTTTTTGTAAATATCCGTCAAAATTTGCTTTTCTTTTTCAGTAATTGAAAGACCTTTCAATTGTTTCCATTTATGAATATCTTCTAAAGCATTATCCAGTTTATATTTAGTAATACCATCTGCTCCCCACGAAAAATGAGGAATATATTTTGGTGTAAGCCCCTGTGCAAATACATTACTGCAAATACCCACAACTGTTCCTGTATTAAAAGATGTATTGATGGCAGACTTGGAATAATCACCCAATAATAAACCGCCTTTATTGCCTGCACTCATTTGTTTTTTATCTGCATGAACCCAATAGCTAACATCGCCACAATTGTTTTTGAGATTGCTGTTACCTGTACCTGCGCCCAAATTGCACCACTCTCCTATTACACTATCACCTAAATATCCGTCGTGTGCCTTGTTACTATAGCCCATTAAAACAGAATTTTTTATTTCACCTCCTGCAAGGCAATACGGGCCAATTGTTGTGGCACCGTAAATTTTACTTCCCATCTTTACTAAACTGCCTTCGCATAAGGCAAATGGGCCACGTATCATACTGCCTTCCTGTATTTCCGCATTTTTTCCAACATAAATTGGCCCCGTTGATGCATTTAAAATACAATGCTCCACTTTTGCACCAGCTTCAATAAATATCTGCGAAGCATTAATTATTGTATTTGTTTTTGAAATGAGTTTACTTTTTCTTCTGGCGGTTATCAATTCAAAATCCTGCCTGATAGCCCAATCATTTAATTGAAATATCTGCCAGGGGTAATGCAGTACTTTCAAACTTTCGTTATGTTCTACCGAACGGGTGATTTTTATTTTATGTAACCCCAGCACTTCTTTTGCCGAAAATTTGTAGGCAATACCGCCTTCATTTTTTACAGAAAGAAATTCGCCATGCTGTAATCTTTTTATTTTGCTGATGATGGATTTTGTTGGCAAAACATTGGCATGTACCATCAGGTAAATATCCTCGCCGATATTCTTATCGATCTTTATAGAGCGTTCATCATCGAGGTAATAACCTTCCCATTTATCAAATGAAACCAGTTTTAACATCCTCTCCCATTTTTCACGAATGGTAAGAATACCCACCCTGATATCCTGTATATGCCTGATAAGCGTAAATGGGTGTAAATTTTTAGGGTTACAATATTCCTCAGTGAAAATTATTTTTTGCATCAGAACAAAATTACTGAAAATAAAAATCCCCCCGGAGAACCGAAGGGACTTAAAGTATAGCCATGAAAAACAAACTTGAGATAAAGATAATGATCTATACCAATTATTTTGCC
>JAYVPT010000031.1:0-64903 GCA_043757165.1 Ferruginibacter sp.
AATTGTAAGCAATGATGTGCCTTATACAGAAGATACCGCCATTGTTACTAAAGAACTCGTTTGCAAAATTGTTAGCCGCTGCGATAGTGTGCATATAAACGGCCCGGCTGCTGCCTGTGTGGGTGTACCCGTTCGCTACACCGTAAGTAAAAACAGTGGTTGCTTTAAAAATTTAGACTGGAACATTGATACCGCCTTTGCAACTATTATAAATACAGAAGGCGACAGCGCCATTACCATTAACTTTAAAAAAACATTTACCGGCTATATACGTGCCGCATTAACTGATTGTGTGGTTAAAGACAGTTTTTTTGTAGCCGCAGTTACACCAATACCACGCCCTTTAATAAACCGTGCCGATAGTTTACTTTGCCCCGGTAAAACTTTATTGCTTACTGCCAATAATGGTTTTAGCAATTATATTTGGCAGGGCAGCATTAACGGCAACCAATTAACCGTAAGCAATGCCGGCCTGTATAAAATTACTGCTGCCGATAGTTGCGGTACTATTAAAACAGACAGTATTACAATAACCTACTCCGATACTTCTTTAACACTGCTGCCACTAACACAAACCATTTGTTTATACGATACTGCTTTTATACAATTACCTGCTGATTTAATTAATATTATGTGGCAGCCAATAGCAAACAGTTTACTGCGTAATAAAATTATTGTTGCTTACCCAACACAAAACACAGTGTATAATATTACGGCAGAGCGGCAGGTTAATTGCCCCATTACAAAAACGGCTTCGGTTGTTATTAAAATTTGCCCCGAAACTGTTTTTATACCCAATGCTTTTACCCCCAATAAAAACGGGCTGAACGATATTTTTAAACCAACTATAAGCCAGCCACTACCTTTTTATCGCCTTATTATTTACAACCGCTATGGCCAAACTGTTTTTACAGGCAGCAACCAAAACTCCGGATGGGATGGTACCTATAAAGGCAAACAACAACCCATGGGTGGTTATATATACCAGTGCGGTTACCGCTTTGCAGGCAAGCCAGAAAAATTGGTGAAGGGGTATTTTATTTTGGTGAGATAGGTTCTTAAACAAAACATCCGAAGTTTTAAAAACTTCGGATGTTTACGTTGAATAAAAAAGTAAAAAACCTATCGCATAAAAGCGACAGGTTTTTAAAAAAGCACCATCAAAAATTCTTAATTCCCTCCTTTCACCCTGTTCTGTTCAGTTCCTGCACCACCAGTTTTTCTTTTTTGTATTCCTTTAATAGGCTTACCAAAACGGTAACTAAAGCTCAAAGTTGCAGTTCTGTTATCGCTGTATTGCCTAAACCTTGCTTCAGTATTTTGAAAATTTATTTCGCCTCTTGGGTTACGGGTTTTTAAAACATCATTGATGTTTAATTTTAGTGTGCCTTTGTTTTTTAATACCTGCTTTTGTACCCCGGTAGTTAACTGCCCTAAGGATTTTATTTGGATTTGCCCCTCAACGCCTTTAGTCCTGTACCAGCCTGATACTTCTGCACTCCATCCTTTTTTAAATTTAAACTGGTTATTTATGTTTACCAAAAATGTAGTAGCATCAATATCTACATCATCTCCATATAAGATACCTCTAAACCTGTTGTACCTTACTTCGGTATAAATATTTGTACTTAACCATTTCGCAACCTGAATTTGTGCATTTTCCGAGATGCTTGCGTCATTCATTGAGCCATAATTACCCTGACTAACAATAGTTGCAAAATCTTTTTGCCTGAATATTTCACTAAACAAATCTTTAGTGTAACTATAATTTAATGTTGTAGTAAATATCTGCTTGTAGGTATGTGATGCTTCCAAAACATGTGAATACATTGGTTTTAAGAATGGATTACCTGCACCATAAGTGTATTTATCTAAAAAGAACAGGAACGGATTCAGATCTTCATAATCGGGCCTGTTAATTCTTCTGCCATAAGAAAAACTGAATTGATTTTTTTCTGTTGGATTATAGCCCACAAATAAAGTAGGGAACAAACTGGTATAGCTGTTTTTAAAAGCAGAATCAGACTTTGTAGGATTACCAAACTGGTTGCCCCGGTAATTGGTATTTTCTAAACGAAGACCGGTTTGAATACTCCACTTTTTTATTTCTTTATTAAAATTAAGATAAGCGGCGTTTATGTTTTCTTTATAATCAAAACGGTTTGTTTTTTCATAGTCTGGTGTTTTAGTACTACCAACAAGGTTATAATAACCTGCTGTGTTATCAGTTTCTACAAAACTTGATTTTACACCTGTTTCTATTTTAGTGCCTTTCTTTAATGGATGTGTATAATCAATTTTAGCTGAGTATATTTTTATTGCAGATGGTAATTCACCCAATAAAATATCACTTGTTTTTAAAGCCCATTGCGGTGTATAGCTGGTATTATAAAAACGCTGGTCTTTTGTTGCATCGTATCTTAAATAATCTGCATCAACAGTTAATTCCCTGCCGGTTGAATCAACCACATGGCGTAAATTAAAGTTAATACTCCCGTTTTTCCATTTAGAATGTTCGCTGCTTACTGCCTGCACTATAGAATCAACTATGCCATTATTTCCTTTTAAATAACTGGTATTTTCTGCATTTTGTGCCTGTGGGTTTGTTACACCTGATAGCACCACTCCAAAAGTAGTTTTTTTGCTCACATAAAAATCTGCGCCCAGCTTTGCATTATAATTACCACCATGCCTTGTTTGAAAAGAGTTTTGCTCAAATATAGCTTTGGTACTTTTATCGGTATTGGTATATCTTCTGTAAATATCCAGCTCCTGGTAGTTATTACGGTAATTAGCACTTAAAGTACTAAATAGATTTATCTTACCATTTTTATAGTTTAAGTTAAGACTATTGCTTGTACGGGAGTAAATACCTTGTGAGTAAGCTGTTGATGCACTTCCGTTAAATCCTTTTTGTTTATTCTTTTTTGTTTTGATATTGATAATTCCTGAACGGCCCGAAGCATCATATTTTGCAGATGGGTTGGTCATAATTTCTATCTGGTCTAATTGGTTGCTGCTCATATTACGAAGCATATTAGTAAGCTCGGGGCCAGATAAATAAGTTGGCTTACCGTCTACCATTATCATTACCCCCTGTTTTCCTTTAAGACTAATGTTGCCGTCTTTATCAACAGTAACACCAGGGGCTTTTTCCAGCACTTCCAAAGCAGTGCTTCCAGTATTGCTGATAGATGCTTCCACATTTAATACTGTTCTGTCTGCTTTTCTTTCAATAAAAGGTTTTTTAGAAATAACTGTCACTTCCTTTAAATTTTTGTCAGCAGGAACCAACTGCAAAATTCCAACGCTTGTATTCAACTGCTCTGGAGAAATAGTAAAAGTGTTACTGTAGGTTTTTAAATGGCCTGTTGAAGTGGCTAATACCAGATAAGCGCCGTCTTTGACATTCTCAATAATAAAATTGCCTTCTTTATCTGTTATTGCAATTTTAACAAGGCTGCTATCTTTTGCTTTTAAAAGAGAGACTGAAGCGGCATCAATAATTTTTTGATTACCGCCATCTTTAATACTGCCGGATACTTTACCAGCTGGGTTTGTTTGGGCTTGGCTGCACATAGCAATAATGCTTGCAACCAAAAGGTTGAAAAATTTTTTCATGGCTATACTTTTTTGTTTTTTTAATCCCGGTGGCTAATCCGGAAGTTAGTTTTTAATAATTGCAGTTATATACTTTGATAACTACTTCACAAAAGTAAGTACTTAGCAAAGCATAGTACAATGTTTTATACTGAACGGTAAATTAAAATGATGATCGGTATTAAACAGTAAAAATGTAAAATATCTGCAAATATGTAACGAAGAGTGATATGAATAAGTTACAATTGCTTAAATATTAGCTCCGGCTATATATTATATAATTAAATACTATCCTAAATCAGGCTTTGTGCGTTTTGTTTGTATTATAATAAAACAAAGCCCGGTAAGAAAAAGTAAAAAAGAGATTATTTCGGCCTGGGTTGGGTGAAAGCCAAAAATTGTATAGGTACTATTAACTCTTATTTTTTCTACGGTAAACCTTTCTAATCCATTTAAAATAAGATAAATACCAAAAATTACTCCGGGTGTTGTTATCCTTTTTCTAAGTTCCCAGAGTAATAAGAATAATAGAGAGCAAGCTATTGTTTCATAAAAAGGAGTAGGGAAAACAGGCAAAGGCAAAACCCGGTTGTGTTCGTCAGTATCTCCCGGTATTTTAACACCATCGGCATTTACATTTTTAGGGTAAGAATAAGCTACCATCCACTTTGGAAGAAAAGAAGGAGCTTTATAATAAATATTGTGTACGTGTTGCAAATCACTGGAAATTCTACCTGTATATTGATTTGACTCAGGCACTTTTCCTTCTAAAAAATAAGTGGAATCTTTCTTTAATGCCTGAATAAATTCTCCCTCATTCGCTATTCGTACAGATTTGCCACTTGCATCATTTACATAAGCACTGTTATAAACGCCCCAGTCGCCATCTCCGGCAACCTGGCAACCAATTCTGCCTACGGCATAAGCTATCATTAAAGCAGGGGCAGCTGCATCTACCAAGTGAACCAGTTTAATGCCTCGTTTAGATGCATACCAACAAATAGCAATAGCAGCTAAAATCAATCCTCCGTAAAAGGTAAGCCCGCTTGCAGAAAATAATCTTCCAACAGGGTCCTTTATAAATTCATCCCAATTCTCAAGGTTATCAAACAACTTAGCGCCTAAAATACCAAATATCAATCCAAGGATTATTATATCTCCCACCCTGTCGTGCGGCCAGATACGTACGCTGCGGCGCTCAGGTACTGCAAGTTTTTGTTTATTCTTTTCATACCATTTTGCTCCGCCTAATACTACAGCTAATAATAACCCTCCTAAAATGTTTCCCTGGCTGGAGAAGATATAATCCTGCGGATTTACACCCTCCGACCTGCTAAATATTAATCCTAAAACTTTAAATCCAAATACAAAACCTATTAATGAATTTATCAGTAATTCAGTTATTGAAGCCGACTTTCCTACGGTAATAATTTCTTCTCTTGGCGATAATAAGCCTTGTTTTTCTTTACGTTTCAATTCACTGCTTATCACTATTGCTGCAACAATAAATGCTATCGCCACCAGTAACCCAAAAGTGTTTAAAACGCTAAGCCCCTTCCACTCTACACCAAACCAGTCTTTAAAAACATAATATAAATTGGGATACATAAAGTTTACTACTTATAATTTTTATTTAAGAACTGCAATATATTCAAATAATTGAAGCCATTGGTTATTAAATAAAAAACCCTCCTGTAGAAACAGGAGGATGGTATTTACTAACCCATCATATTTAAAAAATATGACGAAGTATCTTAATTACAATGTTGCTCAAATGCACCAATCAGGTTTTCTGCAATCATCTGTGCACTTCGGCCTTCAATCATATGTCTTTCTATAAAATGAACTAACTGGCCATCTTTAAAAAGTGCAATTGATGGCGAAGATGGAGGATAAGGCAAAAGATACTCCCTTATTTTCTTTACTGCATCAACATCAAAACCAGCAAAACTGGTAGTAAGATGATTGGGTTTTTTTGCACTGTTATTAACAGCCATTAAAACACCTGGCCTTGCCGTACCTGCGCTGCAGCCGCAAACAGAGTTAATTACAACTAATGTGGTGCCACTATCTTTTATGTTTTGATCAACTTGCGCAGATGTCAACATTTCAGAAAAGCCATTTTCGGTAAGCTCTTCTTTCATTGGTAATACAATTTCTTCCGGATACATGTGTAGTAGATTTTTTGGAGCATAAAACTAAGAACTTATTTTGCATCTTCGCTTTTATAATTATCTACATTTAAACATCTTCCGCATCTCGAAATCGGAAATTATGACGTAATAATTTTTGCAAATACGACATAACGGCTTAATATTTCGCCAAAAGTTGAAATTAAGTCGCTAAAATTCTCTTGGAACAGCATTTGACTAGTTTGATTTGTAATTCTAAAATTTAAAAAATAAAAAATACAGCTATGACACTCGTAAAAACAAACAACCCATTTGCAAAATCTTTTGATGGAATAATGAATGAAATTTTTAATGATCTGCCCTCAAGCTTTGGCAAAACAGTTAGGGAAGATGTTTTAGGTTTTCCACCGGTAAATATCGTAGAGAAAAATGACGCTTACAATTTACAGCTGGCAGCTCCCGGTTTTGAAAAAAGCGATTTTAAGATAAAACTGGATGGTAATAGCTTAACAATAAGTGTAGAAAAAACAGCAGAAACAAAACCGGAAACTGAAAAATTAATCTGCAGGGAATTCAGTATTAAATCATTCAAACGCAGTTTTACGGTAGATGAAAAAATTGATGCTTCCAATATAAGTGCCAAATACGAAAATGGCATTTTACATGTTGGGTTGCCAAAAAAAGAAGAAGTAAAAGCTGCCGCAAAAGAAATAACTATTCAATAAAAAGCTTTCATAAGCATACAGTTGGTTTTGATTAATCCCCGTTATTCTTAACGGGGATATTTTTTTATCAGAAGATATTTTCCTTTTGTTTTCTTTTTTCCATCCAGTCCATTTCCTTTTTTGTGGTAAAAGCCTGTAGTATGGCAATTAGAAAAAGGACTGCAATATTGCCTGCTAAAAAAAGGAGACTAAAACTTTTATAACTGGTAATATCATGTATCCCTTTATTGAAATAATCTAAAATATCCATTGCAAGCACTACTATACAGCAGCTAAAACCAATAATAAAAAGGAGCTGAGAAATTATTTTTACAATTGCAGATGGATGATTTTTAGTACGCTTAATAAAGATATAGTAGACAGTTGCAAAAACTGCAGGCGGTATTGAAATTACAACCAACTCAAACAATATATCCACCGGCTTTGACGAAACCAATTTTGAAACGCCATAAAATAGAGCCATTACCGAACCAAATATTACAGGAATGGAAAGGAACAATAAAAATATAAGGAAATATAATTTTGAATATTTGGCAAACCGGTCTTCCATACTCACAGTATTATTATGCTAATTTATAAAAAACAAATTCTTTGTTCATTAGTTTAAAAATAACTCAGGTTTGTTTTTGGGCTTAATGTCAGTAAGGTCTCATACATCAGCTTAATGGTATTTTCAATATCATCTTTATGCAGCATTTCTACTGTTGTATGCATATACCTTAAAGGAATAGAAATTAAAACCGAAGGACAACCATCATTGGCATAAGCAAAAGAATCGGTATCAGTTCCGGTACTTCTGCTAACAGTACGTAACTGTACCGGTATTTTATTTTTGGTTGCCGTGTTTTGCACCACATCTAACAATTTATTATGCACAGCCGGGCCAAAAGCCAGGGATGGCCCTTTACCGCATGCACATTCCCCTTCAATAATTTTATTGATCATTGGTGTACTGGTATCATGCGTTACATCTGTAATAATAGCGATATCAGGTTTTATTCTCCGGGCAATCATTTCTGCACCACGTAATCCAATTTCTTCCTGCACCGCATTTACAATGTATAAACCAAAAGGTAGTTTTTTACGGTTTGCTTTTAGTAACCTTGCTACTTCAGCAATCATAAAACCACCAATACGGTTATCAAAAGCACGGCCTATTAAATAATCATATGCCAGTTCCTCGTATCCTTCTTCATAAGTTGCCACAGCACCAATATGAATGCCCAATGCTTCCACTTCTTTTTTATTACGGGCACCACAATCTAAAAACAGGTTATCTACTTTAGGAGCAGTTTCTTTGCCATCATTATTGCTCATACGGGTATGAATGGCAGGCCAGCCAAACACTGCTTTTACAACGCCTTTTTTACCATGAATTAAAACACGTTTGGCAGGGGCAATCTGGTGATCTACACCACCATTGCGTTTAAGATAGATCAATCCTTCGGGAGAAATATAATTTACAAACCAGCTTATCTCATCTGCATGTGCTTCTATTACTACCTTAAATGTGGATGTGGGATTAATAACTCCCACGGCAGAACCATATGGATCGGTAAAATGAGTATCTACATAAGGATTTAAATATTCCAGCCATAATTTTTGCCCGCTGCTTTCAAAACCGGTCGGTGATGGATTATTGATATATTTTTTTAAAAATGTGTATGATTCTTCGGTAAGAATACTTTTCGCTTTTTTTGCTTTAGCCATTTTGTTTTCTTTTATATAAAAGCAAAATAACTAAATACTTGCCACATAAGCAGCCATGGCAGAAAATAACATTAAGCCGTCAACCAAAAAATAATAAAAAAAATAGCCTTGTTTCTTTAAAGAGAAAAAATAAACCACGGCTGCAGTTATACCTGTAATCAATAAAGCGATTATTTGCATCGGCTCATTATAATAAATTCTAAACACCACACCATTGATGATGTAGGCTGCAAATACAGCTGCCATTATATATCGAATTGTAACCGGACGAACGAGAGTTGTAAGGCTTTGTAAGCCCCTTATCTTATCAACTTTTGTATCTCTTGCATCAAAAATGATACACAATATAAGCATAAACAGAAAACGATTATTGAACAGCATGAGTAATGTGAGTGTACCGGCTGTTGGTACTTGCTTATAGGGAATGTACACCGTTACAAACGTCCACGTAAATGCCAGCAAAAACGTTTTAATTAGCCCCGCTTTTCTGGCAAAATGAAAAATTTTAAATGGCAGTAATGGGATTGTATAAAGTAAAGTAAGTAACAGCCCTGCACTTATAACGGGCCATAATTGAACGACATTAAACAGCGAAAATAATAACCCAATACCAGCAATTAAAAAAACAATAATATTGGAATAATATGTTTTTAAAAAAAAATGAAGCGGTTGCCTGGAAAAAGCAAGGCCACTTAACAACCAGTAAAAATTATAACTGCAAAGTGTAGAGAAAAAGATGAAACTATATAGCCATATGGTAAGATTTATATGCAATAGTAAAGCAGTTTGAAAACAAAGCGCAACAGCGCAAATTGCAATAAAAATAGAATGAGATAAGATAAACAGCAGCAACCTCATTAACGGGAAATTGCAAAAACAGGATCTGCAGTTCTAATCACATTACTCTTATTTTTTGCAAAATCCTTAATGTAAATTTCGTAATACAAGGTATCTGTTTTGGGGCTGGGCCTTGTACTGCCTTCCAATAGAATTGATGTGGAAAGTGTTATCTGAATGTCTCCCTGAAAATTCTTTTTCGCTGCGGTTAAAATGTCTGGTAAATGCAAAGTAGAATCTGTTTTGCCAGTTAACAGATTCTTCATATACAGCCGGGCGGTATCCTTACCATCTTTAAACCCTAAATCACCTTCCGCATCCGTCACACTTATTGTAAGTACAGGCAGAGCCTGCCCGGTAATAGGTAAATTAAGACTGAATGCATTGGGTTTAACAGATTTAAAACTAATTTGCGGTGCAGTTGTAAATTTGTCTTTTTTACAGGCTGCAAACAGCAGGCAAATTGCTATAAATAATAAAGTATATCGCATCTTTGTATATTATTATTCAAATTTACTGATAGAAATTGAAACTACCTGTTAAAAATATTGACCTTGAAAAAAGAATTTTTGCTGCCTCAGATGATAATTTCACTGAATTGGCAATAGAATTATTCCAATTCCAGTTTCAACATAATGCAGTTTATCAAAAATATTGTAATACGCTTAATGTTACGGGAAATGAAGTTGAAAGTATTGAAAAAATCCCTTTTCTACCCATTCAGTTTTTTAAATCGCATACCGTTACAACCACAGATTTTGAGGCAATGGCCACTTTTAAAAGCAGTGGTACTACAACAACTGTAAACAGCAGGCATTTTGTAAAAGACCTGGATCTTTATAAAAAAAGCTTTAAAGCAGGATTTGAAAGATTTTATGGCACTCCAAAAACTAAATGTATCCTTGGCCTATTGCCTTCTTACCTGGAAAGAAAAAATTCCTCCCTGGTCTTTATGGTTGATGAATTGATAAACGAAAGTACTAACAGCCTTAGTGGATTTTATTTGTACGAGTATGATAAACTGCACCGCACCATTTTACACAATGAAATTTTAAAACAACCTACAATTTTAATTGGCGTTACCTATGCCCTGCTTGATTTTGCAGAAAAATATCCTATGCAGTTACGCAATACTATAATACTGGAAACAGGTGGCATGAAAGGACGGCGTGAAGAAATGACAAGGCAGGAAGTACATGCGGAATTACAAAATAACCTGGGTGTAGCACTTGTGCATTCAGAGTATGGGATGACTGAATTATTATCGCAGGCCTATTCTAAGGGTGATGGTATTTTTCATTGCCCGCCCTGGATGAAAGTTTTGATAAGAGAAGAGGATGATCCGTTTTCAATAATCTTGCATGATGCTGTAAAAGAAAAACCGTTTACGGGTTCTATAAATATTATTGATTTGGCAAACATATATAGTTGCAGCTTTATTGCAACCGAAGATGCAGGCCGTTTATACAGTAATAAAAGCTTTGAAGTATTGGGCCGAATGGATAACAGCGATATAAGAGGTTGCAGTTTAATGAGTATTTGACATGAAAATGTTATTCACATTTTTTATTTTTCGTGCAAAAAATCATTTTTCTGATGTTTTTTTTAAACTCAATCCCCTTATCTTTGCACTCCAAAAATAAAAAAGTTGATTTGGTAGCTCAGTTGGTAGAGCAATACACTTTTAATGTATGGGCCCTGGGTTCGAGTCCCAGCCAGATCACAAAGCTTTTCGATAAAATCGGGAAGCTTTTTTGTTTATGGCATTTGTTTATATCATTTTATTCGGGGAAATTGGATAAATACTATACTGGTGCCTGTTTTGATTTAAGGAGACGGTTCTACGAGTATAAAGCAGGCCACTCAAAATTTACATCTACCTGGGTTCTCTGGAGAATAGTTTATAAAGAAGAATTCCAAACACTGATAGAGGCAAAACAACCAGTGCAAAGTATAAAAAAGCAAAAATCCAGAAAGTACATTGAAAAATTGATTGGAATAAATTAATAAAAACCAGCCAGATATTAATCGGGATCTCCCAGTTCACAAGCCAACGTTTATCGAGGTCTTTTATTTTAAGAAATTTATATGCTCTGCCAGATATTCCATCTATTTTTGTCAATAATATTTATATGAGCGATTTTTTTAAAAATAAAGTAGTAGCCATTACTGGTGGAAGTAATGGAATTGGTAAAGCCCTGGTAGATACCCTCATGCAGCTGGGAGCTAAAGTTGCCACCTGCAGCCGTAACCAGGATAAGCTGTACGATTTGCAGGTATTACATCCCGGCCTGCCTTTGCATACGCTTGTTGCAGACGTTAGTAGTTTACATGATTGTAAGAATTTTATTGATTCTACTATAAATACTTTTGGTGGTATTGATATCCTGATAAATAATGCAGGAATAAATATCAGGGGTTTATTACAGGATATTGAAATTGATACTGTACAAAAAGTGATGGATATTAATTTTTCGGGAACCTTATACTGCACCAAACTGGCATTAAACACAATAATTGAACGCAAAGGAATAATAGTTGGTGTATCTTCTGTTGCCGGATACAGAGGTTTGCCCGGCAGAAGCGGTTACTCTGCCAGTAAATTTGCTATAAACGGATTTTTAGAAGCACTTCGTACTGAATTAATGGATAAATCAGTTCATGTAATGTGGGTTTGCCCCGGTTTTACCAAATCAAATGTGCGCCATATACCATTGCCTGGCGAAGTACAATTACCAAAGGAACGGCAGTTAAGTGAAAGCAGCATGATGAGTGCTGAAGAATGCGCTGCTCACATTTTAAAAGCTATAGAAAAACGTAAACGTACATTGGTGCTTACTTTTACCGGAAAACGTGCTGTTTTTATGAATAAATTTTTTCCGGCCTGGGCAGATAAACTTACCCATAAATTCTTTTTTAAAGATGGAAAACTGGTTCGTTAATCTCTAAACCCATATATCCGTTTAAACTATTTAATCAATTAACTCATTAACAAAATCAAATGCCATTACTAACCCTTACATCTGATATTGGCTACCAGGATTTTTTGGTTGGTGCTATAAAGGGTCAGTTATTACAGGCCAATGTTGATTTTAATATTGTTGAGATAACACATAACCTCTCTCCCTTTAATTATCCGCAGGCTGCATATGTATGCAGGAATGCGATAAAAAATTTTCCACCAGGCAGTTTTCATTTAGTAATGGTAAACTTATTTGATGAAAAACCGGAACACATGCTGCTGGCAGAACATAACGGCCATTTTATTGGCTGTGCCGATAATGGACTGCTCACCATGATACTGGAAGAAGTGCCGCAAAAAGTAGTGGCACTTGCACTGGAAAAAACACAACAAAAAAACACTTTGTATTGCACCACAGTTTTTGCAAAAGCATTTAACCGGTTAATTGCAGGTAAATCAATTGAAGAAATTGGCGATGCTTCAGTTTCGATACAGGTGAAAAACCCTTTGAAACCAATGCTTGGTAATAACTGGATAGAAGGCCAGATAATTTTTATTGATAATTTTGAAAATGTGATTGTAAACATTCATAAAGAAGAATTTGAAGAACAACGCAAAGGCCGCAGTTTTAAAATTATGTTTAAAAGAGATGAAGTAATTGATAAAGTGAGTGAATCATACGCCGATGTTTCCGAAGGAGAAAAACTGGCACTGTTTAACTCTGCAGGTTATTTAGAAATTGCCATTAACAAAGGCAATGCTGCAGGCTTGCTGGGCTTACAGGGCTTTTCAGAAAAACAACAGCAACAAAAACAGTACATCAACAGCAGAATGTTTTATCAAACGGTAAGGGTATATTTTGAGTAGTACCCTTTGCCCCCTGAAGGAGGAACTGGCGAAGAATTATTAAAAAAGATATGCGCTTAGATAAGAGGGGAATATTGATAGGTGGTACAAGAGTGCGACGCCTGTGTAGCCTGATAATATTACCACAGCTTGTAACAAAAAACTAAACCATATTCATTACCACTACAGGTGGATTTCGATTTGACTTTTTTACGAAACATACCGGCCACAGAAACAGATAAAGAACTGGTTGCTGCTTTTAAACAAAGCGGCGAAATGAATTATTTAAGTGCGTTATACCAGCGTTATATGGACCTGGTATTTGGTGTTTGCCTCAAATATTTTAAAGATGCAGAACGAAGCAAAGATGCAGTGATGGAAATTTTTGAAGAATTAAATACTAAACTCCGCCAACATGATGTGGAGAATTTTAAAGGCTGGTTACATGTTTTGGCACGAAATTATTGCCTGATGCAGTTGAGAAGTCCCCGTAATGTGAAAACCACAGAATTTAACTCCAATTTTATGCAATTGGAAGAAACTACGCATCTGAATGGCGAGGCAATGGAAAAGGAAAACAATTTTATTAAACTTGAAAAATGCTTACAAACATTGCCAGACGAACAGAAAGATACTGTGCGGTTATTTTACCTGGAGAATAAATGCTATAACGAAATTGCAGCAATTACAGGTTACGACTGGAATAAAGTTAGAAGCTATATTCAAAACGGAAGGCGGAATTTGAAGTTGTGTATGGAGAGTAAAGGGAATTAGGAGTTTAATTTTGATGAAATAATAATGACCAAAAAAGAAAATAATATTAATTACACCGCAGAAGATATACAGCAATATCTTTCAGGGAAGCTTACACCTTTGCAGATGAATGCAATGGAAAAAACCGCCCTGGATGATCCTTTTTTGGCCGAAGCTATTGAAGGATATGAAGGCATGCAACATGAGGATTGGAAAAAACAACTGGCTGAATTAAAAGAAGGGTTTGCACAACAAAGTACCACTGCAAAAGTAATTGCCTTACCCAAGCGGACAAATTGGTTCAAATATGCTGCTGCAGTTTTATTAATAGGTGGCACTGCTGCAATATCTTATTGGCTAGTTACTAAAAAAGATGGCCAGCAGCAAATTGCACAAACAGTAAAAGCAACAGGCACGTCAGATTCAATTAATGCAGTTGCCCCAAATACCGAAGCCATTACCGGTGACCAAACTGCAAAAGCAGAAGTAAAAACAACACCTGCAGAAAACTATACTGCTGCCACAGATAAAAATGCCGGATTAGTAACGGAACAAATAAAAGCCGACAGTAATTTTATTTACAAACCCGCTGTACAACCACCTGCTGCTGTTGCAAAAGCAAATGGTGAAAAAGTTATGGAAGATGTGACTGTAAATCAATCATTGCCTGCTCCTTCAAATACTGCTAATACTAACGAAGCATTTTACAAAAAAAAGACTGCAACTGCCAATGAAGAAACTAAAAAAACTGCTGTTGAAATGAGAGATAAAAGCAGCAGTAAAGAAGAACAGCAGAGCCGTAATTTTATTGCACAGGTTGTAGGCCCGGACAATACTCCCCTGCCCTTTGCTAATGTTAGCATTAAAAGCGAAAATTTTGGAACTTATGCAGATGTACAGGGTAATTTTAGATTAGTATCGCCAGACTCTGTGCTTACTGTTGAAATAAGGTCTGCCGGCTATCAGCCAAAATCATATACCTTAAAAAGTGATGTGGCACAAAACAAGATTGTATTGGCAGAAGATAATCTGGCTTTTAAACAAAAAACAGTAGTTACTGGTAATACCGCAGGGAGAAGTACTCTTTCCCGCCGGGCAACTTTATTAAAAGATTCTGTTATAAATGTAGAGCCTGCCGACGGCTGGGATAATTACAATACTTACGTTGATAATAATATTGAAATACCTGACGATATCTTAAACAAAAATATTCATGGGCAGGTAGAGCTTTCTTTTGATGTAAAATCAAACGGTACCATCACCAATATAAAAGTAGATAAATCCCTTTGCGATAATTGTGACGAAGTGGCCAAACGCCTTATTGAACAGGGGCCACAATGGAAAGTAAAAAAAGGAAGAAAAGGCAGAGCAAAAATAACGGTGCAGTTTTAGCATTTACTAATGGTTAAATATTTTTTACCACAACTTTATATAGATTCATTCACTACTTTTACAGCCTAAAAAATTATTTATGAAAAAAATGATGCTTGCATTATTTGCAATTTGCTTTTACACATTTAGCAGTACTGCACAGGTTAAAATGCCTGCACCCTCATCTACACAAACCATTAAACAGGATTTTGGTATGGGTGCCATTGAACTTACTTACTCAAGACCCAATGCCAAAGGCCGTAAAATTTTTGGCGACCTTGTTCCGTATAATAAGTTATGGCGAACAGGGGCCAATGGCGCCACCAAAATTGTTTTTAATGATGCGGTAGAGTTAGGCGGCAAAAAAATTGATACCGGAAGCTATGTGCTATATACCATTCCCGGAGTGGATAGCTGGGAAATCATTCTTAACAAAGGATTGACCAACTGGGGTGTTGATGGTTATAAAGAAAGCGAAGATGTTATTCGTTTTAAGGCCGAACCAATGAAAATGAAAAACAATATGGAAACATTTACCATGGAATTTGCCAATATAAAACCAGAAAGCTGCGAATTACATATTATGTGGGCAAAAACAGCAGTATCAATACCGGTGACAACAAATATTAAAGACCGTTTAAGGGGGCAAATTGAAAAAGCCATGCTAACAGACAAAAAACCATATTGGCAGGCAGCACAATTTTACAATGAGTTTGATAATAATCAAGCCAAGGCTTTAGATAACTGCAATAAGGCTGCAGAAGAAAACAATAAAGCTTTCTGGATCTATTTGTACAAAGCAAAAATTCAAAAAGAAATGGGTGATAAAGCAGGCGCAAAAGCAAGTGCTCAAAAATCATTGGAGCTGGCTAAAGAAGCAAAGAACGATGATTATGTAAAAATGAATGAGGAACTTTTGAAAAAATTATAACAGAATTAAAACTCTTTATAAAAGCGTTGCAATTATTGCAGCGCTTTTTCTTTTATTAAAGGCTGAATTAAACTGCTTAACACAAATACCAAAACAGCTCCTATCACATTCAGCCATAAAAAAGAAATCACATCCAGCTTATAAATTAAAATCACCAGCAGTTCCGAAATTACAGCAGCATAAAATACAGCACTTCCTTTTACAAACTTTAACCAGAAGGCAACAAGGAAAACACCCAGGATAACCCCATAGAATAATGACCCGATAATATTAACCGCCTCAATTAAACTGTTGCCAATATTATAAGCAAACATGGAAATTATAATGGAGAATATGCCCCAGCCTAATGTGTACCACTGAGATATTTTATAATCTTCTATCTCTGTTTCCTTTTTTACAAAGAATTTTTTATGGAAATCAACAACAGAACAAGCAGCCAGTGAATTAAGCGCCGCTGCAATACTTCCCCATGCGGCTAAAAAAATGATGGCAAAAATTAATCCTATCAATCCAACCGGTAAATTCTCTTTTACAAACCATAAAAAGATATAGTTTGTATCGTTTGGTTTTTGATTGGGCAAGGCACGTTCCATTACACTTTTAAATGTTTTTCGTATGGCATTGGCTGCTGCCATATCTTTTTTTGTAAAAGCAACAGCATATTGATCTTCAAGTAATACTAATGAATCTTTTTTTACAGTTTGCTTTGCCTGTTGCAGGGTTGTGTTATCAAAATATACAGGCCCTTTGTTGTATTGATAAAAAGAAAAAATCAAGATCCCTATCAACAAAATAAAAAACTGCATGGGCACTTTTACCAACCCGTTAATCAATAATCCTTTTCGGCTTTCTTTTATATTTTTTGCAGTTAAATACCTGCCTACCTGGCTGTGATCTGTACCAAAATAACTGAGTGCCAAAAAGAATCCACCGATTAAACCACTCCATATATTGTATTTATCCTTCCAGTCGAAACCCTTATCTGTAAAGCCGGTGGTGATAATATTCATTTTACCGTTTTGCCCGCCAACTTTTAAAGCATCTGTAAAGCCAACCGTATCGGGCAATAACTTTACTGCTAAATATCCTGTAATAAATAATGCCACAAACACAATTATCATTTGCAGCTTTTGCGTATGCGCCACAGCTTTGGCGCCGCCACTCATGGTATAAATGATGAGTAAGCCTCCCATTACTAAATTGGTGTAATAAATATTCCAGCCCATTAATGAACTTAATACCAGCGATGGTGCAAAAATGGAAACCCCTGTGCTCAATCCTCTTGATAATAAAAATAAAGCTGAAGTGAATGTTCTTGTTTTTACATCAAAGCGCTGTTCTAAAAATTCATACGCCGTATAAACTTTCAGCCTGCTGAAAACCGGCACAAAAAAAATGCTGATAACGATCATTGCCAAAGGCAAACCAAAATAATATTGTACAAAGCGCATTCCATCACTGTAAGCCTGGCCTGGCCCAGTTAAAAAAGTAATGGCACTTGCCTGTGTACCCATAATACTTAGTAAAACCAAATACCATGGTAAGCTGCGATTACTGAGAAAATAGCCTTCTAAATTTTTTGTGGTGCGGCTTTTGTAAATACCATAAATGATAATGGAGGTTAAGGTTACAATTAATATGATCCAGTCTACATTACTCATAAGACCCAAACCCCTGAAGGGGCTTTTGCAGTTTATTAATTTTAATTTCTTTTATAATCCAGGAAGTTTGCATGCTTATTTAAAGTAGACTGTGATGAAATAAAAGATAATGATCTGCACAACTAAAAACAGCAATACACCAAAGTACCATTTCTTCCAATATGATTTTTCACTTTGCATATTTTTTATTTTAGTGATAATCTTCGCAAGCTCCCCCTTCAGGGGAGCAGAGGAGGTTTTTACTTTATATACTTCACTCTTTTATTAGCAATTAAATTAGCAAACAATCTGTATGCCCCCGGCACACCCGAAGGCAATTCTCTAAAGAAAACCAAACCCGAATACACAAATCTTCCTTTGCCGTAATTGGCAATTATCAAACTGCCATCCTGTTCATTTTCACCGGGATCTTTCATGCTGAGGATTTTTCTGTAAGCAGTATCCGTATTTTCCGCATTATAAATACTGCGTTCCTGTATCCAGCCATCAAAATCTTTTTCAGTTATTTTATTAGGATAATTTAATGCTTTATGACCGGGAATTAAAAAATTAACTTTTGCTTCTTCATCTGTAATGCGGTTTCTGCTGATTGTAAAAGAATAAGGCGCAATTTTTGCCCTTATTGGCCCGATCTGGTTGCTGGTATTATATTGCGTAAATAAAACTCCGCCTTCCTTTACATACTGCATCAGGGCGTCATATACATTATTCATCCACTCATTGGTATTGTATGCCCTTACACCGGTAATAATTACATCAAACTGCCGTAAATTATTTGGTGTGATCTCATTTTCTTTTAATATTACTACTTTATATCCCATTTGTTCCAATGCTTCCGGGATTTTATCACCTGCACCGGGAATATAGCCTGCGTAGTTGCCTTCGGTTTTTAAATCAAGATTGATAATCCTAACCGGATCAACATGATGATAAATTATATCAGGTATATGATCATAACTTATCTTACGTTGACCCAACAATTGTCTTTCAACTATTTTATTTGCTGAAAAAATTCCATTGATAAGTGTTGATGAATTATCTGCCAAACCAATGTTAGATACAGTTGCATTAAAAATTTTCTTCTCTCCTTTTGAAAAACTGAAATAAGAATTTACTGCAGTGACAGTGGTACCATTTTTATTATAAGATATTTTTACACTATCTGTAATTGTTTTGTTTGCCTGAATAACAAAACTGACATCCTTAGTTTGATTTTTTTGGGTGCTGTTAAAAAGTATCAATGATGGTGCAGTAGCAACAAAAACCGGATTGATAATATTTACCGGCTCATATAATTCTCCTTTAACAGGGTCGGTAAATTTATACCAAAGAGGTTTGGTAAATACAAACTCCTTACCTTCAATCATCATACTAAAATTTACACTTAAAGGATCATTCTCTGCTTTACCAATTTTAAGCTGATCTTCTACATTAAAACTTCCTTTTTCTTTTTGAGATTCGAGCCAGTAAGGTTGTGTAAGTTTAGCATCTGGTTGTATAAACCAGGTATAAGTTTTAACTGCGTTTATATTTTTTTTAAGTTGATCAAAAATTACATAGGTGGTATCAATTTGAGCATCTGCATTTATAATATTTGCACCGCTCCGGTTGTTTATGGTTAATGTAATTTTTATACTATCTCCCTGTACAGCGTACTGGGCATTGGTGGTGGCATCCATAAATAAGCCACTGCAGTTTTCAATTATATTTTTTACTTCACCAAGTTTTTTTTCTTTCCAATAAGGATCATTCCACTCTTTTCCAGTTCCAATATTGTTTTCAATTGCCGTGTATAATTTCACTAAATCAGGAATAGATTTTTGTGGAGAATCTGCCGAAAAATCTGAAATTATTTTAGAAATATCATTCTTTATTGAGCCTAAAATAATATCCGGAATATGATCGCCGGCAATTCTGTTCCATGTAGTATAGACTCCTTCCATCAAATCATTAACCGGTGCCGTTCCTTTTATAGTTTTAAAATATTCAATCACACTGCCTCTTTGTGCAGGTACACCAAAGCCCTGGCTCTTGTGCATGCTGCGGCTTGTTGCTGCAATCTCCCCATAACTTTTTCCCAATATGGGATTATAATCCCCACATTCCATTTTAAACTGGTCATCTCTTTGTGTATTGGTACTGCCAAAATTAAAAGTGTTCCAAAGTAAACGTTTAGCCTGCCAAATACTTACATACTTTAATTGTTCAGGAAATTTTGTTGGGTCTGCTGCTGCTTCAAATGCTTCGCCGGCAAGTATGGCAGATGCGGTGTGATGTCCGTGCCCACCCTCGCCTGTTGTCGGAAATCTTGTAATAATAACATCGGGTTTAAACTTACGTATCACCCAAACCACATCACTTAAAATTTTATCGTGGCCCCAAATGCGTAAAGCTTCTTCGGGGCTTTTACTAAAACCAAAATCAAAAGCACGGCTGAAAAATTGTTCGGCACCATCGGTTCTTCGGGCTGCTAATAATTCCTGTGTTCTTATCAAACCAAGATCAACCCCTTGCTCATCGCCAATTAAATTTTGCCCGCCATCTCCTCTTGTTAAACTTAAATAACCGGTGCGGTATAATTTTTCATTGGCTAAATAGGCCAGCAACCTGGTATTTTCATCATCAGGGTGTGCAGCAATGTATAATACCGAGCCTAATACATTGAGTTTTTTTAACTGTAATAAAATTTCGGAAGAGGTGTATGATTTTGGAGTTTGTGCATTACCAAATAAAAAATAAAAAGTAAAAAGTAAAAACCCAGTTGCTTTTTTGAAATTCATTTTAAATTAATTAATAGTTTTTTTCTTTATATAAAATTCTATAACCTAACCGGCTCATTACCTACCATGAACACAGCATTTAAAAATAACAATTTTCCGTTTTCCCAAAAGTTACGGAACACCGGATCATCAACCATATAAATTACTTTGCCACGGCCCATATCCTGCACTGCAAACAAAGTTCCGTCTTTAATTTTGTTGCCCACTTTATTACCGGCAAAGCCGGCTACTTTATTTTCCTTTTTTATAACCCCTACATTCCATCCCTCTTTTAAAAATTCCAATACAGTTCCGTTTTGTTTTAAAGTATAAAATGAAGAGCCAATACCAAAAGCAAGCGGATGAGTATCGTCCATCTCAACCTTATAAATGGCTCCGGGTATGCTGTTAACCAGGTCATCTCTTTCCCTGTTACCATATTTTTTTAAATCACTGTAATCTGTTGGTTTCATATCATCTTTCTTCTCATCCTTTTTTTCTTTATCTTCTTTTTTTATTTTTATCCCCCACTCGGCTGTTGCCAACTGGCTGACTGCAGTTTCCATTGCAATTATTCTTCCGCCATTCCGAACCCATCCCTTAATATCATCTCCTGTTTTTTTATCGGTTATAAAACTGTAGTCCCCATCAGGTAATATCAACACATCAAATTGTTTTAAAGTATTTATCTTTAAACTGCTTCCGTTAAGCATCGTTAAGGGATACTTTATTTGTTGCTCAAACAAATGCCATATTTCACCAGCTGCATTTGGGTTAACATCATTCCCCGTTACACATGCCACACGTGGAGCAGCTAATTTTAAAATATCAGGACTACCCATATCCGGTCCTGCATCCATAAAACCGCCATCCATCAAAGTAAAATCTGCTCCCTGCTCATTTATAACTGCTGTTACTTTATTCCAGATATTGCTGTTGTCTCTTTTTAAAATGATTAATGACCCTTTGTTTATTATTTTCCCTTTGTAAGAAATGTCTTTTTCATTTACCCTTACCCCAACTCCGTTATTTAATAATGAAGCCAGCAAACCAGCATCATGTACAGATGAATAAGATAAAATAACGCCATAGTTCACCTGCGGCAAATTGAGATAAGTGTTGGTATTATCTGTTTCTGTTTTTACTAAAGTATTAACTGCATAGGCATTAACACCGTAAGCATAAGGAATACTCCATGCAGTAATATCATAAGTGGCACTATCTGCCAATTTGCTGACCGGTTCCAGTAAAACTTTAGCCATTAAACTTCGTGGTTGATTGGCATTAACCACAATGGAGAATTTACCGGCCTTAATACTTTCTGTTTTACCCGTAAAATAATTATAGCCTGATAAACCAGTTGCAGAAAAACCGGTACCGAAAGTAATACCATTATTAGTGAGAATTTTTTTAACTGCATTTATTCTTGCAGCATCGTTACTGGTAAGTATATAGGCTTTATAATTGCTGCCCACACCGTTTTTGGTATTGTCGAAATATTTTTTAAACTCTCCCACTACTTTATCTGCATTTAAGGAAGTGATTTCTATGGTACTTAAACCGGTAGTGGTATGGTGCATCAAACGGTCTTTCAATGTAAGCACATCGCCTTCGTCAGTTTGCACTGCTAATCCTCCGCGGCTGTGTCCGCCCTGTTCGTAAGTCATGCCAATGGAACCGTTATATGTAGGATAGGTATCGCCATAGCTTGGATAAAAAAGATCAAAGCGTTCTTTCGTAAAATACAACCAGCCATTATTATCAAAATATCTGGCATTGTTCTTTCCTATCTGGGTTTGAAAATCTTTTTGCCAACCTGTGATTACTTCATGAAAAGGTTCTGCAGCCGGAGCAAAATAATAGGGTTCGTTATAGCCCTGCTCATGATAATCCACATGCACTTCCGGCATCCATTGGCTATACATTTTTATGCGTTGCTGAGTTTCTATTTGTGTTTGCCAGGCCCAATCCCTGTTCAAGTCAAAATTGTAATGATTCACTCTTCCTCCGGGCCATGGCTCCTCATGCTCACGGGCAAAGGATTGGGCATTGGCAACTGTGCCAACCATACCATTAAACCAGTTCACATACCTGTCACGACCGTCGGGGTTAAGGCAGGGATCAATAATTACCACCGTATTGCCCAGCCATTTTTGATGTTCAGGTTTATCAGGCCTCAGCAATTCATAAAGTGTTTGCATAGCCGCTTCGCTGCTGCTGGCTTCGTTACCATGCACATTATAGCTAAGCCATACAATTGGTGTTGGGGTATTACCTGCTGTTCCGCTTTCCAAACCGGCTAACTGCAGGTTATTCTTTCTAATGTTCTCTAAATTGGAAATATTTGCTGCGGATGAAATAAAAGCCAGGTACAGAGGCCTGCTCTCATAAGTATCTCCATATTGCTGCAATTTTATCTGTTGCGGCATTGCAGCTACTGCATGCTGAAAATAGTTTACAATTTTATAGTGCGGTGTAAACTTTGTTCCTATTGGATAACCTAAAAATTCATCCGGGCTTTTTAGTTGTGCAAACGAAGTGTACATTGAGCATACTAAAAGGAAAAACAGAAACAGATTTTTCTTCATAAATTGAGGAATTATTATCCAGGTAAAATAATTGAATAATGAAATACAGAATAACCTTAGTTGCGGCACTCCTATATTTTTTTGTACTGCAATGTACAGCGCAAATTAATCCTTATAACTACCACTCACAAAAAAAAGTAACCGGCAAAAACGGTGCTGTGGTGTCGGCACATCCATTGGCAAGTAAAGTGGGCGTACAAATATTACAGCAGGGTGGTAATGCAGTTGATGCAGCTATTGCCACACAACTGGCATTGGCTGTAGTGTATCCGGGCGCAGGAAATATTGGTGGTGGTGGATTTATGGTGGCACATTTGAAAAATGGGAAAAATATCACTTTAGATTACAGGGAAAAAGCGCCGGGCAAAGCTACACGGGATATGTACCTTGATGCCAGCGGCAATCCGCAAATGAAACTCTCACAGGATGGACATTTGGCAGCAGGTGTACCTGGCACCATTGCGGGTTTATTTGCAGCACATAAATATGGAAAATTACCTTTTGCAAAACTCATTCAGCCTGCTATTGATTTTGCAGAAAACGGTTTTGTTATCACTAAGGCAGAAGCCACATCGCTAAATGGAAACAGGGAAGATTTTTTGCGGTTAAATACAGTTGCCACTGCATTTGTAAAAACAGCAGTATGGAAAGAAGGTGATACCTTAATTCAAAAAGATTTAGCCAATACATTAAAGCGAATAAGAAACAAAGGGCAAAAAGGTTTTTATACAGGCGAAAGTGCAAAACTTATTGTTGATGAAATGCAAAAAGCAGGTGGCATTATCAGTTACGATGACCTGGAAAAATATAAAGCCAAAGAAAGAATACCCGATGTGTTCAGTTACAAAGGTAATACGATTGTTACCATGCCTTTACCAAGCAGTGGTGGTATTATTTTACAACAAATACTTAAGATGATTGAAAAAAGAAATATTGCTGCTATGAAATTTCAAACAACAGCAAGTGTACAATTAATGACAGAAGTGGAACGCAGGGCTTATGCAGACAGGGCTGAATTTTTAGGCGATCCCGATTTTGTAAAAGTGCCCACCAAAAAATTAGTTAGTGATGCATATATAAAAGAACGCATGAAAGATTATGATGCTGCAAAGGCAGGTAGCAGCAAATTAATAAAAGCAGGCAGCATTAAAGAAAGTGAGGAAACCACTCATTTAAGTGTGGTGGATGCCATGGGCAATGCAGTTTCGGTAACCACTACATTAAACGGCAGCTACGGAAGCCATACTGTTGTAAGCGGTGCAGGGTTTATTTTAAATAATGAGATGGATGATTTTAGTGTAAAGCCCGGCGTGCCCAATATGTATGGCGCTTTGGGTAACGAGAAAAATGCTATTGCCCCGGGTAAAAGAATGCTGAGCAGTATGACACCAACCATTGTTTTGAAAAATAATAAACCATACATAGTTGCAGGCACTCCGGGTGGCACCACCATACCCACCAGCGTGTTTCAAACATTGGTGAATATTTTGGAATTTGGCATGAATGCAGAAGATGCTGTGAATAAACCGAAATTTCACCATCAATGGCTACCTGATGAAATTTTTACTGAAAAGGATTTTGATGCATCCGTTAAAAAACAATTAGAAGCGATGGGGTACAAAGTATCGTCGAGAGGACAGATTGGGAGAACAGAAGTGATTGTAATTACAACTGATAAAGGAAAAAGAATTATTACTGCTGTTGGCGATAAAAGAGGAGATGATGCGGCGGAGGGGTATTAAAATATAAATCAAATTTATTCAAATTATAAAATGAATATCGGAACGTCTTTTCTTCAATCCGCCATCAAACGCCTCTCCTACTACAAAGAATTAGGTGAGAAAACATTTGCCCAGTTAACCGATACTGATTTTCATTATCAACCCAATGAAGCCAGCAATAGCATCGCCATTATCATTCAGCACATGGCGGGCAATATGCTTAGCCGCTGGACAGATTTTTTAACCACCGATGGCGAAAAAGAATTGCGTAACAGGGATAAAGAATTTGAAGAACAGCAACTATCCAAACAACTACTGATGGAGTTATGGGATAAAGGCTGGCAATGTTTTTTAGAAGCATTAAAATCTTTAACAGATGATGACTTGCTTAAAACAATTCATATCCGCAGCGAAGGTTTATTGGTAGTCGATGCTATTAACAGGCAGCTGGCACATTACCCTTATCATGTGGGGCAAATAATTTATGTGGCAAAAATAATAGCCAATAACAACTGGCAAAATCTTTCCGTTGCAAAAGGTCAATCCGATGAATACAACAGGCAAATTAAAACTGAAATAAAAAAGCAGCCATAACCAAACGCTGCCCTGCTACTTTTATAAGCTGTACATTTGCCAACAATTTTTAATTTATGAAAAGAATCTTTGTTGTTTTAATAGTCTTTACAACAATAACAACAGCCAACGCCCAGGTTAAAATTGCAGTAAAGGGCGGCTGGAATTATTCAACAGCAAAAGCAGTTTATACCGGAGTAAAGCAATCAACGGGCTCTATTAATGGTTTTGGTTTAGGTGTATTGGCAAAAGTTCCCTTCGATGGTATATTACATTTTTCCCCTTCGGTGATGATCAATAACAGGGGATTTATTATTAAGCCATCAGCCGGTACAAATAAAGAAGAGCAATATTCAATCACTTATCTTGATTTAATACCTTCATTAAGCGTCGATTTTGAAAATAGGGATAATACTGTTTCTATAGCTTTGGGGGCCGATTTCGGCTTTACCAATTTTGGGAAAATGAAGGTTACTGCTATCAATAATAGTACAACATCTCAAAAAATGAAATTTGGGTACGGAGAATATGGCTGGTTCGACATTGGGCTTAATACCAGCGTTGCGTACCGCATGAAAAAAGTATTTATAGAACTCTCTTATTTTAATGGTCTTGCCAGCATCAATAATAATGAGGAAACTGATGGCCGCAATATCCGTAACCGCATGCTGAGCCTTAATATTGGGTATTATTTTAAGCAAACTGCAACTCAATAAAGAACGCCTCATTAATCATTAATATATTGCTAATTAAGCAGTGGCTTTTATCTTATCTAAATAAAACGTAAAATTTGGTATTGAATTTGCCCTTAGCAGGCGAAACATTACTTTTGTATTAATTGATAATACCCTGAGCAAAAGCCTTTACATATTAAAATGGACCGCACTTACCCTGTTATTTTGGTTAGCATTTGGTGCAATGTGCTTTTTTGTTTTCCAATATAGTACCTGGTTGTTTTATTTGCTGCTGGCTGGCTGGGCCGTAGCATGGAGTTTTGTATTTAAAACCTTTAAAAAAAGGCTGGCATTTTTTGTTGCACTGTTATTATTTGCCGGCAGCTTATGGGGGCTTATTAATTTTACACCAGTACAAAATTTTTTGGTAAAAAAGGTAGCGGCCATCCTTTCAGAAAAATTACAAACTAAAGTTGATGTTAAGCATGTAGATTTTTCTCTGTTTAACAATATGCTTATTGAAGGGCTTTTAGTGGAAGATAAGCATAAAGATACATTGTTATATGCCGGAACAGCAAAAGTTACCATTACAGACTGGTTTTTTTTAAAAGATAAAGCCACCTTAAAATACCTGGGCTTAAAAAATTCAATTGTAAACTTAAACAGAACAGATTCAGTCTGGAATTACAAGTTTTTGATTGATTATTTTTCATCTCCTAAAAAAAGCACCACATCAAAAAAAAACCTGGAGTTTGATTTCAAGATTTTAGAAGCGGAAAATATTAAACTCAATAAAGTAGATAAATGGGTGGGACAGGATCTTACTGTATCGGTAAAAAAAATGAATGTTGATGCTGACAGCATGGATCTGTCGAACCAGATCTTTGCCATCAATAAAATAGACCTTGATAATCCTGTTTTTTTTCAAAGTAATTATACCGGCAACCGTACCAAATTAAATATTGCTATCAAAACAAACCCCGCAATTTTAGCACCTGGGCAATACAAATGGAATAATAATGGTTTAGTTATAGTTGTAAAAAGCATTCATGTAAACAATGGCAGTTTTCAAAACGAAAAAGAAACAGAACGATTGCCTTATACCAACCGCTTTGACGGGCAACACCTTTTATTTTCAGCTATTAACGGCGATTTAAAGAATGTAAAATTTATAAAAGATACGCTGACCGTTGATGTAAATTTAGCCACAAAAGAAAAAAGTGGTTTTGAGATAAAGAAACTGCAATCAAATTTAAAATTCACTCCTGATATAATGGAGTTTAATAATCTTGATCTTCTTACCAATAAAAGCAGGCTGGGTAATTATTATTCTATGCGCTATGATAACTTTAACAGCGACATGAGCGATTTTTTACACAGCATAACCTTGTCAGGTAAGTTTGAGAATAGCCATATACACAGCGATGATATTGCTTTTTTTGCGCCGGAATTAAAAACATGGAACCGTACTGTTTACATAGCCGGAACCGCAAAAGGAACGATTGATAACCTGGTAACAAAAAATATGTTTATTAAAAGTGGAAATAGCACTGTTGATGGCGATATTGCCTTACGTGGCCTGCCCGATATTAATAATACATTTATCGATTTTAAATCAAATAATCTAACAACAAATTACAACGACCTTGTAGCACTTATTCCTTCTTTAAAGAACCTTACACAGCCCCGGTTAAATAAACTGGGCAATATCAATTTTAAAGGAAACTTCACAGGATTTGTAAATGATTTTGTAACATATGGAAATATCACCACTAACCTGGGCAATATCGTTGCAGATATCAATATGAAATTACCCCAAAACAAGCTGGCAACTTATACCGGTAAAATATCCTCTTCGGGTTTTAATCTTGGGCAGTTTATTAATAACAGTCAAATAGGCAATCTGTCACTTAATGGAAATATCAGTGGCAGCGGATTTACTTTAAAGGATCTGAAAACAAATTTTAAAGGTAATGTTCACCAGCTGGAATTTTCTGGCTATAACTATGCCAATATTTCTATCGATGGTAATTTTGATAAAATGATATTTACCGGCCATGGCAGTGTTGATGACCCTAATTTAAAAATTGACAATTTTAATGGTTCGGTAAGTTTTGCCGGAAAAGAACTGGCTTTTAATTTTGATGCCCTGCTGCAAAAATCAAATTTAAGAAAACTGCATTTTACAAACGGCGATTTTTCATTAGACGGACACTTTAGCCTGAACTTTACCGGAAATAATATTGATAAATTTTTAGGTACTGCCAGGGTTTATAATGCAACACTGCAACACGACAGTACCAGGCTTTCTTTCGATTCCCTTTCACTGCAGTCATTTATTGCAGATAATAAAAAATACCTCTCCTTTCAGTCGAACGAACTGGAGGGCAATGTTACCGGAAACTTTAAGATATTGGAACTGCCAGATGCCTTTAAAGTTTTTTTAAGCCGTTATTATCCCTCCTATATTAAAACACCCAGTTACAAAGTAAGTGACCAGGATTTTAGTTTCTTTATTAAAACTAAAGAGATTAATGAATACGTGCAACTGATAGATAAAAGATTAAAAGGGTTTAATAATGCAGAGTTTAGCGGCAACATAAAACTAGCTGCAAATGAATTAAACATTAAAGCCAATATACCCGAATTTGAATATGATAAAAAGATCTTCAATAACCTGGTATTGGAAAGCAAAGGCAACCGTGATACCTTGTTTACTAAAATTACAACAGGCGATATTGTTTTAAACGACAGCCTTCATTTTCCAGGGACTAATTTGTCTATCAGATCACAGAATGATATTTCCCTTATTCAGTTAAAAACAAGCGCCAGTAAAACTTTAAGCGAAGCAGAATTAAATGCCACTGTTCAAACTTTAACGGATGGAGTAAAAATTCACTTCTCCCCTTCTTCATTTATCATTAACGATAAAAAATGGCAGCTGGAGAAAGATGGCGAACTTACCGTTCGTAAATCATACATAGATGCCAGCGAAGTGAAATTTGTGCAGGGCGATCAGGAAATCACTTTCTCCACTCAAATGGATGATGTAACTGACAAAACCAATGTCATTGCAAAACTAAAAAAGGTTAACATTGATGATTTTGCGCCTTTCGTTTTAAAACAACCCAGGCTGGAAGGTATACTTACAGGAACTGTAACTCTTGTAGATCCTTTTGGAAAACAAACTATTGAATATGATGCCACCGCAGAAGATTTCAGATTTGAAGATAAATTGATTGGTAAGGTAAACTTAAAGGGAGATGTAAACACGGTATCAGGTTTAATACGAGCTAAAGTTGATGCTGACGGCAAGCAGAATAAATTTAGTATTGATGGCAGTTATAATTATAAAAAAGACACATCAGATAATCAGATGAATTTTGATTTTTTATCTGAACGTTTTGACCTGAGTATATTAAACACTTACCTTGGCAGTATATTCAGCGATATGCAGGGTGATGCAGCAGGTGCATTAAGAATATATGGAGGAAAGGGGCATAATTATATAACCGGAAGCCCTACAATTACAAATGGATCTTTAAAAGTAAACTACACACAATGCAGGTATAATTTCAGCAACGAAACCATCATTTTTAATCCTGATGAAATTGATTTAGGCACTTTGCAGTTAAAAGACACACTCAATAATTCCGGAACTGCCAGTGGTAAAATGCACCATAAATTTTTTAAGGAGTTTGATTTTGATAATTTTCGGTTTGAGACCGGAAAAATGTTATTATTGAACACCGCCAAAAAAGATAATGATCAGTTTTATGGTAATGTAACCGGACATGCGCTAATGACCTTGAACGGTCCGGTTACCGATATGCGGATGAGGATTTCGGGCGGGCCATCCACTTTAGACAGCAGTCATATTTACTTACCCACAGGTACAAGTAAGGAGGCCGGCGTTATTAACTATATCGAATTTATACAGTTTGGTACAGAGATGGACGATGTGAAAAGCAGGCAGGGCACCAATCTTTTAATTGATATGGACCTGACTGCAAACCCCGCCTGTAAGATTGATGTAATATTAGATGAAGCAACCGGCGATATAATAAAAGGACAGGGTAACGGAAATTTAAAAATCCGTGTGGGAACCACCGAACCAATAAGCATAAGAGGCAGGTATGATATTACAAAAGGCTATTACACTTTTAATTTTCAAACATTTTTAAAAAAACCATTTACACTTAACAAAGGTTCAATAGTATGGAATGGGGATCCTTATCTTGCCAATATAAATATAGAAGCAGAATACCTTGCTAAAAACGTTGACTTAAGCAGTATCTCCTCATCAAACAGTTTTAAACAAAAAGGCGATCTGATAATTACAGCTTTATTAACGGGAATATTGAATAAGCCTGATATTGCATTTAATTTTATTTTGACTGAGCAAAATCCCTTGGCAGGAGATTATTATGCCCAAAAAAAATTAGAAGACTTTAAAAACGATAAAAATGAAATGCTGAAACAGGTTGCCAGTTTATTGCTTATCAATTCTTTTATTTCTTCTCAACCGGGTGCACAAAATGTATTAACCGGAAATACCCCTTTTACTATTGCAGCAAGTACAATTGGAGGTGTAATTTCGGGCTGGCTTACAGGAATATTTAATAAGGGTTTAGAAAAAGCTACCAAGGGTGTTGTATCAACATACTTTGATATAAATGCCGGTTTTGATTTACAAAGCAGTGCAGCTTTGTTGCAGGCAAATGTAAAAACAGGGTTACAGTTTTTGTTGAATAACAGGCTGGTGGTTTTGTTGGGAGGTAATATCGATTTAAATAATTCGGCTTATGCACAGCTAACCAACAAAAGTTTAATAACTCCGGATATCACCATTGAATATATGCTGAGCAAAGATGGCAGATGGAGAGCCATTGGCTTTAACAGGTCGAGTATAGTAGCAACGGATTTAACCGGTACACAAAGAAATAAAACGGGTGTTAAAATTTCTTACAGAAAAGAATTTGATAAACGTAATAAAGAAGAAAGGATACGCCGCAGGGAAGAACAAAAGAAGAAGGGTATGAAACCTGCCTGATAAATGGAACTAACCCTTCAAAATATCATGCCCCAGTTTATCTTTTTTAGTTTGTAAATATTTTTCGTTGTGCGGATTTGATTTTATTTCAATAGGCACATTCTCCACTACCTCCAACCCATAGCCCAAAAGGCCTGCACGTTTACGTGGGTTATTACTCATCAGTTTCATTTTACTTACACTTAAATGTCTTAATATCTGGGCGCCTACCCCATAATCCCTTTCATCCATGCCAAACCCCAGTTCCAGATTTGCCTCAACCGTATCCATGCCCTGTTCCTGCAATTTATAAGCTTTTAATTTGTTCAATAAACCAATACCCCTGCCTTCCTGGTTCATGTATAAGATAAGCCCCTTACCTTCTGCTTCTATCATTTTCATTGCATGATGTAACTGGTCACCACAATCACATCGTAATGAACCCAAAATATCTCCTGTCATACAACTGCTGTGTACTCTCACTAAAACCGGTTCATCTTTTTTCCAATCTCCTTTTTTTAATGCCATATGCACTTCGCCAGTGTTCAGCTGTTTAAATGCCACCAGTTCAAATATCCCGTATTTTGTAGGCATCTGTACCCTTACTTCTTCTTCAATTAGGGTTTCGGTTTTTAGCCTGTATTCAATCAGGTCTTTAATTGAAATTAATTTTAGATTAAAGCGTTTTGCAATTTCACTTAACTGTGGTAAACGTGCCATCGATCCGTCTTCATTCATAATTTCAACCAATACCCCCGCTGGATAAAAGCCTGCCAGCATAGCCATATCTATTGTAGCTTCTGTATGCCCGGTACGCCTTAAAACCCCGCCCTTTTTTGCCCTAAGTGGAAAAATATGTCCGGGCCTTCCCAAATCTTCTGGTTTTGTATCAGTACTTACTAAAGCCTGAACTGTTTTAGCCCTGTCATGTGCCGATATGCCTGTGGTACAGCCCTGTCCCAAAAGATCTACGCTAACAGTAAAAGCTGTTTCATGTAAAGAGGTATTATCAATAACCATGGGCGGTAATAATAATTCATTACAGCGCTCTTCCACCAATGGCGCACATATAAGGCCGCGGCCATGTGTGCTCATAAAATTAATCATTTCCGGGGTCACACTTTCAGCAGCACCTATAAAATCTCCCTCATTTTCCCGGTCTTCATCATCAACCACTATTATTAATTTGCCTTTTTTTATATCTGCTATTGCACTTTCTATACTGTCTAACATAAAATTCTTTAATTTAGGCAAAGGTAACAAGGTTTATTTTTAGTGCAGATTTTTGACTTTTTGAAATAAGGAATTTTTCATTCTTACGACCTTAAATCTAAAATATAACACAAATAATTTATTTCAAATGTCCGACGATTGAAGTCTGTATTTACAAAGCAGCTAATGTTAAGCTATTGTTGCCTTACAATTTGTTAATAAAAGATGGCTGAATTTCGCCATTTTTTTACTTTCTTTGCCACCGATATAAAACTAACTATTATGAGAATCAAAAAAATCGTACAATTATTAACTGTACTTTTAGTTTTCCCTTTTGCTTTAAGTGCCCAGGTAACTACAGGTAGCATTAGCGGAACAGTAAAAGATGCTAAAGGAACAGATTTAACAGCAGCTACAATTGAGGTACTGCATGAGCCTTCAGGTTCTGTTTACAGAGCTTCTTCAGGAAAAAATGGTGTATTTAATATTCCCAGTCTGCGTATTGGCGGCCCATATAAAGTTACTATTAGTTTTGTTGGTTTTAAACCAGAAGTAATTACTGAAGTTTATGTGCAATTAGGTGAAGCCTCAAAAATAAATGTGGTACTTACTGATGCAAATTCAAGCCTTACAGAAGTTATAGTGGCAGGAGCTGCAAAAAAAGGCGCTCTTATTTCTAAAGACAGAAAAGGTACTTCTACCAATATAAACAGAAGGCTGCTTGCTGCTTTACCTACTCTATCGAGGAGCATTACAGATTTTACAAAATTAACACCCCAGGCAAGTGGTACTTCATTTGCCGGACAGGATAACCGCTTTATTAATCTTACTGTAGATGGTTCTATCTTTAATAACTCTTTTGGTTTACAGGCATTGCCAGGCAGCCAAACAAGTGCATCTCCAATATCAGTTGATGCTATTGAAGAAATACAGGTGAACGTTGCTCCCTACAATGTAAAAGATGCAGGTTTTACCGGTGCAAGTATAAATGCCGTTACACGTAGTGGTACAAATACTTTCCACGGTTCTGCTTTTTATAACAATCGTAACCAAAGCATGGTAGGTACCAAAGCAGGTTCTGATGGGAAAACTCCTGTTACTATTGCCAATTTTGATGTAAAACAATTTGGTTTCAGCCTTGGTGGCCCAATCATCAAAAACAAACTATTCTTTTTTGCAAACTACGAAAATGAAAAAAGAGCTGATCCTGCAACTGCATTTGTTTCAGACAATGGCAGCAATACAGGACAAACCAACGTTTCAAGGGTTAAGCAAACAGATTTGGATGCGCTGTCTTCTTACTTAAACACAAATTTTGGATACGATCCGGGTAAATACGAAGGTCACAATTTTATTACCAAAAGTTATAAAATATTAGCTAAGATTGACTGGAATATCAATACTAAAAATAAATTCAGTGTTCGTTTTAATTCATTAAGATCGTTTAAAGATATTGGAGCCAGTTCTTCAGGCGTGTTAGGAGGTTCAAGACAAAGTAATTTGTTTACCATGAATTACGCCAATAATAACTACGAGATCAATAATGATATTTATTCTTTGATTGGCCAGTTAAATACCCGTGTAAGCAATAAAGTTTCTAACGAATTTATTTTTGGCTGGACTGCTAACAGGGACTACAGGGCTGTAAAAGGAAAACTTTTTCCATTAGTTGATATTTTAGATGGTACTACTGCTGATAGAAACTATATTTCTTTTGGTGCTGAACCATTTACTCCAAATAACAAATTGTTTACCGATACATGGCAGGCTTCTGATAATATCACTTTCTATAATGGTAAACACACCACTTCTGCAGGAGCAAATTTTGAATCATTCAAATTCTTTAACCAGTTTACCCCTCAAATTCAGGGTCAATACATTTTTAAAAGCCTCGCAGATTTTTATACTTCAGCAAATGCTTACCTGGCTAATAACAACATGACAACAAACCCTGTTCAGTTAAGAAGGTATATTTTAGGATTTAGCAATTTGGCTAATAATGAAATTTGGAATGCTGTTACACAGGCAAAAAACATTGGTGCCTATGTACAGGACGAATTACAATTACAGGATAACCTGAACATCACTTACGGTATCCGTTTTGATGTACCTTTCTTTACTTCCAATGCGGTAGAAAACCCACAGGTAGCCGGTTACAGTTTTGTTGATGAAAATGGCAACCCTACTAAACTAAGTACTTCTCAGCTACCATCAGCTAAATTAATGGTAAATCCAAGGTTTGGTTTTAACTACGATATTAAAGGAGATAAGAAAACACAAATTCGTGGAGGTTTAGGTTTATTTAGTGGTCGCCCTGCATTTGTATTTGTAAGTAATGCAGTTGGTAATAATGGCATGCAGGCCGGACAGATCAACCAGGATAATACAGTTAACTATCCTTTTAGCCCCAATATTTTACGTAATGCACCAACTCCTAATCCTGGTGTACCAGCTCCAAGTTATAATATTGCACCAATTGAAAAAAGCTTCCGTTTCCCACAAATATTCAGAACAAATCTTGCTGTTGACCAAAAATTATTTGGAAACATTGTAGGGTCTGCTGAATTTTTATTTACACAAAGCATAAGCAATATTTTTTATTATAATGCTAATCAAAAAGTACCGGTAACAAACTTTACCGGTCCGGATAAACGTCCAAGGTTTGCAGGTAGCTCAGCCTTAGTAAGAATTAACTCTAACGTTAATGATGCTACAGTGCTATCTAGCCGCCCTTACGGTGCAAATACAAGTGTTACACTTAAAATTGAAAAACCATTGCAAAAAGGCCTAAGCTGGATGTTAGCATATAACTTTGGTCGTACTAAAGATTTCTCAAGTTCAAGTACAATTGCTTTCAGCAGTTTTACATCTACAAGAACAGTTAATGGTAACAACTTACCTGATTATTCTTTTAGCGATAATGATACAAGGCATCGTGTAATTGGTAACATTACTTACAGAAAAGAAATCGCTAAAACTGTTGCTATACAGGTTTCATTGTATGGACAGTCTCAAAGTTTAGGAAGATTTTCTTATGGCTATTCAAATGATATGAATGGCGACGGAATCAGCGGTAATGATTTAATGTACATTCCTAAAGACCAAAGCGAAATGAACTTTGATCCTATTACAGTATCTGCTACAGTTACAACTCCGTTTAATGTACAACAACAAAAAGATGCTTTTGAAGCATATATACAGAATAATAGTTATTTAAAAAATCACCGTGGTCAGGTAGCTCAAAGAAATGGTGTATTGCAACCAATGCTTTCAAGATTTGATCTTTCTACAATGGTAGAAGTATTTAGAAACATAGGTAAACAAAGACATACTATTCAATTCAGGGGAGATATTTTCAACATTGCTAACATGATCAATCATCACTCAGGTGTAGCGCATGTAATTAATACAACTTCTCCATTAGCCTTATCAAGGGTAGATGCTACCGGATTACCTTTTTACAAAATGACAATTTTAAATAACAGTTTAACTTACGAAACTTACAGAAAAGGAACATCTATTGCAGATGTTTGGCAGGCTCAGTTAGGTATTCGTTACATTTTTTAAATAAGTAAAACCAAGCACATAAAAAAATGTCCTGAAAATTTTCAGGACATTTTTTATTTCTAAGTTTTAGATTAATCCTTCGCCCCATTACAACCCCAACCCCATTTTAAAAAAGCAGGAAAAGCCTTTGCCCAGGTAGGTACATCATGTTTACCATCATTCAACTCAAGATATTTTATATCACTATGTTTATGGTATCCCTTTGTTACCAGTTCATCTATTAAACTTATAGTATCGTCAATAGCATCAATTACACCGTTATTATTCCTGTCAGCAGTTTCATCCATTGTGCCAACTTCAAAAAAGAATTTAAGCCATGGGGCATAGCTCCCTTCTTTTACCTGCCGGTGCATAATGCGGTCAGTATCTTCATTAAAATCTGCATCTTCCTGGTCTTTATCACGCCACCACAAAGAACCGCTGAATACCCCTGCCCGCCTGAACTCCTGTGGATTATTCCAAACTATATCCAAAGCACTTAACCCGCCTAATGAAAAGCCTGCAAAAGATTTTTCTTTAAATGATTGTACCCGGTAAGTTTTACGGATAAAAGGTAATAGTTCTTCAAAAACAAAACGGGTGTATAATGCTGCCTTAGCTCCTCTCCCTTTGTAATCTAAAATTTTTGCTGTACCGTACTCATTCTTTCTATCTGCTGAACAATGAATACCTACACAAAATAATGGACCAATCGCTTCAGTATCATACAGCCCTTCTAAAATATCCTCAAATTTCATTGTAACAAGATCCTGTCCATCATTAATCAACAACAGGCTCATGTTTTCTATATCTGATAACTGTACAGGCAAATAACAATCAATGTTTACTTCTCTTTTTAAAAATTTTGATTTAAGTATGAAATTGTCAACAGTAATTGTTTCGGTTTTTTTACTATGCATATTCCCAAAATTAAGAAAAGAAGATGAAACGGAATGGCAGACGGCAGAATCAGGCATCTTGCATTCTGTATCAAACAATATTTGTTTTATTGGTTACGAAAAAATATATTTGAATACGCATGGATGCAACCCTATAATTTAAAAATAATCAAAACCAACTGTTATGAAGAAAATCGGTATGCTCTTTGGAAAAGAAAGAAGTTTTCCCATGGCTTTTATAGAAAGGGTAAACAGTAAAAACATAGAAGGCATTACTGCCGAACCTGTTTATATTGATAAAGTGATGCAGGGTGAACCGAGTGGCTATGCTGTTATATTCGACAGGATAAGCCAGGATGTTCCTTTTTACAGGGCCTATTTAAAAAATGCAGCCCTATGCGGAACTACTGTGATTAATAATCCATTTTGGTGGAGTGCCGATGAAAAATTTTTTAATAATTGCCTGGCCACAAAAATTGGTGTTCCCGTTCCTAAAACTGTAATTCTGCCAAGTAAAGATCTGCCAACCGATACCAGTGATGAATCTTTTTTTAACCTTTCTTACCCTTTAGACTGGGAAGGTATTTTTAAATACATTGGTTTTCCTGCTTACATGAAACCCTTTGCCGGTGGCGGATGGAAAAGTGTATACCAGTTAAACAGCATGGAAGAGTTTTTTGAAAAACATGCAGAAACAGAACAATTGGTAATGATGCTGCAGGAAGAAATTAAATTTGATGAATATTACCGTTGCTATTGTATTGGCGGAAAATATGTACGCATAATGCCTTACGAGCCCCGTAACCCACATGCCCTGCGTTATGTTGCCGATTTTAAACCATCGCCTGAAAGATATAAGCTGATGGAAGATATCGTTTTGCGAATTTGTAATTATTTAGGCTACGATTTTAATACTGTGGAACTGGCCTTACGTGACGGCGTGCCATATGCCATTGATTTTTGTAACCCGGCACCAGATGCTGAGGTAACCAGTGTAGGCCAGGAAAACTTTAACTGGGTGGTGGAAACTGCTGCTAACTATGCCATTGAAAAAGCCTTGGAACATAAAGAGGATACAGATAATTTAACATGGGGGGAATATATAAAGAGAAGTACTGCAAAAACAAAATTATATTAATGTATAATTGATAATGGCCTAACGGATAATCTCAGATTAACCTGCAAACCGCACCAATTATTATCTATCAATTATCAAATTATCAATTATTTTTTATGGCAAACTTATCATACAAACATTTTACGCTGGGTGTGGAAGAAGAATATATGGTAATTGATCCTCAAACAAGGGAACTAAAAAGCCACGACCAGAAAATTGTGCAGGAAGGCCAAAAAGTTATTAAAGATAAAGTGAAAGCCGAAATGCACCAGGCTGTGGTTGAAGTGGGTACAGATATTTGTAATGATGTGGATGAAGCTTTTATGGATGTAGGCACATTGCGTAAAACAATAAGTGGTATTGCCGGCGATCTGGGTTTATGGGTTGGAGCCAGCGGCACTCATCCTTTCAGCCATTGGGAAAGTCAGTTGATAACAGAACATGCACGCTACAATGAAATTGTAAATGAACTGCAGGAAGCAGCACGTAGCAATTTAATTTTTGGGCTACACGTTCATGTTGGCATGGAAACCCGGGAAATGGCAATACATATTGCTAACAGCGCAAGATACTTTTTACCCCACGTTTATGCCCTAAGCACTAATTCTCCATTTTGGATAGGCAGAAAAACAGGGTATAAATCTTACCGTACCAAAGTATTTGATAAATTTCCACGTACAGGGATACCGGATTTTTTTGAAAGTATAGAAGCATATGATAATTACATTAAGCTATTGATAAAAACAAATTGTATTGATAATGCCAAAAAAGTTTGGTGGGACTTAAGGGTACATCCGTTTTTTAATACCGTTGAATTCCGTGTTTGCGATATACCAATGACGGTACAGGAAACTATTTCAATTGCAGCGCTTTTTCAGGCAATATGTGCCAAACTATATAAGCTTCACAGTCAGAACCTGAATTTTATGATGTATTCAAGGGCATTACTAAATGAAAATAAATGGCGGGCAAGCCGGTATGGAATTGATGGCAGCATGATTGATTTTGGTAAAGAAAGTGAAGTAAATACAAGGGTATTATTGTACGAATTACTGGATTTTGTTGATGATGTAGTGCCACATTTGGGCAGCCGCCATGCCATTAATAATGTACATAAAATGATGGAGGCTGGCACGGGTGCTGACAGGCAATTAAATGTGTATGAAGAATCGAAAAACCTGGTAAATGTGGTGGATTATATTCATGATAGTTTCCTGTCAGGCCTTTAAATGTTTGGACAGAAACGATAATCTGGCTATATTTGCAGCCCATAATTAATGGCTGCGTAGCTCAACTGAATAGAGCATCTGACTACGGATCAGAAGGTTTTAGGTTTGAATCCTAACGCGGTCACACAGAAACAACAAGCCCTGCTATAATAGCGGGCTTTGTTTTTTTTGGATTTGTTTTCTGATGAATTGTTTGATACTTTAATAAATCAGTTGAATATAAAATGTATTTTATTTAGAAAAGTAGAATTCTGACTATTCATTTTGCAACACACCTAAACCCTGTGTGCTCCAAACCTGTGTCCGGAGAAGTTTTCATCCGGGATGTTACACGATAACCTTTGCAGTAAGATGCATTACATAAAAAAGATCCGCCCCGAACTACTTTTTCAGGAACAGTTGGCTCCATTGGATCGTTGCTTTGTAATGGCCCTGCAGGATTAACAGATTCTTTTCCGTTTAACAAAGAAAAATAATTGGCATCATACCAATCGCTGCACCATTCCCATACATTACCCGCCATATCGTACAGGCCATATTCATTAGGCACAAATGATTTTACCGGAGCTGCTCCATAAAATTTATCCCAGATTGAATTTTGATTGGGGAAATTTCCCTGCCAGGTATTTGCTTTTGGTTTTCCTGCTTCCACATCTTCATTTCCCCAAAAATATATTGAGTTTTGCTTACCTCCTCTTGCAGCAAATTCCCATTCTGCTTCTGTCGGCAATCTTTTACCAGCCCATTTACAATAAGCCATGGCGTCATCCCAGCTTACATGTACCACCGGGTAATTTTCCTTTCCTGTAATTGAAGATCCTTCACCATGCGGATGCTTCCAACAGGCTCCTTTTTTCCAGCTCCACCATTGCGATGGATCTGTTAAAGAAACCGGATGAGATGGTGGCGTAAAAATTAATGATGCTGCTACCAATAAACTGTCTGCTGGTTTTGGTGTTCCCGGTGGCAATTGCTTTTTAAGTTCTTCCCAGTCCGGTACTTTTTCCGCAATGGTAATATATCCTGTAGCTTCTACAAATTTTTTAAACTGAGCGTTGGTTACTTCTGTGGCATCTATCCAAAAACCATCTACTTTTACTTTATGTTGAGGATATTCATCAGGCCGGCCTTCGTTGTCTGCAGCACCCATCAGGTATTCGTCGCCACTAATAAATATCATGCCTTCATGCGAAAATTTTCCTGCTATAATATTTGATGTATCATTTGATAAAGTTCCAAAACGGGAAGGCAATTTACTTTCGCAGGAAATGATGCTGTCTTTTTTATCTGCTGTAATTTGTTGCTGCGAATTATTACAGCCACATAACAAAATTATTGTTCCTGTAACCACATATGAGATATCCGGTCCTTTCATTAATTTATTTTATTATTTCCGGCAATGGATCTTTGTATTGTTTCTTTAATTCTTTTAGCCGTTTTTTAAGCATTGCCTGTATTTTACTATAAGCCGGTTTATCGTACACATTATTCATTTCAGCTTTGTCTTTTTTTAAATCGAACAATTCCCACTCTTCCTTTTCATAAAAATAAATCAGTTTATATTGTTCCGTTCTTACTCCAATATGCCTTGCTACATGATGTGTTGTGGTTTCGTAATAATGATAGTAGACCGCATCTCTGAAAATCCCTTTCTCCTGCTGTTTTAAAACAGGCACAAAACTTTTTCCCTGCATATCTGCAGGAATTTTTATACCTGCCATATTCAAAATGGTTTCTGCATAATCTAAATTCAACACCATTTTATCAGTAACCGTATTATTTTTTATAACACCCGGCCATTTTACAATCAATGGTGTGCGGAAAGATTCTTCGTACATAAACCGTTTATCAAACCAGCCATGCTCACCTAAATAAAATCCCTGGTCGGAAGTATAAATTACGATCGTATTCTTATCTAATCCTTTTTCTTTTAAGTAATTCATTAACCTGCCAACATTATCATCTACACTTTGCACACAACGAAGATAATCTTTCATATAGCGCTGGTATTTCCATATTGCCAGTTCTTTCCCTGCTAAATGTGCGTTTTTAAATGTTTCATTTGACGGGCCATAAGCTGCTTCCCATTTTTTCTTTTCATCCACTGTCATCCGGTTATACATTGTACGCCACAAATCTTTCAGTCCCATTACGGTATCTGGTAAATCAAAAGACAATTTTAAATCATAATCTAAATTCATGTCACGTGCCACTTCCATTTCCTGCTCATGTGCAGCACTTGTTCTGGTATTGTAATTATCAAAATAATTATCCGGCACCGGAAATTGTGTACTATCAAATAAATGATAATATTTTTCGTCAGGTATCCAGTTTCTGTGTGGTGCTTTTTGCTGATAAATTAAAAAGAAGGGTTTACTTACATCTCTTTTGTCAAGCCAGTTAATGGCATAGTCTGTAGTTAAATTTGTAACATAACCCGAACGTCTTGTCCTTACGCCGTTTTCAATAAAATCGGGATTATTATAATCGCCCTGTCCGGGTAAGATATTCCAATAATCAAATCCTTTTGGATCGGATACCAAATGCCATTTGCCCACCACTGCAGTTTGATATCCGGCATTATGTAATTCTTTGGCAATAGTATTTTGAGTGTTATCAAATGTTGTGGCGTTATCTATAAAACCATTGATATGGCTGTATTTTCCTGTAAGCATAACGGCACGGCTTGGCCCACAAATAGAATTGGTGACAAATGCTTTTTTAAACAACATGCCTTCTTTGGCCAGCTTATCAATATTGGGCGTATTGTTTAATCCATATCCATACGCACTGATGGCCTGGTAAGCATGATCATCGCTCATGATATAAATTATATTGGGCCGGCCGGCTTGGCCCTGCGACAGTGCCGGGCTAACACAAAATGTTAATGCCAGTACAGCAATAAAAACAGGATTTTGCTTTATCATACAGGTTAATTTTTTGATCTTATTTTTTGTAACGTTAAAATGATTCTTACCTTCTTCCAACTGCTTTTTCATTACATTATTTTTTTACCGGCAGCTTTGTTTAAACTGTAACTCTGGCTTTACAGCATTGCCCGGTTATATACCTGTAAACTTATTGTAATTTTTAATTAAGGTAGAATACTTTTTTTGAAAAATAATAAAGTTGGGTACTTTTGGTAATCTTTAATTAAGAATTGAGCATTGGTGGACGGCCGATAAGAAACAGTAAAGCCCGGCCGGCTGTATAAATTTACAACAGCTGTTCAATAACTTAATAAAGGCATAGAAAAATTATAGCGTAAAGCTTAAACATTTTCGTAGTATTCAATCAATGCAATCTTATTGTAATCAGTCAGCAACCCTTCTTCTACAAACTCTACATCTCCCCCACTTGCCAATACCTTTTCAATAACATCATCCACGGCATCTTTAATATAAAAGGCATTCTTGGTCATTTCATCGTGGCCAAAAATAATTGCTGCATCTGCACTTTTATCAGCAAGATAAATAAAATTTTTCTCCACCACCAGTAACCGGCCTTTTTTATGTGAAGCAGCCATCCATACAGCATCTATCCCAACAAACAACCTCTTATGACTTATGGCATCATCTATCTGTTTCAATAAATCGTTTTGTATTATTTTTTTCCAGTCTGCCACATAATGTTGCATTACCTGGTGTAATTCCGGCTCCGTTTTATCTTCAAAATTGCCTGGTATATATTCAACTACATGTTTTGCATTATTAGTAAGTGCTTTAAAATGGCCAATTGTTTCTACAGTGCCCATTACAAAAAGAGGGAGCTTATACGCCTGCAATAATAAGTGTAACCCATTATCGGAATGCTGCAAAAATTTATCAAGCAATATTTCTTTTTGTTTATTGGCATCGCTGAAGTTGGTAACTTTTTCTGCGGTATCATGGATAAAGGCAGCAATATTATCGGGTACATTTAATATTATCGGAATAAAATGACTACTGTTACCAAGGTAAACCTTTGTCCATTTACTGCTTAATACCGCCAGCAGGTATTTATGAATTTGTTTTTTACTATAGACCAGGTCCCTTATCTCAAAAGAATCATCAATAATTATTTTTTCCTCAACAGCAATATCCAGGTAATATACTTTTTCTATCAGGGGCGATACAAAAATGGCAACGCTTTTTTTATATGTATGATAATTCAGTTCCTTTATTACGTGTTGCAGTTTTTTCAGTACCGGCCTGGCCTCATCATCAGGATAATTGGCCATGAGCTCATCTGCTATTTTATCTGTGGCAATTTTTAATTGGTAAGTCAGTTTCGTTTGAAGACTCATCTTTGGTTCAAACGGCATTATTAATGAAATGCAGGGAAGATATTTTGGAGCTTCCAGAAGATCCGCAAATTCTTCGGTAATTTTTTGTAGCATAACAAAATAATTTAATTGCTTAAATATACATTTCTATATCAGAGATACCTATGATATCAATCAGCTGAAACTTTGACAGCTCTCATAATACCTGCTATTTAGATTTTTTTTATGAACAACACTTACTGTAAACCTTATTTTATAAATCCCGGCAACTCATCAAAATAAGCCGCCTGTTTTGCATCCGGCAAATAATCTTTTACAGCAAACATAAAAGATTTATAGGCGGTGTACATTTCCCTGTTAAAATTAAGCAGGGTAGAAATTTCTGATTCACTTAAATTACCCTGGATGTTTTTTGTGTATTACTGCTTTGCAAAAGCCCGTTAATAATAACCCATCCCAATATGGCCCTGGGTTTTGAAGTGGTTTGTTTTTTAAGGAATAACTTAAATGGCCGCCCCACCATTTGCTGCAACAATTCTTCCAGGAACTTCATCCCCTATAAAAAAAGGCCCCACCTGCCGGTAATTTCCATATATCAATTGATAGCGGCATATACTCAAAACTGAATATTGAAATTCCCACTCCACCTGTTTATAAATACTGATTCCCATCACTGCATTGGCTTACATTCCTCATGCCAATTGAAGTATAAGCATAATACGTTACACAGCTATTATATTTTATTATAACATAATTTTCAGACCATAAAATACTTTTAACAGCCAGGATTAAATATTAACCCGGCGGACCTTGAATACATCATCAACTTCCATCAAACCACTACCAATTATTGTCATTTTATTAAGAGACTCATTTTTGGTTACATTATTGCAGATGGTTTTTGTGAGATGAATATTTTATTAAGACGGATTGATGATAAAGAAGTAATTATTATTAACCACTTATAAGGTTTAACTTTAAGAATATGGAAAGCCGAATAACAAAAATAAGAGCCATACTAACCGGTGCAACAGGCATGGTTGGCGAAGGTGTATTGCACGAGTGCCTGGAACATAATGATGTGGAAGCTGTATTGGTAATTAACCGTAAGCCCTGCGGCATTACACACCCCAAACTAAAAGAAATTATACACGCCGATTTTTTTAACCTGCAGCCCATTGAAGGCCAGTTACAAAATTATAACACCTGTTTTTTTTGCCTGGGTGTATCCTCTGTTGGTAAAAGAGAAGCCGTGTATTACCGCTTAACTTATACTTTAACCTTGCATGTTGCCGAAACATTGGTTAAGCTGAATAACAATATGACCTTCTGTTATATTTCCGGTGCCGGAACCGACAGCACTACAAAGGGCAAACTGATGTGGGCAAGGGTAAAGGGTCGTACCGAAAATGATCTGATGAAACTGCCTTATAAAAAAATATATAATTTCCGCCCCGCAGTATTGCAGCCTACAAAAGGTTTAAAAAATACACTGGTCTTTTATAAATATTTAGGCTGGTTAATACCCATAATGAAACCTCTGATGCCCGGGTATTTTTGCAGTTTAAAACAATTGGGTCTGGCAATGATAAATGCCGCCTCCAAAGGCTGCGAAAAACAAATACTGGAAACAAAAGATATTATTGCTTTATCGAAAAGATAACTGCTTGCCACCTTCACCTGCCAGCCAATTAATTGTTTCCCCACACAAGGAAAACTCATCAAATTCACATAATTTGCCAGTGAATACAATTACAACAATATCTAACTAAACTTACTATATGAAGCGATACAGCATCCAACAAATAAACGACGCTTTAAAAGGCGCATTAGTTGGTAATACTACGCAAACCATTACCGGCCCCGAAGAATTAGGACAGGCCAGCAGCGAACAGATAACTTTTATCGGCAATAAAAAATACGCCAAGCTTTGGGAAAGTTCCAAAGCCTGTGCCGCCATCATCAATAACGATATAGCACTGGAGCCCGGCGATAACCGTGCCTTTATAAAAGTAAAAAATGCCGATATTGCCATGGCCGAACTGCTGGAACTATTTGTGGAACCCACTCCTGTTTTTGATACCGACATACACCCCACTGCTGTGATACATGCCACCGCAAAAATTGGTGCAGGCTGCAAAATTGGTGCAGGCTGTTATATTGGTCCTGGTGTTGTTATTGGCAGCGGCACTGTTTTATATCCAAATGTTACGGTGCTTGATGATACCACTATTGGTGTTAACACTTCCCTCTGGCCCGGCACAGTAATACGGGAACGTTGTGTTATTGGCAGCTACTGCATTCTTCATTCCAATGTAAGTATTGGTGCCGATGGTTTTGGTTTCAGGCCGGCACCTGATGGTAAAGGATTAATTAAGATACCGCATATTGGCAACGTGGTAATTGGTAATGGGGTGGAAATTGGCGCCAACAGTTGTGTTGACCGTGGCAAATTCAGCAGCACTATTATTGGTGATGGTTGTAAAATAGATAACCTTATACAAATAGGCCACAACAGTAAAATGGGGCGATGCTGCATTATGGCCGGTGCCAGCGGCCTTGCAGGTTCTGTTACACTTGGTGATGGTGTAATGATCGGTGGCGGTGCAAGAATAAACGACCATGTAACCCTTGGCAATGGCGTTACCGTTGGCGGTAATTCCGGTGTAATAAACGATGTACCCGATGGCGGCAAAGTAATGGGTTACCCCGCTGTTGATGCAAGAGATGCATTAAAGCAATGGGTTATTTTAAGAAAGCTGGTAAAGGATAGTAAATAAAAATATTTTTTGTAATTATTATTTTTACAATCAACTTAATTATGAAACCCTTTTATTCCATTATAGTTTTTTTATTTTTTTTAAACGCCGCTTTTACGCAGCAATTGAGCCAGGTAACTTTTACTTACGGCACTGGCCTTGCCTGGTTTTCGGTAGCAACCGATCAAAATGTATTGATACGTATTTCGGAAAATGGAAAACTGCTGGAGTGGGGAACAGAAGAGCAATCTTTATTGAACAGTTATTATTATTCCAAAAAATTACTGCCGTATATGGGAAGGATAGATTATTACGGCCCAGAAGCTGACTCTGCTTACAGGGGTAAAGTAAAAAGTATAGGCACATGCCCCATCACTTATTATGGTTCCGGTGAATACCCAACTAAAACCGGAAAAATAAAATCTATTGGCAAACTGATATTTGATTATTACACACAGTTTGATGATAAATTACTTACGGGAAAAATAAAGAATATCGGCAGCAGTATTATTGCCTGGTACACCTCCTTCGATAATGAAGCCTTTAAAGGCAAACTGAAAACAGTTGGCAATACTTCCATTACCTATTATGCTTCTTTCGATGATAAATTAATTAAAGGCAAAATAAAAAGCATCGGTAGTTTTAATTATACCTGGTATACTTCCTACGAGCAAAGGGGATATGGTGGTGGATTAAAAACGGGTGCCATGCGGCAGCTGATCAATACCATTACTTATATACTTTGGTAAATATAAAAAACTCCTGCAAAAAAGTACATCAATAAATCCCTAAGGCCCAAGCAAAAAATAATTCCCAATTATATCCCTCTTTTTATTCTCTGGTTCATATTTTTTACTGTACATTTATTTCCACTTATCCTCCACACCGCAGGCAGCACCGCATTTTTAACCAGTCATTAAATTAAACTAACATGAAAATTTTAATTGGCAGTTTTGTGCTGGCATGCACCATGTCATTATCTGCATTTGCACAGGAAGATGTACCCGGGTGTAAAGACAGCCCTATGTTTAACCGGATGCCCAACATGGTTATTACCGAATGTAGTTCCAACTTTAATGAAATGGAAATTACCATGAGTGCAGAAAAAAAAGAAACCAAAGAAGGCACCCGTACATTTATACAATATGTGTATAGCCTGGAAGAAGCAACAGCCCCTTCTTTTTTTCAGATAGTAAAGAATTTTGAAAATGCTATTATAAAAACCGGAGGCAAAAGAATTTATTATAGTAAAGATGCAGGCGTGGCCACTTTATTTACACAATCTGCAGGTAAAGATGTGTGGGTGGTGCTGTCAGATTTTGGTGGCACCAGGGCCGGCAATTTTCAATTGGAAATTTTAGAAGTGGAAGGCATGAAACAGGATATTGCTGCAGGTACCATGCTGGAAGCATTAAATACCAGTGGCTCCATTGCCTTGTATATAAATTTTGAAACCGGTAAAGCCCTTATAAAACCCGAATCGGAAAATATAATTGACCAGGTGGCACAATTGCTAAAAGAAAATGCCGCATTAAAAATAAGTGTAGAGGGCCATACCGATAATGCAGGCACTGCACCCGCCAACCAAACCCTCTCCGAAAACAGGGCCAAAGCAGTAATGAATGCCATTATTGCAAAAGGAATTGATAAGGCCCGGCTATCATCTAAGGGCTGGGGACAAACCAAACCCATTGCCGATAATACAACCGACGATGGTAAAGCAAGAAACCGAAGGGTGGACATTGTGAAATTGTAAAAGAGAAATTTATTGGTGTTTTAATTTTATTTCTCAGTCATTGTTTTCGATAGAAACATTGTTGCGTTGCTTACTTTTACGTTATATCATTATTAGATTTTTATTGAAACATAGATTGTGGAGAAGTTGCTCGTGAAGACACGAGCCAAGGCGAAGAATTTTCACATTTACATACACGGAAATAATGAATTGATTGAAAAAGGTTTTGATGAGGAGAAAAACATGAACTTTTATAAGGTGTATTTTAGGGAGGAGAAGTAAAACTTTTTTATTTATGAAAATATTTGTAACTATTCATTATTTTCATGTTTATTTATGACTAACGACAACCCCATATTAAATAACCCCTATACTCCTCCAAAAAAACATTATGCTACCGACTCAAAGGATGGCAGCCTTAACTACAATGATATAAGAACAGGAAGAAGAATCTTCAGTAGAGAAAAACAAGTTATTCCTATTAAGCAGGTACAAGCTTCTCTGCTTGACCTTAACGATATGGCATCTAATGAAGACCTAAATCACATCATTAATTTACTTAGAAAAGAAGTTGCAGATTGGCGTAACGCCGGTTATCCGGATGTTACAAGGGTATCACAAACACTGCTTAATTTTTGGTTTAATAATCCTGAAAGAGAAGTAACTAAAAAATTATTCTTCGCACAACAGGAAGCAATTGAAACAGCCATTTGGCTAAATGAAGTGTCTGATAAAACTAATCCTGGAAACAATATCCTTTCTCAACTTAAAAATTCTTGGACTATTATTGCAGATGCTGAAAAAATACTTCCACGTCTTGGATTTAAAATGGCAACCGGTACCGGTAAAACGGTGGTTATGGCTGCACTGATCCTATATCATTACTTCAACAGGTGCGAATACAGAAATAATCCACGATTTGCAGATTATTTTTTAATAGTTGCACCAGGAGTTACCATTAAAGACAGGCTTGGTGTTTTATATGTAGATACCTTAACCACACAAAAAGATGAAATAAAAGATTATTATCGTGTGAGAGGATTAGTGCCAAGAAAAATGGAAGATTTATTAGAAGGGCTTAATGCAAAACTTGTACTTACTAATTATCATGCCTTTGAATTAAAAACATTACAGGGTAATAAAAAAAGCCCTTTTGATGGGAAAATAATTGGAAAAGATAGTAGTGGAAAAGATATAAAGAATGTTGAAACAGAAAATCCTGCTCTGATGATGAAACGTTTGATGAGTAGTTTTAAGCCTGGTGGCAGGCTATTAATAATTAATGACGAAGCACATCATTGTTATTTCCCTATTACATCAAATGAAAAAAAGAAAAACGAAAAATATAAAACTGCTGCACCAGAAACAACTGTTGAAGAAAAAGCTGAAGTAAAAGAAGAAAATGAAAGAGCTGCTGTTTGGTACAATGGGTTACTCGATTTAAGTAAAAGATTTCAACTAAAAGCCGTTTACGATCTTAGTGCTACACCCTATTTTTTAAATGGTTCGGGTTATATTCCTTACTCTTTATTTCCATGGGTTGTTTCAGATTTTGGATTAATTGAAGCGATTGAATCCGGCCTGGTAAAAATTCCATTTCTCCCTGAAAAAGATAATACACATAATATTGAACAGGCTACGCTTGCAAACATTTACGAAGAGATTAAAAAAGAATTACCCAAAAAAGGACAACGAAAGAAAAAGTCTGAAGCTGCGAAAGCAGGCGAAGTTTTAAAAGAAGAGCCGCCACAATTACCTATGTTGGTCAAAACCGCATTGGATCAGTTTTATACTCATTATCAAAAAGATTTTGATCGTATAGGCGATTTATTCAGTTCCCCGCCTGTAATGATTATTGTTTGTAACAATACAACAGTTTCCAAAGAAGTATATAAATGGATTGCCGGGTATAAATACGAAAATGAAGCTGGTGAATTAATAACTAAAGATGGTGTATTTGATTTGTTTAGCAATTACGATAAAACTACACAGCAGCCCAAAAGAAAATCACCCACTTTATTGATTGACTCCGATGCCTTGGAAAATTCCAACCAGGTTAATGAAGAGTTTAAAAAAGTATTTAATTCAGAGATAGATAATTTTAAAAGAGATTATCGCATTACACATCCGGGACGCTCTGTTGAAAATCTTACTGATGCAGACATTTTAAGGGAAGTAGTAAACACTGTAGGAAAACCTAAAGCGTTGGGTTCACATATTCGTTGTGTAGTTTCTGTTTCTATGCTTACAGAAGGATGGGATGCCAATACAGTTACGCATATTGTTGGTATACGTGCTTTTGGTTCGCAATTATTATGTGAGCAAATAGCAGGGCGTGCATTGCGAAGAAAAAATTATTACCTGCAGGGTTACGATAAGGAAGGTAACCCAACTGAAGACAAAAGAAAAATTGTAATAGAAAAATATCCGCCAGAATATGCACATATAATTGGAGTGCCTTTTAAAATGTTTAAAGGCGGGGAGAGTACCGGTATTATTGTTCCCAAAGAATATAAAACCATTGAAGCAATTCCATCACGCCAGGAACAGTTTGAAATTACATTTCCTAATGTAACTGGTTACAGGGTAGAGCTGGAAGAAGATGCTATTAAAGCAGATTTTACAGGTATGGAAAACTATGAATTAGATGGTTCAAAAATTCCTACACGTACAATCATGTTCACTGCATTTTCGGAAGAAAAGGGAGAGCTATCTGTTGAGCAGGTAAAAACTATCAGAGAGCAAAGTGTAATTTTTGCCATAACCAAAGACCTGATTCAACTAAAATTTTCAGATGCGGAAAAAAATAAACGCTTTGATAAATTTTACCAGTTAAAAGAAATTGTAACCGACTGGTATTGTAATAAAGTGTATTGCAAAGGCGATACATTTAAACAAATGCTGCTGTATGATGATCCGCAAAAAGTAATTGCACATATTTACCGTGGCATTATTGCGTCTCAAAAAACCTATGCCCGTATTTTACCGGTGCTTAATTTTTATAATAAATTCGGCAGCACTAAATATGTGCATGGCAATACTATTAAACCTGTTTTTGAAACAACAAAAAGCCATGTAAATTTTGTAGTGGCTGATACAGAAAGCTGGGAACAGATTGCTGCTAAAACACTGGAAGAATTAGACGAAGTAAAAGCCTATGTAAAAAATGCCTTTCTTGGTTTTGCCATACCGTATGCTGCAAATAAAAAAGAAGATAATTTATACTACCCCGATTTTATTGCCCGCTGCCAACGGCCTGATGGTGCGATGTTGAATTTAATTATTGAAATTACCGGGATGAACAGGGATAAAGCTGCTAAAAAAGATTATGTTACCAATCGTTGGCTGCCTGCTGTAAACAACATCAAAGATCAATACGCTTTTGATGAATGGGATTTTATTGAAATAGCAAATGATATTTCTGATATTAAAAATCAGTTGAAGAATAAAATTAATGACGTTGTAAAGGGAATTAAGGAAACTAAAGAACAAAAATTGGAAAGATTAAAAAAATCATTCGGCGGAATTACGAGCAATATTTATCTCAGCCCGGAAGATTTAAGCAGGGAAAACATTTACAGAGACGAAGAATGATTTTATTAGACACCAACATATTAGTTCATGGTAATCAGGAAACAAGCCCTCATTATACAACTATTATCCAAAAATTAATTGAATTTGCAGATAATAATGAAGAGTTGGCAATATGCCCACAAGTACTCTATGAGTTCTATGTTATGGCAACCAGGCCTGGTGAATCACGTGGTGGATTAGGACTGAGCAGTACTGAGGCCCTTGAACAGATTGAAAAATTTCAAAGTATCTATACTTTTATTGACGACCCGGATAATTTATTTGCTACATGGCGGGAACTTATGATGAAATATGGTTCGCAGGGTACAGCCGGGCATGATGCCCGCTTAGTAGCATTTATGCAGACACAGGCGATAGGACAGATTTATACCATGAACCCAAAACATTTTACCCGTTACACAGATATTATCACTGTGTTAAACTGATTATAACAATGAGCAAAAAAATAAAAGCATACAAACACGCCGACAAACGCAGCCATACACCCAGTACAGAAGAAGCCGGCATGGAGCAGAACAATCCAACCGTAAAAGGAAAAGAGCAATTGGATATACCTAAAAATCCCGTAGTACACCGGGGACAAGACCCCGAACTAATGTGGCTGAATAAATATGGAGCTGATGAAAATGATGGCAGGCTGAATGTTGACATAAGAAGTTTATACCGGCATGAACATATAAGCCCGGAGATGCTGGTGAATGGTTTATATAAATTAAAGAAAGACGTAGATGATAAAGGACAGCTTAGCCTTATTGATGCCTTTGGTAATAGTTTTGAAATGGATGAACTGGAAAAACCAACCAGTTATTATACTCACCAGGATGGATGGAGCAACCGGCTAATACAGGGCGACAGTTTGTTGGTAATGACAAGTTTATTGGAACGTGAAGGCTTGGCAGGCAAAGTACAAACCATTTATTTTGACCCTCCTTATGGTATTAACTATAATAAGAACTGGCAATTAAACATTAAAAACAAGTCTCTAGGAGGTGATTCAAATGATGAGGGCTTAACTGGAGAGCCTGAAATGATAAAAGCATATCGCGATACTTGGGAACTGGGTATACATAGTTACTTAAGTTATTTGCGTGATCGTTTATTAATTGCAAAAGAATTATTAACCGAGAGCGGAAGTTGTTTTATACAGATTAGTGATGAGAATGTGCATTTAGTAAGAAGTTTAATGGATGAAGTTTTTGGAAGTGAAAATTTTATTTCTATAATTCCGTTTAGAAAAAAGACAATGCCATTAGGTGCAACTTTTATTGAACAAATGAATGATTTTATTTTGTTTTATGGTAAGAGGAGAGAAAATTTGAAGTATCGGCAACTTTATTATACTCAAGATGTAACTGGTGACTTTCATTGGCAATGGTACGAAACCCCTAATGGATCACGGCAAAAGATGAGCATTGAACAATTAAATAATCATTCTTTATTACCAAAAGGAGCAAGAGTTTTCAGATTAGTTTCAATGCCGCCTCCAACATTTAATGCTAATTCTGTTTTTGAAGTTGAATTTGAAGGAAGAAAATGGTTGCCTCCACAAAATGCTTGTTGGCCAACAACCCGCAATGGAATGGAAAGATTAATTAAAGCAAAAAGAATACAAATTGAAGGTAAAAACTTACGGTATGTCCTTTTTTTAGATGATTACAGCTTATCCAAAATAACATCAAGTTGGCATGATACGATTGGCGCTAGAGAAAAAGAATATGTAGTTCAAACATCGGTAGAGGTTGTAAAAAGGTGTATTTTAATGACAACAGACCCAGGAGATTTAGTCCTAGACCCAACTAGCGGTAGCGGTACAACCGCTTTTGTAGCCGAACAATGGGGACGCAGATGGATAACCACCGATACCAGTCGTATTGCACTCAATATTGCTAAAACAAGATTAATGACGGCCTTGTTTCCTTATTATTATTTATATGATGAAATACATCGTGGCTTAATAGTAAACGGTGCAGGCCATGCCAATGCTGCTGATTTACGCAATGGTTTTGAATATGAGAAAGTAAAACATATCACCCTCAAAAGCTTAGCAAATGATGAGCAACCGCAAATGGAAACTCTATATGATAGGCCTAAAACAGATAATAAGCGCATACGGGTAAGTGGTCCTTTTACTGTAGAAACCTTACAAAATTTTGAACCAATTTCTCCTGATGAATTAGAGAAAAAAAATACCGAAGCAACAGATATCACCGGCTTTGAACAAAAAATATTTGAACATTTAAAAAGCGCAGGTGTAAAAAATGGTTTAAAAAATGAAACGGCCGTTTTTACACGAGTAGAATCATTGGCCAGTGCTTACCTGCATGCAGAAGGGTTTTACCAAACAGAAAAAGGAGAACGCAAAGCATATTTTCATATAGGCCCCCAGTTTGGTACGGTAAGCAGGCAGGCAGTAAATGAAGCTGTAAAAGAATGCCGTAACCGTGGTGGCGCAGATTGGTTGATTATTTTAGGCTTTAGTTTTGAAAGCGATATCAGCAACAGTACAGAAACCACCAGCATGGGAACCTTTGAAGTAACCAAGGTACGCATGGCTGACGATTTATTACAGGAAGGTTTATTAAAGAAAGATAAAAAAGCAGCTTCTTTTATAACCATTGGAGAGCCCGATGTTAAGATGCACAAACAAAAAGATACCATTACTGTCGAAATAGCCGGCATGGATATTTATGATCCGATTAAAGATGAAGTAAAAAGTTTTAACAGAGAAGATATAGCTTACTGGATGGTGGATGATGATTATGATGGTGCCAACTTTATTGTAAAGCAGGTTTTCTTTTGCGGTGGTGATGATGAGTTTGATAAATGGCGTAAAGCATTGGAAAAAACGGTGAAGGTTGAAATAGATGAAGAAGCCTGGGGAAGATTGTATAAACATATCTCCCACCCCATAGTTTATAAAAAAGAAAAGAAAGTTGCCGTAAGGGTGATAAGCCAGTTTGGGGAGGAAAGTACTAAGGTGTTGGTATTATAATAGCGACAATTATGGAAATTCATATAGAACCTGAAACTCATAAATGGAAATGGTTTGTACCTGAGGGAGCAACAAAATTGATTGTTGGAACATTTCCAACACAGAAAAAAAATTGGTCCTTCGATTTCTTTTATCCTAACTGTGCAAATAATTTCTGGAAGGTGCTGAGTGCAGTTAACAATATTGAACTAAAATATATTTCAGGTGTTGAAGCAATTACAGAGCGAAAAAAAATACTATAAGACTTGAAAATTGGGGTTACTGACATGGGATATAGAATTATAAGAAAGGAAAAAAGCTCAGTTGACCATAAATTAGAGATAGTCGAGTTTATGGATATTATTCAGATACTCAAAGAGAATAATTCTCTGAATAAAATAATTCTAACCAGTAGTTCTTGAATAGTAAGTGCACATAGTTGGTTATGTAAATACCTTGATAAGAAAGAAGTTGGCTATACTTTTCAAAAAAAGAAATTACCATTCTATGGCAAGATTGACTATGAAAGAGAAATAGATGTAGCTGTAATCAGCTCAACATCACCTTTGGCAGCTACAGAAATTGACAAGTTAATTTCTCAGTACAAAAAAGAAATAATATAATTCCTTACTCCTCAACTGCAATCCCTATCTGGTCCCTTCTAACACCACAAAGCCACTAACAAAAAACATTTCTTTATCCTCACACCATCAACAAAATAACCACCAGCAAAATACCCGCCAGCGTAAAATAAAGTCCCTTTTTAAAAATAGTAGTCTTAGGCATAAACATCCAAAAAGAGGAGATAACAAAAAAGAACAAGGATATGCCAAAGAAAACATTGAGGTAAAACAATGGGTCTTTGGTATTGGCTTTATGCAAACGGGTAAGCTTTTCTGCAAAAGGCATTAATGATTTGGTGGTATAATTTACTGCACCTGTTAATGTATCGTAGGTGCCGGTTTTAAAACTTTGCACACTGCCGTTCACAGTTTCAACTTTCAAGTCACGTATGCGTATGGCTTTACCCAGCTCTTCGGCAGTAAGGCCGGGTTTAAGTTGCTGGCTTATTTGTTTTTCTCTTTTTAAAAAATCGGTATCTCTAAAAATGAGAATGATACCACTTATAGAATACACGGCCATAATACCTGCTAAAAAAAAGCCCAGATAACGGTGATAGATACGCATGCTGTTGTGTACGGTTGCTTTGCTGCTCATAATTATTTTTATTATTTGCTGCAAAGAAAAGAAAACCCAAACATATTTACCCCGCAATAAGGAAAAAAATCTGCCGGTATGTGAATAGTATTTACGCAGCTTTGATTCCCGTTTTCGCAAAACAAGGGGCAGGCATTTTTACAATTACCCCTCCGCTGTTTGAAAAGCCAATATTTTTTCTACAAGCAATTGCATTATCTCCGTTTTCTTTTCCGTGCTGCTGGCAGCTAAAGGGGAGTTTGCATTTAAAAACTGGATACGGCTAAAGAAACCTTTTTTTGGCAGTTCGCCATCAATAAGCACAGGAATAATATTCAGCTTTCCCCGCTTAAACCGGTCTGCAATTTTGGGGTTTTCAATTGAACTGATGTAAGCTGATTTAAAAAAAGACGGGCTGATAAGCATTACAGCAACTGAAGTATTTTCAAGTGCGGTAATAATTTTTTGTTCCCATTCGCTGCCGGGCCCAATATATTTATCATCGAAATAGGCAATTTGATTGGTTTTAATAAGCTTGCTAAAAGCAGTTTGAATGCCGGGAAGAAAATCCTTATCAAAATGGCTATAGGAAACAAAAATACTCAGGTTGCCGGTTCCTATTTTCAGCAGCTTTTCTGCAACCTGCTTTTTAAAATTTTTAATGGTTTGATTAACTAAAGGTTGCCGGTCGGGGGCTGCTGACTGATGTGCATTAATAATGTTGCGGATAATATCCAGCTGGGCACCATGCCAGGTACCTGATAAAAGAAATTTGGTAGCATTGTTTACATAATTCTGCATTGGGCTGTTCGCTTTGGAAAACTCAAAAGAATCTGATGTAACAGCATTTCGTAAAGCTATCGTTGCCTGAAACTCGGACCAATACCGCATGATGGCGATTGTATTATTACGGATGGTCTCTCTTTTTTTAACTACAGTTTTCATTTTATCCCAACTGTAAGGAAGTTCAAATAACCAAAGTCCGATACCAGGCTGGCGAAGGGGATGGTAACTGATCTTTACATCTTTATCCGAAGTTGAAGGTAAGCTTACCGTATTGGGAGGCAATTCGGATATTTCATCATTGGTATAGTGAACAGTTAATAATGGTTCACCGGGCAATATCATATTATGGTGTACCCTTAATACATGTTGGGCAGTGGTTCCATTCACTATCAATTGTGCCAGTTTTTTTTGCTGTTCAATCAAAGGGCCTTCCTCTAACTTCTGTTTCACTATTGCGCCACCTCCTGCTCCTTCTCTTTCGTAAACGGGAACCTTAACAGGCTGTTTCATAAATTCATCAAGGGCTTTAATCAATTCAATTCCGTTAAGGGCTTTTGGCACATCATACATAATGCCTGTTTCAATGCGGATACAAGGCGACCATGAAGGGCTTGCCGGATCGACTGAAGAGAATCTTAAGGCCCTGATCTTAGCTTTAGGTTTACAAAGTTTGCCTCCAAGAAGCTGCTGTTTTTCTAAAAAATCGAACCGCAATCCCCGCCGTGTTGAGGCGTACAAATATTCATCGTGCCAGATACCATTAAGATTAAGATCCTGCCACTCTTTATCGCTGCCGGAGTATATTTTTTTTTTCACTTTTATTTTAGGCACATAGCTGCGTAGCCTGTAGTGCCCGAAACAACGTACATATTCATCTTTCGCTATTTTTTCCAGATCGGCTATCTCGGGGGGAAGCTGAAATGACCTGTTTGGAACAAAATCCGGAGGATAGAGCAGAAACCGTCGCAGGTCAACAAAGGGAAATTGTATTGTAATGAACATACTTTTTGTTTTTGTTGATGATAAAAAGGAGTGAGCCTGGCCGAACCAGACCCACTAACATGACCTTGTGGTCGCGGAACCAACCTAATCGAATGTTAAATTGGTCTCGAATACTTACTTAAAATTATAATTTTAATCTTTTTTATGCAATAATTATTTCTGTAGCTACGGATTTTTATCTCTTATTATTATATTGGTGAGATCCTAAATATAAAAACCATTCGCACTTCCTTCGAAAGAATCCTTTGCCAATCATAATAAAAAAGAATAGGCTTACCTATCCTATCGAAAGGCTTCTGGCTTCTACCTGTACCACATTTACTGAAGGATTAACCTGTTCCAGATCAGTAACTGTATATACTGCATACACTTCCAGCTCAACGGGGCTTATAATTTCCACAAAACCGATTTTCAATTGTTCATCTGCTTTTTCTTTTTTCAGCATTTCCAAAATTTTGCAACAATCGTCCATTGTGGCATGTAGGGGTTTTAGCACAACTCTTTCAAAATTCACCGGCCCCTGTGTCTTAGGTTCACGGGCAATGGCTTTGTTTTGCACTACTACTGGTGTAAAAAGTTTTACTACTGTAGCCTCTTTTATACCATAGTTGAGTATATTAATTTCAGTGGAGTAAATACCGCGGCTGAGGATGGCTTCGCAATCCGTTTCGAATTTATTTTTTTGAAGGCCGCAAACAAATTTTACATTGTACACAAAGTATTTTCTTTTCGACAATGCAAGTCGTTTTAAAATATCAGGTGTTGCCATAAAAAAAAATAAATGTTATTAAATGAGGTTTAAATAAAAGTTATTAAAATTACCCATTCAAAACGATGCTGTCAATAACCTGTTAGTGGTATAAACCGTGTTGACTGTTATAGTTAGGCAGCCAGGTATTTTTCCCCATGCCGGCGGGCTTCTTCGCCATGGCTCCTGGCTCACAAACCAAAATAATAAAGGAGTTTTAATTTTATTTTTTACCTTAACACTATAAAATAACCGCTATGCGTAATAAAATCCTTTTAGTGTTACTGATTTCCGTTATTGTAATAATTGCATCACCTGCAACGGCAAATTTGCTACCCCCTAAAATAACCGGGACAACAATAAGTGTAAAGCCAGTTTTCGATACATTTTATGTAAAGACACTTACCGGCAAAACAATAGTAATTGCCGCTGCATTAAATGATTCGGTAAGTACTGTTAAAATAAAGATCCAGGATAAAGAAGGGATTCCACCAGATCAGCAAAGGTTAATTTACGCAGGTAAACAACTGGAAGATGGAAGATCTTTGGCAGACTACAACATTCAAAAAGGATCTGTCATACATCTTGTATTGCGTTTGAGGGGAGGTTGAAATTGTACAATATTGTTTATTTCATTGCAATAATTTTATACCTTAGCTATATGGTGGTTATAAAAAGTCATGCCGAATTTGAGTCGTACCTGGGTAAGGAATTAGGTGTTTCCGGCTGGCATACCATTACGCAGGAGCAGATCAATAATTTTGCAGATGCCACATTAGACCATCAATGGATACACACCAACCCGGAAAGGGCTGCAAGGGAAAGCCCTTTTAAAGCAACCATTGCCCACGGGTATCTTACACTTTCTTTGGTACCTTTTTTTTGGAAACAAATTGCAGATGTACAAAACCTTAAGATGGAGGTTAACTATGGCATTGAAAAGCTGAAGTTTGGGCAGGCAGTTGTTGTGGGCAGCCAGGTAAGGTGCAGGGTTTCGCTGTCGTCCATCATTAATTTAAAGGGTGTTACCAAAGCAACATTATATATTCAGTTAGAAATTAAGGATCAGCCAAAACATGCTTTTACTGCCGATGTTTTATTTCTGTATCATTTTATAAAATAGCTGCTCCTCTGGTGCATGCTGTCTTATTTAATATTACTCACCATACACCATTTTTTTAGTATCAACTTTACTGCTATTACATTTTTTGTAAAAGCCATTAAAAAATGTTGTAACTTAAAATAATGGCAAACTGTTTGATACAGCAGGTACAGTAATCAGCATTTATTTTTAAAGTAATGGAGCAACTGATGTATTCTTTTACAAGTAATATCTGCAGTACCATAACAGCAATTGATTTGCTGTACATGCATTAATATGGCGCTAAATTAATTCGGTATGAAACAACTGCTTTTTATTGTACTGTTATTCCTTTATAGTAATACAATGGCACAAACTATTCATGTCACTTCTTTTCAGCACACCATCCGCTGGCTGGATGAAGTGAGGTTTCCTCCTTATGTTACCAATGATACAGTAAAAGCAGGCATACTAAATGCAACAGCATCTGCACTGGGTAAACATTTTAAGATAACAGATATTACAAAGCCCACGAAACTGGAGTATAGAAATATTATGATGTTTGGAAAACCAAACATAAAGGATCCTGAACCTTCGGACAACGCAACTGATTTGCAGGTATCCGTTTTATCATTTATTACAAGGGCTACCACCGGGTATGATGTGTTCTGGAGTATGAAAGTGGTGGTGCAGCAAAATGATAAAGAAGTGTACCGCCACGAAATAAAACATCAATTGGATAAGTATCATTCAAACCTGAGCTGGTTTACACCGGATGAATTTATACAACTGTTTTCAATATTGCTTGATGAACTGTTTGAAAACAAGGAACCATTAGCAGGCAAAATACAGTTAGGTACACCACCGGTAAATAAAGATTCTATTTTACGGGCACAAAGTGAAAACTGGGTGGTGCAGCAAAACAAAGCGCTTTTTGGATTTGCAAAACCTGCATTTGGCCCTTATGTTACGCTCGAATCAGGCAAAACTGATTCGGCTGTTATTAAGAGTAAAACAAAAATTGCAAATAGCGGAAGCCTTGAAAGTTACCGCGGAAAACTTTATGCCGACAATTTTAATACAGTGGATATTAATAAAACAAAGTTTTGCCATTTATTACTTGGGGGTGCATCCGATTCGAGTAACGCTTTTTTTACCGTCTATTCATTTTCCAGGGAAGAGAGAGAGTCTGTTCTTGGTTTTATACTTAGTGGTAACAACAAAAACGAAGATGCAAATAAAAATAAAGTATTGTATTATAACAGGAATGTTTCAGGAATGATCAATACCGGCAATGATTCAATTCAATGGACCTTTTACATAACACATTTTGTGAACGGAGTAATTGAAAGCGGCTATCTTTTACATCAGCAGGACTCTTTAATTATCTATAGCAACAATTTAACTGGTGTAAAAAATGAAATTGTAGTTACCGATTCAAACAGAAACTATATTGCTGCACTTGAATCAGGTTTCTCAAAATCTGAGATATGGATGCAAAAGGAGTTGACTCCATCTTACCAAAAAGCAATAGCAGCTTTATATGCACTTATTATAAGTATTAAGAATCTGCCGGATTAACTATTTACAAAAAATAGGTAAGCGGCCCCTTCTGGAAACCGTCTTTTTAGTAATCGGGCAATTGATGCCTTCAGGTACCAACGTTCTTTTACCACTACATCATCACCTATAATAACCAGCGCCCTTAGCAGATACACTCAATCAAACTAACGCATACCAATTTTTTTAACGCCATCACTTTCTTTTATAATTAATATTTTATATCTTTCTTTTCTTTAAAACTAAACTAACAACCTTACCATTGAAAAAACTGCGGCACGTGTGGCAAGGGGCGAATACCTGGCCAACCATGTAACTGCTTGTATTGACTGCCATTCTACAAGAGATTGGTCACGGTTTTCGGGCCGACTCCTGGAAGGTACTATAGGAAAGGGCGGAAATCTGTTTAACCAGAAATTTGGTTTCCCCGGTGCATATTATGCCAGAAACATTACACCGGAAGGGATTAGCCGCTATACCGATGGCGAGCTGTTCAGGGTTATTACCACCGGCGTAACCAAAGAAGGCAGGGCCATGTTCCCTGTAATGCCTTACAGTTATTATGGCCGTATGGATGAAGAAGATATTTACAGCATCATTGCATACATCCGCACTTTACAACCTATAAAGAATATAGTGCCGGAATCTTCTTCCGATTTTCCGATGAACATCATCATCAACACCATTCCTTCAAAAGCTTCTTTAACCAAAATGCCTGCTAAAACAGATGTGGTGAATTATGGAAGATACCTTGTTAATGCAGCAGCATGTAAAGAATGCCATACCAAATTTGAAAAAGGCAAATTGATTCCCGGAACAGAATTTGGCGGCGGCAGGGAATTTCATTTTCCTGATGGAAGTAAAGTACAGTCGGGTAATATAAGTTCCGATGCAGCTACAGGTATTGGCAACTGGAGTGAAACTGCTTTTTTAACTTTGTTTCATACCCGTTCCGATTCTGCAACTTTAACTACCAAACTTAAGCCCGGTGATTTTAATTCCATTATGCCATGGACCATGTATGGCAAAATGAATGAAGAAGACCTTAAAGCCATTTATGCATATTTAAGAACGGTAACTCCAATAAATAATGCGGTGGTAAAATTTACTCCCGGCAATGTGAAACCGTAATTATTTTTTTTAAACCTATTTTTTATAAACAACGGAGACTGCAATATACAGTCTCCGTTGTTGTTTTATATTATTCATTATTTATTGCATCATTTTCTATGGTGCCTTTACAGGCATTGTGGTAACACTCATATCTCTTACGCAAACATATTTTCCGTCACGCTTTTGAAAACACGACATATAAAAACCTTTATCCACTTCGGCACCGGCAGAATTAAGGTTTGAAAATGATCCTACTTCTGTTACCATATTCCCATCGGCAAAAAGGTCTACCACTTTGTATACATGAGTAATCCCTATTGTATCGCTTGCTAATTGCTTTGCAATTTTTTCCTTAATGGCAGCTTTGCCAATACTTGGTGCTTCATTCCTGTTATAACTGATGGCATCATCGCTGTAATACGCTACAACGGCATCGGCGTTCTTATCTTTCTCTCCTTTGGCAAAGGCATCTTCCAGAGCCTGTATCTCTGGCTTTATTGCTGCAGTATCAACAGGTTTTGGCGCTTCGGCAGGTGTGGAACAAGCCCCAAAAAACAAACAGGTAATTGTTAAAAGAACAATTGATTGAAATTTACTTTTCATAAAAATAGTTTAAGGTTTATTAAATGATTAAACAATATAATCATAAATATCTTGGCATTGAATATTTTTTTTGCTGACTGCTTTTAAAGACTACCTCCCCTACAGCTCCTTAACGTTAGTCAGGAATATTGTGACTATTTAGAAAAGAAGTTTTACTAAAAAAACTACATTGTATATAAACTATAGCCCATTTTCATTACTATAAATTCAGCTCACAGTACAACCAATAAATTGAAACAGAAAATCTACAAGAAGTCCTGAATATTTTTTATAAATATGTATAGTGGGATACAAGAAAAAAAATACAGGGTATCATTAGCGGAATACACATTGATTGGCAAACAAATACTTGCGCAGCAGCCTGCAATTTGCATTGCAGAGGCTTTTGCACAAACGCAAGGGTTAAAAAGATTTCGAACATGAATCAGAATTCAAAGAAGATAGGTGGGAAATCTTAACCAATTTAATTGAGAAAATAATTTATGGCTCGAAGCTCCTTTACCGGTAAACCGGTTCTTAATCCAGAGAGGTGAAGCGGAAATTTATTTTAACCATGAGCAATACATAATTTATGATGAATTTTATAACGAAAGTCTTCCCCGCTTTTTTTAATAGCTTTGCTTTTTAAAAATATTTATTTTGAAAACAAGCGTATTGGCATTCAGCAGTTCGAGAGAAGGCAATGGTAACTATCTTGAAACTGCAGCACCTGCCATAAAAAAATTTTTGGGCAATGCATCATTAAACATTGCCTTCATTCCATTTGCAAGTGTACATCCCGATTATGAAGTGTACACCAATACTGTACGTAATGGCTTATCAGCATTGCCATATAACATTCAAACGGTGCAGGGTGATACCTCAAAAAAAACAATTGAAAATGCAGATGCCATTATGGTTGGTGGTGGTAATACCTTTAAGTTACTGCATGATCTGTATGCCTTACAATTAATGGAACTGATAAAGGATAAAGTACACGCAGGTATTCCTTTTATCGGCTGGAGTGCCGGCAGCAATATTACAGGTGCTACTATTTGTACCAGTAATGATATGCCCATCATTAACCCCGGAAGTTTTAAAGCGCTCGGGTTTTACCCTTTCCAGATCAATCCGCATTATTACAACCAGCCTGTTGCCGGGTTCAATGGCGAAACCCGTAACCAGCGGCTGGCAGAATTTCTGCAACTGAATCCTGCTGTACCTGTAGTGGCTTTACCAGAAGGTACGGCCCTGTTATTGGAAAAAGGTAAATTAAAAATAACCGGTAACACCAATGCATTACTATTCCGATGGGAGAATAATGCTGCAGCACAAGTTGAACTTACAGTAAATGATGACCTGTCTTTTTTATTGTAATAATTAAAAATTCAGTTGGCTTATTCCCTTTCATTACTATCTTATCTTGCACCTGTTAAATAAATTTGCTGATACAAACACATTGAATAATTTTCATTATACAACTGATGTACTAATTGCCGGTGCAGGCCCGGGCGGCGCAAGTACTTCTGTATTCCTGGTTAAAGAAAAGATACAGCACATCATTATTGATAAAGCATTTTTTCCACGTGATAAAATTTGTGGCGATGCAATCAGCGGTAAAACGGTGGGCATGTTAAAAAGGATGACACCCAACTGGCAGCAGTTTTTCCTGGATGAAAACAAAGCTATTATAAGTAACGGCATACAATTTATCGCTCCCAATAATACCAGTCTTAGTGTTCCTTTTTTAAAAAAGAATACTGGCGAACAAACCCCCGTTGGTTTTGTAAGTAAGCGTATAGATTTTGATAACGCACTTGCAGGTTTAATTGACCCACAATATGCAACCTTACTTACAGGTGCATTGTTGGTTGATATTGAAGAAACTCCTGATGGCCTGATGGTAACAATACAACAACACGGCGAACGCAAAACAATATTTACCAAAATGATTGTGGGTGCAGAGGGCCGCAGCAGCATTGTGGCAAAAAAAATGGCACAACATACAATGGAACCTGAGCATTATAGTGCCGGCATAAGGGCCTACTATAAAAACGTAAATGGCATGCATGATCAAAATTTTATTGAGCTGCATTTTTTAAAAACACTGCAACCGGGGTATCTGTGGATATTTCCATTACCCAATGGCGATGCTAACGTGGGTGTGGGTATGCTCAGTAAAACCATATCATTAAAAAAAGCCAACCTTAAACAATTAATGCTGGATGCTGTTACAACTCATCCCAATCTAAAAGACCGTTTTGCAAATGCCAGTATAGAAGGGCCAATTGAAGGCTGGGGTTTACCGTTAGGTTCTAAAAAAAGAAAATTGAGTGGCAATCGTTTTTTATTAACCGGTGATGCCGGTTCACTCATTGATCCATTTACAGGGGAAGGCATTGGCAATGCCATGGTTTCAGGTTTGGTGGCATCCATGGTAATTGCAAAAGCAATAGCAACAAATGATTTTACCGAAAAGTTTTTAGCACAGTATGATGATGAGTTGTATAAAAAATTATGGGCAGAACTAAAACTCAGTCATTACCTGCAGATATTGAGCAGTAAAGCCCGGTTATTTAATTTTGTGATTAACAAAGCCAGCCGCAGTAAAGAACTGAGAGAAACCATCAGTT